>CANQQI010000140.1 GCA_947625945.1 uncultured Oscillospiraceae bacterium
GCGGCGAACCCTTCGCCCCAGCGGGAGTTCATGCTGAACTGCCTCCTGGGCGCATGGGGCGGCCAGGGATGTCTGCACTTTCAGGTAGCGGAGGATATTCCCATACAGAATTTGGTGGAAAACCTGCTGGCCGCCCTGCTGGCGACTCCCTGCCAGACCAGCGTCAGCCGGATGACCATGACCCTTCTGCTGGCGCAGCTGTTCACTCGGGCGGACACCATCCCCTGGCGGCGGCAGGATCGGGTGGTATGGGAAATACTCACCTACATTGAGGAAAACTACGCCCAGGGAAGCCTGACGCAGCTCTCCAAGCAGATGGGCAGGGACGTGAGCTTCCTATCCCGGGAGCTGCACCGCCGGATGGGAAAGACCTATACGGATCTGGTGCAGGAGCAGCGGATGTATCACGCCGCCAGGCTTCTGCGGGAAACCGACATGCGGGTAAACGACATCGCCCGCCAGGTGGGCTACGAAAACATCAGCTATTTCCATCGCCTGTTCTACGCCGCCTACAATACCACCCCTGGGCACTACCGCAACGGCAGATGATCCAGAAATGCACCGCCCGGATCATGGACCGGGCGGTTTTTTTGCCCCTTTCCCCCAGGTTTGAAGGTCGTGACCGGGCATAGCGAAACCGGGCAGTCCCCTGCTCCCGCCGCTTCTGGGCCGGCGTTTTTCGCAAAATACCGGCATGGAAAATTGGGTCGGCTCCTGTTTTGAAAAAAGTCTTGACAAACGCCCTGCCCTGTGCTATAATACCCAAGCTAAAAGAAACGCATCTGTATCGCGGAGTAGAGCAGTTGGCAGCTCGTCGGGCTCATAACCCGGAGGTCGGAGGTTCAAGTCCTCCCTCCGCAACCAAAAAGCAGGCCATTTTCATTGAAAATGGCCTGCTTTTATGCTATAATGGCACAGCGAAAATGGAACCTTGCGCAGGAAAAGAGGCCCTCTATGTATTTTACCAACGAAGACATTCTACATATCGCCATGGGGCAGTCCGCCATTGACGCGAACTGCCGGGCGGAAGACTTTTTTAAAACGGAAAATGTTGTGGTTCCCTCCGCCGTCCATTCGGAGGCGAGAAAATATCTGTCCCTCCCCTTTGACTGCAACCTGATCTCCTACGGCAATAATATCGTCGCCTCGGTAGACGAAAAATACCGCGCCGTTGTGACCGATTATATTAACCGCTTCCCGGTGGAGCACTGTTTTGAAACTCCAAATTTGCACGTCCTGAACGACGAATTGCAAAAGGACGGCCTGCGCGTTTGCTTTATGGCGGAATATTTTCTGCCCGACCTTCGGGAATTAAAGCCCTTGGACTGCCCCTACAGAACAAAGCTGCTGCGTCCCGCGGATTTCGCCCCGCTTTACACGCCCCAGTGGAGCAACGCCCTATGTAAGGCGCGAAAAGAACTGGATATTTTAGGCGTCGGCGCATATGACGGCGAAGCGCTCGTCGGCCTGGCGGCCTGTTCCGCCGACTGCGAAAGTATGTGGCAGATCGGCATCGATGTACTGCCCGCCTACCGCCATCAGGGCGTCGCCTCCGCGCTGACCAGCCGTTTGGCGTTTGAGATCCTGAAACAGGACAAGGTTCCGTTTTACTGCGCCGCATGGTCAAATATCCGATCCGTGCGCAACGCCATTAAAAGCGGTTTTCGGCCGGCATGGGTCGAAATGACGGCCAAGAGCGGTTCTTTTGTTGAAGAACTGAACAAGCGGTATGCGCGGCCCGGTTGACCGAGACAAAAGCAGCGCAAATGCGGGTTCTTTCCGGCGGAGTTATTGAAATCTTTTCCGGACTGTGGTAGAATTTAGAAAAAGGAGTTGATTTTTATGAAGCTCGGCATCGTGGGCCTGCCCAATGTGGGCAAGTCCACCCTGTTCAACGCCATTACCAGCGCCGGCGTCCCGGCGGACAACTACGCCTTCTGCACCATCGACCCCAATGTGGGCACCGTCAGCGTGCCCGACGGGCGGCTCACCTGGCTGTCGGACTTCTATAAACCCAAGAAGACCACCCCTGCCGTGGTGGAATTTGTGGACATCGCGGGGCTGGTAAAGGGCGCCTCCAAGGGCGAGGGCCTGGGAAACAAATTCCTGAGCAACATCCGTACCACCGACGCCATCGTTCATGTGGTCCGGTGCTTTGACGATTCCAACGTCACCCATGTGGAGGGAAACACCGATCCCCTGCGGGACATCGACATCATCAATCTGGAGCTGGTGATGGCGGACATTGAAATGGTGGAGCGCCGGGTGGACAAGTGCCAGAAGGCCGCCAAGGGCGGGGACAAGCGCTTTCTCCGGGAGGCGGAGGTCTTTTCCCGACTCCTGGCTCACCTGAACGAGGGCAAGCTGGCCCGGACCTTCGAGGGCAGCGAGGATGAACTGGCCCTCATCGCCACCTCCGATCTGCTGACCATGAAAAAGACCATCTATGTGGCAAACATGGACGAAAACCAGTGGGCCCAGCCGGAAAACAGCGAATACTACCGTCAGGTCAAGGCCCTGGCCGACGGCGAGGGCAGTCAGGTGATCCCCATCTGCGCCAAGCTGGAGGCGGACATTGCCGAGCTGGACGACCCGGAGGAGCGGGCCATGTTCATGGAGGAGCTGGGGGTGGCCGAGTCCGGCCTGGACCGGCTGATTCGCAGCAGCTACGCCCTGCTGGGGCTGATCTCCTTCCTCACCGCCGGTGCCGACGAGTGCCGGGCCTGGACCATCCGCCGGGGCACCAAGGCCCCCCAGGCCGCCGGCAAGATCCACACCGACTTTGAGCGGGGCTTCATCCGAGCGGAGGTCATTGCCTTCGAGGATCTGAAGGCCGCCGGCTCCCTGGCCGCCGCCAAGGCCAAGGGCCAGGTCCGCAGCGAGGGCAAGGAGTACGAAATGAAGGACGGGGATGTGGTCAACTTCCTGTTCAACGTGTGAGCGGTGAGAGCGTTATGACGAATGAAGAACTGATTCGCGCCGCCGAGGACGCCGGCTTCGCCGGAGCGGCAGTGGTAGAGACGAAGGACATTCCCTTTGACTTCTCCTTCCGGCAGTACTGCGCCGAAAATCTATGCGGCCAGTACGCCATCAACTACTGCTGCCCGCCGGACTGCGGCACCCCGGAGGAGATGCGGGAGAAAATTCTGGCCCATTCCCGGGCCCTGGTGCTGCAAACCATCTGGGAGATCTCCGACTACTCCGACAAAGCCGCCACCAAGCAGGCCAAAGCCGGACACAACCGGGCCAGCATCCAGCTGGTGAAGGCCCTCCGGGCAGACGGCTGCGATGGCTTTTTGGTGGGCGCCAGCGGCTGCGCTCTGTGCAGTCCCTGCGTGCTGCCCAAGGGGGAGCCCTGCCGGTTCCCCGCCTATCGGTACTCCTGTATGTCCGCCTACTGCGTTTTTGTGAAAAAGCTGGCGGATCGATGCGGTCTGGAATACGACTGTGGACCGGGGCTGCTGGCCTTTTTCGGAATGTACGTCTGCGACTGACATTGGCCTTACGGAGAGATAGAGAATGAAACGGATGTGGCTGCTGACTGCCCTGTGCCTGATCCCGCTGGTGGGGTGCTACCGTCAAACTTACATTTCCCTACCCCAGCCGCCGGATCCGGAAATCACCGCCTCCACGGGGCAGGAAACCGGCTCCTCTTACGCCGCTAATGGAACCGCCACGGCCACAGCGGGCGCCGTTGAAACTGCCGCACCCACCCAGCCGGTGCGCACCGCGCCACCGGAAACTCAGCCCTTCGCCACAGCGGGAACCACGGAAACGGACGGGGAACCCTCTGGCAAGCCCACTGCCGGGGATCCCGGCGGGGAAACCTCCGGAAGCCCCGGCACGAGCGCCTCAGAAACCGAAGGTTCCGACGAGTCCCGCGGCCAGGAATCCAATCCCACGGAGCCCCCGGCAACCAGTCCGCCTCCCACCGCGCCGTCCCCACCGCCGGTCACAGCGCCGCCGCCAACCACAGAATCGCCCAGCGCGCCGCCTGCCGGCGGTAGCAGCGTCAGCGCTGAGTTCGTGCTGGCGCTGATCAATCAGGCCCGGGCCAACGCCGGGCTTCCCCCGCTGGGTTCCGATGGGGCCTTGACCGCGCTGGGCCAAAGCTGGGACGGCAGCGGGACCCTGCTGGAATTTCTGCTTGCCAACGGCTATGCCTGTTCTGCCGCCGGTACCGGAGGTTTCTCCGTCACCGACGACGCCTACGCCGCCGAATTGCTGGAAGAGCTGATCCTTTCCAGTGGCGGGAGTTTTCTGTCCGCCGACTATACTCGGGCGGGGATCGATCTGCGGCACAGCGGAAACTACATTCTCATCGCGCTCTATTACGCGGGATAAAGCTGACGGCGTCCTCAAAGGAGGACGCCTTGCTTTTTTGCCGTGAAAGCCGCCAAAAATGGGAGGCGCTCCCTACGGAAGCGCCTCCCGGCAAATGGACTTACTATTGGCTTAGTACATTCCGCCGGCCTGAGCGGCGGCAGCCTGAGCGGCCGCGTCAGCGGCGGGATCGGGCTTGTCCACCACCAGGGACTCGGTGGTCAGGACGCAGGCGGCGATGGAGGCGGCGTTCTCCAGAGCGGAACGGGTGACCTTGGTGGGATCCACAATCCCGGCGGAGATCATGTCCGCGTACTCCTCGGTGTAGGCGTTGTAGCCATAACCGATCTTGCCGGAGGAGCGGATCCGCTCGAAGACCACGGAGCCGTCCACGCCGGCATTTTCCGCGATCTGGCGGACAGGGGCCTGCAGGGCGGTGGCCACGATCCGTGCGCCGGTCTTCTCGTCCCCATGGAGGGTCTCCACCAGGGCGTTCACGTCGTCAATGGCGTTGACCAGGGCGGCGCCGCCGCCGGCCACGATGCCTTCCTCCACAGCGGCACGGGTGGCGTTCAGCGCGTCCTCCACCCGGAGCTTCAGCTCCTTCATGGCGACCTCGGTCTGGGCGCCGACCTTGATGACGGCCACGCCGCCGGCCAGCTTGGCCAGCCGCTCCTGGAGCTTCTCCCGGTCATAGTCGGAGGTGGTGGTGGCGATGGAGGCCCGGATCACGTTGGCCCGGGAAGCAATGGCCTCGGCGTCGCCGTAGCCGTCCACGATGGTGGTGTTGTCCTTGGTGACCACGATCTG
>CANQQI010000141.1 GCA_947625945.1 uncultured Oscillospiraceae bacterium
AGCCACAAGACCGACGTCTCCCTCCGGGTCATCACGGACCACATCCGGGCCAGCGTTTTCATGATCGCCGACGGCGTTCTGCCCAGCAACGAGGGCCGGGGCTACGTTCTGCGGCGGCTGCTCCGGCGGGCGGCCCGCCACGGCAAGCTCCTGGGGGTGAACGAGCCTTTCCTGTACCAGGTGGTGGAGACCGTGGTGCGGGAGAACGAGAACCACTACACCTATCTGCGGGAGCGGGCCTCCTATATCACCCGGGTGGTGAAGGTGGAGGAGGAGAACTTCGCCCGGACCATCGACGGCGGTATGCGGATCTTCAGCGACCTGCTTGCCAGCCACAAGGCCAAGGGCGAGACCCGGTTCTCCGGGGCCGACGCTTTCAAGCTCTATGACACCTACGGCTTCCCCATCGACCTGACGGTGGAGATGGTGGCCGACGAGGGCATGGAGGTGGATCTGCCCGCCTTTGAGGCGAAGATGCAGGAGCAGAAGGTCCGGGCCCGGGAGGCCCGGAAGGCCCTTGGCGATCTGGCCTGGGCGGGTATCGACCTGGGATTGGACAATACGCCCACCACGTTCGTGGGCTATGAGCAGAACAGCTGTGAGGCCCGGGTCCTGGCGGTGTGCGTGGGGGACGAGGTCTCCGGCGCCATCACCGGCGGGGAGAGCGGCATCCTGGTGCTGGACAAGACCCCCTTCTACGCCGAGATGGGCGGCCAGACCGCCGACCATGGCGTGATCCTGGTGGGGGACAGCCGGTTTGAGGTCCGGGATGTCCAGAAGGACAAGGCGGGCAAGTACCTGCACTACGGCGCCATGCTCCGGGGCACCATCAAGGTGGACGATCCGGTGTGCGCCGCCATTGACGTGGAGCGCCGCCGGGCCATCATGCGGGCCCACTCCGCCACCCACCTGCTCCAGCGGGCATTGAAGAGCGTGCTGGGGGACCATGTCCACCAGGCCGGCTCCCTGGTGGAGCCGGACCGGCTGCGGTTCGACTTTACCCACTACGCAGCCCTGACGCCGGAGGAGCTGGCCCGGGTGGACGCCCTGGTGCAGTCCGCCGTGCTGGAGGGCTACTCCGTTAACATTCGGGAAATGCCCATCGAGGAGGCCAAGGCCACTGGGGCGACTGCGTTGTTCAGCGAAAAATACGGCGATGTGGTACGGGTGGTCAACATGGGCGGCTACTCCATCGAGCTGTGTGGCGGCACCCATCTGGACAACACCGCCAAGATCGGCCCCTTCCTTATTGAGAGCGAGGGAAGCGTGGCCTCCGGCGTCCGGCGGATCGAGGCCGTTACCGGCAAGGTCTGCATGGCGGAGCTGGAAAAGGAGCGGGAGCGGCTCTACAAGGCTGCCGCCCTGGTGAAGGTCAAGCCCTCCGACCTGGGGGACAAGATCCAGAACCAGATCGAGGAGATCCGGCAGCTTCGCCGCTCCATCGAGAATTTCAAGAGCAAGGAGGCCGCCGGCGAGACGGAGCGGTACCTCTACGGCGCCCGGCTAGTGGAAGGGCTCCATGTGCTGACCGCCAATGTTCCCGGCGCCGATGCCGCCCGCCTGCGGCAGATGGGCGATCTGCTCCGGGACAAGGCCCCCGATGTAGTGGCGGTCCTCTCCGCCGTCAACGAGGGGAAGATTACCTTCCTGGCAGTCTGCGGCAAGGAGGCCGTGGCCCGGGGCCTGAAGGCCGGGGAACTGGTGCGGCAGGTCTGCGCCTGCTGCGGCGGCTCCGGCGGCGGCAAGCCCGACTCCGCCATGGGCGGCGGCAAGGACGTTCTCAAGCTGGATAACGCCCTAGCCCTGGTAGACGACTACGTTTCTGAAAAACTGAAGGGATAAGAAACCTGGAAGGGAGGTACCCATGCGCAAGCTGGTCTGGTTCGGCCTTGGATTCGCCGGGGCCAGCGCCGTGTGGGCGTACCTTCTTCCCGGAAACAGGCTGCTGTTCCTTGGACTTGGCGCTGGAGCGGGACTGTTTCTGGCGGTGCTGCTGTCCCGGCGGGTGCGGGAGGCCCGGTTTGCGGTTTATCTTCTGCTGGGCTGCGCCATCGGGGCGGTTTGGTGCTGGGGCTATGATCAGATCTATCTCACCCCTGCCCGCTCCCTGGAGGGCCGCACCGCTTCCGCCCAGATGGAGATCACGGATTACAGCTACGAAACCCGCTACGGCAAGGCCGCCGACGGAGCGGTGACCTTGGACGGGAAGCCCTACCGGGTGCGGATCTATTACAGCGGGGAGGAGGATCTGGCCCCCGGTGACCTGCTGCGGGGCAGCTTCCGGTTCCAAACCACGGTTCCCGACGCCGGGGAGGAGATCTCCTATCAGAGCGGAAAGGGGATCTTCCTGCTGGCCTACGTCCAGGGGACGCCGGAGAAGATAGCGGGGGAGGAAGTTCCCCTTTACAGCCGGCCGGCGGTGCTGCGCCGGGGAATTTTGGAGCTGATCGACCGGATTTTCCCGGCGGATGTGGCGCCCTTTGTCCGGGGACTGCTGCTGGGAGACACCGGAGGCCTGCGTTACGAGGAAAACACCGCCTTTCGCCTCAGCGGCATCCGTCATGTGGTGGCGGTGTCTGGACTCCATGTGTCTATTTTGTTTTCTCTGATTTGCCTGTTTACCCGGAAGCGCCGGGTCTTGACGGCGGCGGTGGGAATCCCTACCCTGATCCTCTTTGCCGCCGTGGCGGGCTTCACGCCCTCTGTCACCCGGGCCTGCGTCATGTCCGGTTTGACGCTGCTGGCATTGCTGCTGGGACAGGAGTACGATCCGCCCACGGCCTTGGCCGCTGCGGTGGTGGGGATGCTGGCGTTCAATCCCATGACGGTGACGAATATCAGCTTCCAGCTCTCTGTGGGCTGCATGGCGGGGATCTTCCTGTTCTCAGAGCCCCTCCGTACCTGGCTGACGGAGCATTTGGGCGGCGAGGGGAAGACCCTTCGGGCCCGGCTGGTCCGCTGGATGGCCGGAGGCGTTTCCGTAACCCTGGGGGCGATGGCGGTGACTACGCCTCTGTCCGCCGCCTACTTTGGGGCGGTGAGCCTGGTGGGACCGGTGACCAATCTGCTGTGCCTGTGGGCGGTAAACCTGCTGTTTTACGCCGCCATGCTCTCCTGCGCCCTGGGATGGCTCTTCCTGCCGGCGGGGCGGGCGCTGGCATGGCTGGCGTCTTGGCTTGCCAGGTACGTCCTGGGCGCTGCCCGGGTACTGGCCGCCTTTCCGCTGGCGGCGGTGTATACCGTGAACCCCTGGGCCGTGATTTGGCTGACGGGGTGCTATGTGCTGTTGGGCATTTTTCTGCTGCTCCCGCGAAAGAAGCCCCTGCTGTTCTCCTGCCTGGGGATCGCGGGGCTGTGCGCGGCGCTGCTGGTCTCCTGGATCCAGCCCCGGCTGGACGATTTCCGGCTGACGGTCCTGGATGTTGGCCAGGGGCAGTGTCTGCTCTTTCAAAGCGAGGGGAAGACCTACCTGGTGGATTGCGGCGGGGACAATGCTCAGGACGCGGCGGATTTGGCGGCGGACACCCTGCTGTCCCAAGGCATCCGGCGGCTGGACGGGGTGATCCTGACCCATTTTGATGCCGACCACGCCGCGGGACTGCCCTATCTGTTCACCCGAATCCCGGCGAACATGCTGCTTCTTCCGGAGGAGGACCCGGGCTACGGCGCGGGACTGCCCAGCCTGACGGTGGAGCAAAGCTATCAGATTTCCTACGCCGATACCCGGATCTCCCTCTTTCCCGGGGATCCGGCACTGTCCGACAATGACGGGAGCCTGTGCGTCCTGTTCCAGACGCCCGGGACGGATATTCTCGTGACCGGCGACCGTTCCGCCGCCGGGGAGGCGGCGCTGATGGATAGCTTTTCTCTTCCGGAGCTGGAGGTGCTGATCGTGGGCCACCATGGCTCCAAAACCTCCACGTCCCTGGACCTTTTGGAGGCGACCCATCCAAAGGTGGCGGTGATCAGCGTGGGGGCGGACAATTCTTACGGCCATCCGGCCCCGGAAATTCTGGACCGGCTGGCCCAATTCTGCTGCACCGTCTACCGTACCGACGAGGACGGAACCATTGTTTACAGGGGGTGAATCCATGGCAAGGCCCGTTGACGATCCGCTGACCGCGCTGAAAAGGGCGCTGCGGGACAATACCCCCGCCCGGCTGTACGTTTTTTACGGGGAGGAAGTTTTCCTCCTGCGCCACTATCTGGACCGGCTGAAAAAACTGCTGGTGGACCCGACCACGGAGGCCTTCAATTACCACCGGCTCAATGGCGAGAATTTCTCCTGCCAGGCCCTCCAGGACGCCCTGGAGGCCCTGCCCATGATGGCGGAGCGCACCTTCGTCTGGGTGGATGAGGTGGATCTGTTCAAGCTGCCGGAGAGCGACCGGGATTTTCTGGGGAACCTGCTTTCCGATATTCCCGACTACTGCACCCTGACCCTGACCTATGAGACGGTGGCCTGGAAGCCGGACAAGCGGCAAAAGAAGCTGTATGGCGCCCTGGCTGCTGGGCAGATCGTGGAATTTACCCGGCAGAGCCGGCACGACCTGATCGCCTGGGTGGGCCGGCATTTCGCCTCCCAGGGCAAACGGATCAGCTCAGACCTGGCGGGCTATCTGGTGGATCTGACCGGGGGCTCCATGACCCTGCTCGCCGGGGAGATCGCCAAAATCTCCGCCTATTCCGGGGCGGAGGAGATCGTCAAAAGCGATATCGACGCCGTCACGGAACCGGTGCTGGAGGCGGTGGTGTTCCAAATGACGGATCTTCTGGCCCAGGGGGCCTATGGCGAGGCGCTGAAAAAGCTCCGGACCCTGCTGTTGATGCGGCAGGAGCCCTTGGCGATTCTGGGGGCGGTGGGAAATCACTTTCGCCGCCTGGGCGCTGCCCGGACCCTGCTGGACAAGGGCATGGGCCCAGGCGAACTGGCCAAGCTCTATGGCCTTGGGGACTATCCCGCCCGGAAGACCATGGCCGCCGCCGGAAAATTCTCCCCCGCCTTCTGTGGGAAGGCGGCGGAGCTGGTGATGGAGACGGATTACCGGATGAAGACCTCCTTCGACGATCCGGAGCGGCTGCTGGAGCAGCTGATTTTGGAGCTGGCC
>CANQQI010000142.1 GCA_947625945.1 uncultured Oscillospiraceae bacterium
TGCGACGTGGTGCTGACCATGCTCCCCAACTCCCCCCAGGTCCGGGAGGTGATGCTCGCCCCCGGCGGCGTGGCGGAACACATGAGGCCCGGCGCGGTGTATATCGACATGAGCTCCATCAATCCGGTGGCCTCCCGGGAGATCGCCGCTTCTCTGGCGGAAAAGGGCATTGAAATGCTGGACGCGCCGGTGTCCGGCGGGGAGCCCAAGGCCATCGACGGCACGGTGAGCTTCATGGTGGGGGGCAAACAGGAGGTTTTCGACCGGATGAAGCCCCTGCTTTTGACCATGGGCGCCTCCGCCGTCCGCTGCGGGGAGGTGGGGGCCGGCAATACCGCCAAGCTGGCCAATCAGATCATTGTGGCCTGCAACATCCGGGCGGTGGCGGAGGCTCTGACCCTGGCGAAAATGGCCGGGGTGGAGCCGGAGCTGGTGTTTCGGGCCATTCAGGGCGGGCTGGCGGGCTCTACGGTGCTTAACGCCAAAGCGCCCATGATGCTCTCCGGCGACGACCGGCCCGGCTTTAAGATCGACCTGCATATCAAAGACCTGAATAACGTCCTGGACTGTGCCCACGCCGTGGGCGCGCCGGTGCCCATGACTGCCTCGGTGATGGAGGTGATGCAGTGGCTCCATGCCCAGGGCAAGGGCCAGCTGGATCACAGCGCCATTGCGCAGTACTACGAGGCCCTCTCCGGCGCCAAGCTCAGTCCGTAATAAAATGCCGGCCCCCGGGTATTCCGGGGGCCGGCGGCGATTTTATCGACGCCTTTGGACAAAAAAGGGCCAGCCGCTTCCCAAGCGGCCGGCAAAACGCTATCAGCAGTAAAAATCCTTGATCTTTTTGGCGCGGCTGGGGTGGCGGAGCTTTCGGATGGCCTTGTTCTCGATCTGACGGATCCGCTCCCGGGTGACCCCGAAGATCTGCCCCACCTCTTCCAGAGTGTGGGTGCGCCCGTCGTACATGCCGAAGCGCATCCGCAGCACGTCCGCTTCCCGCTCGGTCAGGGTGTCCAGAATTTCCTTCAGGGCCTCCGCCAGCAGGGCGTTGGAGGTGGCGTCGGCAGGGCCGGGGGTACGGTCGTCCTCCACGAAGGAGCCGATGGAGGTGTCCTCCTCGTCACCCACGGGGGTGTCCAGGCTCAGGGTATCCGCCGCCGTCCGGTTGGCCTCGATGATTTTTTCCACCGGCAGCCCCAGCTCGTCGGCGATCTCCTCCATGGTGGGCTCCCGGCCCAGCTCCTGCACCAGCTTCCGGTTACACCTGGTGGCCTTGTTGATGACCTCTACCATATGCACCGGCACCCGGATGGTCCGGGCCTGGTCGGCAATGGCCCGGGTGATGGCCTGCCGGATCCACCAGGTGGCATATGTAGAGAATTTGTTTCCCTTTGTCCAGTCGAATTTGTCTACCGCCCGGATGAGGCCGGTGTTGCCCTCCTGGATCAGATCCAGGATGTGCAGGCCCCGCCCGGAGTATTTTTTGGCGATGGAGACCACCAGCCGGAGGTTGGCCTCGGTGAGCTTGTTTTTGGCCTCCTGGTCCCCTTCGGTGACCCGCTTGGCCAGATCCACCTCTTCTTCCGCCGAAAGCAGGGGAATCTGCCCGATCTCCTTCAGGTACATCCGCACGGGGTCGTCCAGATTGTACTCCGCCGCCAGATCCACCGGATCTACCAGCTCCTCGTCGTCGCCGGTGGCCATATCCAGATCGTCGATCAGGGCGTCCTCCATCCCCACGTCCATGTCGGAGCCAAGCTCCAAATCCAGGTCGGCGCTGATGATCTGGATGTTCATGGCCTCGAACCGGTCGTAGATCTCCTCCAGCTTTTCAGGACTCAAGTCCATTTTTTCCAGCTGGGCGTTCAGCTCCGAGGCACGGATCATGCCGTCCCGCCGGCCCTGGGCAATGAGATTCTGAAGGGCAATGTAATTGTCGTCCATGGGTTTGCCGGATTTTTTTTGTGTGCTCATACCATTTTTCCTCTCAAGAGAATACGCAGATGAATTTCGATATGACTATATCCCTTTTTCCCCAATTCGGCAAGGGCTTTCCGGAGAAATTTCTCATTTTTGCGGCTTTGGGCGTTTTTTGTCGCCCTGTTTCACAGTTTGCCCGGAGAAAAGGCAAAACATACGGTTTACTTTTCCGGCAAAATTCGGTATAATATGCCCAGAAGATAAAAGCATACCAGCGGGGGATGTTTATGACCGATCTTTCCAAAATTCGGAATTTTTCCATTATCGCCCACATTGACCACGGGAAGTCCACCCTGGCCGACCGGCTGCTGGAGACCTGCGGGGCTGTGGACAGCCGGGATATGGCGGATCAGATCCTGGACTCCATGGATCTGGAGCGGGAACGGGGCATCACCATCAAGGCCCGGGCGGTGCAGCTGACCTACCAGGCCGACGATGGGGAGGTCTACGACCTGAACCTGATCGACACCCCGGGCCATGTGGACTTTCACTATGAGGTCTCCCGCTCCCTGGCCGCCTGCGAGGGGGCGGTGCTGGTGGTGGACGCCAGCCAGGGGGTGGAGGCCCAGACCCTGGCCAACACCTTCCTGGCCTCCGACGCGGGCCTGGAGATCGTGCCTGTGATCAACAAGATCGACCTGCCTTCCGCCCGGCCTCAGGAGGTCAAGGCGGAGATCGAGGATATTCTGGCCATCCCCGCCGAGGACGCCCCGGAGATCTCCGCCAAGAACGGAATCAACATCCGCGCCGTGCTGGAGCGGATCGTCAAGGACGTGCCGCCTCCCAAGGGGGATCGGGACGCCCCCCTGCGGGCCTTGATTTTCGACAGCCAGTACGATTCCTACCGGGGGGTCATCGTCTACGTCCGGGTCATGGAGGGCACCGTTCGCCCCGGCATGGAGATCCGCATGATGTCCACCGGCGCCACCTACAAGGCGGTGGAGGTGGGGACCATGAATCCCCTGGGCCTGACGCCTCGGGACAGCTTGGGCGCTGGAGAAGTGGGCTATCTCACCGCCTCTATCAAAACCGTGTCCGATACCCGGGTGGGCGACACCGTCACCGGGGCGGAGCGTCCGGCGGCGGAGCCCCTGCCGGGGTACCGGGCAGTGCAGCCCATGGTCTACTCCGGCGTCTACCCCGCCGACGGGGCCAAGTACCAGGATCTGCGGGACGCGCTGGAAAAGCTGAAGCTCAACGACGCCTCCATGTGCTACGAGCCGGAGAGCTCTCTGGCCCTGGGCTTTGGCTTCCGCTGTGGCTTTTTGGGACTGCTGCACATGGAGATCATCCAGGAACGGCTGGAGCGGGAGTACAATCTGGACCTGATCACCACCGCCCCCAACGTGGTCTACCGGGTGACCAAGCTCAACGGCGAGACAGTCATGGTGGACAATCCCCTGAACTACCCTGACCCCATGGAGATCCAGCTGGCGGAGGAACCCTTTGTGAAGGCCAGTCTCATCGCCCCTCAGGAGTATGTGGGCGCGATTATGGACCTCTGCACCAACCGCCGGGGCGAGTTTAAAAACATGGTCTATCTGGACGAGCGCCGGGTGGAGCTACACTATGAAATGCCCCTCAATGAGATCATCTACGACTTTTTCGACGCCCTCAAGTCCCGTACCCGGGGCTACGGTTCCCTGGACTATGAGCTGATCGGCTACCGGCCCAGCAGGCTGGTGAAGCTGGATATCCTTCTGAACGGGGACATTGTGGACGCCTTGAGCTTCATTCTGTTCGCCGACAACGCCTACCCCCGGGCCCGGAAGATCTGCGAAAAGCTGAAGGAGAACATTCCCCGGGCCCAGTTTGAGATCCCCGTCCAGGCGGCCATCGGGGGCAAGATCATCGCCCGGGAGACGATTAAGGCCTTGCGCAAGGACGTTTTGGCCAAGTGCTACGGCGGCGATATCACCCGGAAGAAAAAGCTGCTGGAAAAGCAGAAGGAGGGCAAGAAGCGGATGCGTACCTTTGGCACGGTCTCCGTTCCCTCCGAGGCCTTTATGGCGGTTTTGAAGCTGGACGACGACTAAGGAGGAGCCTATGCCCATTTTGGGAAGAAAAGACAAAACGCCGTTGGGCATTTATATTCATGTACCCTTTTGCCGGAGCAAGTGCCAGTACTGCGATTTTTACTCCCTGACCACCAAGGACGACCGGCTGATTGATCGGTTTGTGGACGCCATCTGCGCCCACATTCGGGAGACCGGGCCCCTGGCCCCGGGCTATCGGGTGGATACGGTGTATTTTGGCGGAGGGACCCCCAGCTATTTCGGCGCGGACGGAATGGCGACCATTCTCACCGCCGCCCGCCGGGCCTTCGACGTGGACTCGGACGCGGAGATCACCTTTGAGGCCAACCCGGACTCCATTTCCGACAAGCTTCTCCGCCGCCTGCGGGGGGAGGGGTTCAACCGGGTGAGCCTGGGGGTCCAGAACGACAACGACGAGCTGCTGCGGCGGCTGGGCCGGCCCCACAACTATGCCCAGGTCCTCACCGCCGTCCAGCGGATCCGGCGGGCCGGGTATCGGAATTTGTCCCTGGATCTGATGTACGGTCTGCCGGGGCAGACCCTGGCGGCCTGGCAGGAGACCTTGACCCATGTGCTGAACCTGGCGCCGGAGCATATGAGCTGCTATGCGCTGAAGGTGGAGCCGGGGACCCCACTGTATGATTACAAGGACCTTTGCAATATTCCCAACGACGATGTACAGGCGGATATGTACCTGTCCGCCGTGGATATTCTCAAGGAACACGGCTACCGGCAGTATGAGATCTCCAATTTTGCCCGAAAGGGCATGGTCTCCAAGCACAATCTGAAGTATTGGATGGGCGGGGAGTATCTGGGCTTCGGCCCCGACGCCAGTTCGGATTTCGCCGGGAAGCGGTTCAAGGTGGTGCGGGATCTCCACGCCTATATCGACGGGATCAAGCGCCACGGCCCGGTGCTGGAGGAGGTGCAGGAGATCCCCATCCGGGAGCGGGCAGGGGAGTACCTGATGACCCGGCTGCGGACCACCGGCGGCATCGAACGGGAGGAGTACGAAAAGCAGTACCTGCTGCCCTTTGACCCCCTGGAGGAGGCGCTGTTCCGCTGCCGGGATCACGCGCTGGCCGCCA
>CANQQI010000143.1 GCA_947625945.1 uncultured Oscillospiraceae bacterium
CAGTTTTCGCCGCCGGGCTGACGAATCCGGAGGACATGGAGCTGGAGCAGATCATCCGGGAAGTGTCCGAGGAGATGAAAGCCGAAGAGGAAGTTCAGCAGGAGGAACCGGAGGAGCCCGCGGAGCCGGAATACCCGGAAACTGGGGAGCCCTTCCGGGACGAGGAGTACCGGGATACCTTCGGTGACGGCGGCGACCTGGCCGCGGTATTCGAAGGCGACGAGCCCGCTCCTTCCCGGGAGTCCACCAGAGTGCCGTCCCGCCGGCGGAAATCCCCGCCCGCCAAGCGCCGTCCCGGCCACAAGCCGGGATACGGTCTGCTGGGCATTCCCCATATTCTGGCTACAGCGGTATGGCTGGCCATTGCCCTGGCCATCGGCATTGCCCTGGGCAGGACCATCTGGGTGTGCGCCGCCGACGTGCTGGCCTTCGGCCGGGGGGACCGGCAGGTGCAGGTCACCATTCTGGACACCGACGACATCCCCACCATTGCGGAAAAGCTCCAAAAGGCGGGGCTGATTCGCTATCCCCAACTGTTTCAGTTCTACGCCGAGTTCACCGACGCCCGGCAGGATATCGCCTCCGGCACCTTCACTCTGAACACCCGGTACGACTACAACGCCCTCGTTGACTTCATGGCCGAGGAGGCGGAGACCCGCCAGGTGGTAGAGGTCGTCATCCCCGAGGGCTACAACTGCCATCAGATCTTCGCCCTGCTGGAATCGGAGAACGTCTGCACCGTGGAACAGCTGGAGCAGTACGCCGCCACCGGCGACCTAGGCGACTATGCCGGCTCCGGCGGCATGGAGGGCTACTGGTTCCTGGAAGGGGTGGAACGGGACGACAAATACTGCCTGGAGGGCTATCTATACCCGGACACCTACCAATTCTACACCGACGACGATCCCGGCCGGGTGCTGAAAAAAATGCTGGACGACTATGACGCCCGGTTTACCGATCTGATGAAGGAGCGCCTAGTGGAAATTCAGGAGACCTTCGCCCAACGGCTGCTGGACGCGGGGATGAGCGAGGAATATGTGGAGGCCCACAGGCTGACCATCCGGGAGATCACCATCATCGCCTCCCTGATCGAGCGGGAGACCGCCGGAGTGGACGAGAGCTACACCATTTCCTCGGTGATCTACAACCGGCTGACCCACCCGGAAAGCTATCCCTATCTGGACATCGACGCCAGCATCTACTATGCCCTGATGCTTCAGGGACAGGACGTGGTGGAAGAACTCACCGAAGTGGAGCTGGCCGTGGATTCCCCCTACAACACCTACACCCACGAAGGCCTGACCCCCGGACCCATTTGCAATCCGGGTCAGTCCAGCCTGAACGCCGCCATGACGCCTCTGGAAACGGATTACTATTTCTACGCCTTTGACCCCGACGCCCAGCGGCACCACTTCTCCGAGACCGCCTCGGAACACCAGGCGTTCCTGGATTCCCTGCGCGAACAGGAAGACTAATGGGAAAGCTGGAGCTATTAAGCCCCGCCGGGGACGCCGAGCGGCTGAACATGGCGGTGCGCTATGGGGCTGACGCGGTGTATCTGGCAGGGACCCAATTCGGGATGCGCGCCTTCGCCGGGAATTTCCCGGCGGAGGAGCTGCCCCGGGCCATCGCCTTTGCCCACAGCCGGGGGGTGAAGGTTCATGTCACTGTGAACACCATGCCCCGAAACAACGAGGCAGAGCGGCTTCCCGAATATCTGGCCTTTTTACAGGACGCCGGCGCGGACGCCCTGATTCTGGCAGATCTGGGTGCCTTTACCCTGGCGAAAAAATATGCCCCCCGGTGCGCCCGGCACGTGTCCACCCAGCAGTCGGTGGCAAATTTCCAGACCGCCCGGGCCTGGTTTGACCTGGGCGCGGCCCGGGTGGTGCTGGCAAGGGAATTGAGCCTGGCGGAAATTGCCGAGATCCGAGCCAAAACCCCAAAGGAGTTGGAGATCGAGACCTTCGCCCATGGGGCCATGTGCGTCAGTTATTCGGGCCGGTGTGTGCTGAGCAACTACATGACCGGCCGGGACGCCAACAGGGGCCAGTGCGCCCAGCCCTGCCGCTATCAATACGCCCTGATGGAGGAAAAGCGGCCGGGAGAGTATTTCCCAGTCTATGAGGACGAGCAGGGCGCCTACATCTTAAACTCCCGGGACATGTGCATGATCGACCACCTGCCGGAGCTGATGGAGGCCGGGGTGGACTGCGTCAAGCTGGAGGGCCGGGCCAAATCCGCCTACTACACCGCCGTGGTCACCGGGGCCTACCGCCACGGCATCGACGCGGCGGCAGCGGGGCTGCCCCTGGATCCGGTGTGGCGGGACGAGGTGGAGCATATTTCCCACCGGGTCTACTCCACCGGGTTCTACTTCGGTCCCCCGGGGCAGTACACCCAGAGCGCCCGGTATCTCCGGGAGTGGCAGGTGGCGGCCATCGTGGAGCGGTGCGACGAAACAGGCCTGGCCCTGTGCAGTCTGCGGAACAAGTTCACCCGGGGCGACGCCCTGGAGGCGGTGGGTCCGGACCTGCGGCCCTTCCCCCTGACGGCGGAGGGCATGACCGACGAGGAGGGCGCCCCCCTGGACACGCCCCGCAATCCTCAGAGCAAATTTTACATCCGGCTGCCCCGGCAGGTGCCGGAATACACCATCCTCCGCCGGTGCGTGGACCTGTCGGCAAAATAAAGGTTCCTTTTGGAAAAACCGGGCGAAAAGCGTCTGCTTTTCGCCCGGTTTTCACGTCTAGACAGCGGCGGGAACAAAAACGGGTTCAACCGGCAGGCGAATCCGCTTCGCTGGAGAAGTGATTGCTTATTCTTAAAAATACGCTACAATAAAGTCATCAAAACCGAAAGGATGGAGCAAAAATGGAACAGACCAATATCGGACGCAACATCAAACGGCTCCGGGATACCAAACATCTTACCCAGGAGCAAATCGCCCAGGCGTTGAATGTCACCTTCCAGGCGGTGAGCAAATGGGAAAAGAGCGTCACCCTGCCCGACACCATGATGCTGCCCAAAATCGCGGCCTTTTTCGGCGTCACCATCGACGAGCTGTTTTCCCCGGAACAGGCGGTGTACGACAATAACGCTCAGCGGCTCCTGGCGGTGTACGAGGCCAGCCGAGACCAGGACGATTTTATCCGCGCCGACGCGGAATTTCGGAAGCTCTTCGCCAGCGGCAGCTTCACCCGGGACGATGAGCGGTCCTACGGGGTGCTGTACGAGTACCACATGTACTACTGCCGGGACCGGGCACTGGCGCAATACGACAAAATCCTGTCCAGCCCGGTACGGGACATTGTTACCCAGCGGACCCGGCTCCAGCGCAGCTACCTCCGCTCCCAGATCGGCCGGAGCGGCCAGGACCTGGAGGAGGCCCGGGCGGCCCTGGAAGCGAATCCCCAGGACCCGGAAAACCATCTGGCGCTGCTGGCCGCCCTGTACAACGCCGGGGCGTATGAAGCCGTGCTGGAGGCCGTCCCGGCGGCGGAGGATGCCGGCGCGCCGGAGAGCCTGATCCACATCTACGCCGGGGATTCCTGCAAGGCGCTCTGCCGGTACGAGGAGGCGTTCCAGCATTGGCAGCGGGCATTGGAGCTGGACCCGGAGTGCCTGGACGCGCTGTACGCCATGGCCTACTGCTGGCAGGCGCAGGGGCGCTATGACCGGGAGGCCGAGGCCTGGGAGCGGGTGGAGGACTGGCTCACCCAGCGGGGGTATGTAGCCGAGGTGATTCCTGTCCGGGAGCAGCTGCGCCGGGCCCGTCAAGCCGCCGAGAACAGTGTCCAGAAATAATGTGGCCCCAAAATATCCCGGCATGGCGGTGGCCATGCCGGAATTTTCAACTGTTCTGTTCGCTCCCGGGCCGAGCGAGGGCTGCCAGGTAGGCGTCCGCCTCGGAACGGGTGTGGAAGGTGTGGATGGGGAAAGCGCCCTCGCAGGACGCCAGGCGGGCCCGCAGGCGGGGAAGGCGCTCCTTGGGATAGTCCAGGATCCACTGATAAAATTCCGGGTTCATCGTCTCCTCCAGCCAGGGCAAATCCGCACGCTGCTGCCCCACCCGGGCACGGGCCCCCTCCAGGCAGACCTCCAGGGAATAGTCCAGGAAAAAGACCTCGTCGCACCGGGCCAAGCGCTGGGGCAGGGTGCGACCGTAATTACCGTCGATGATCCACTGGTCCCGGGCCAGAATTTGGTCCAGGCGCCGGTCAAAGGTCTCCTCATCCACCGTGGTCCGGTCCGGCCGGTGCCACAGCAGATCCAGGTGGTACACCGGCAGACCCGTCAGCGCTCCCAGGCGGCGGGCCAGGGTGCTTTTCCCCGCCCCGGGGCAGCCCACGATCAGAACGCGCTCAGGCATCGTAGTCCGCGCAGACTCGGCTGGCCAGCAGATGATGGAAACGCTCCTTGGCCGCCAGGTGCCGGGGATCCTGCTGATAGGCCGCCAGGTCCTCCCGGCTGTCAAACTCGGAGTAGAGGCAGTAGTCCATGCCCCCCTGGTAGGTCCGGCGGACCTCCAGCGTCTTTAAACCCGGGATCTGCCCAACCAGGGGCTCCAGCAGCGAAGCGATGAAGGCCACAGAGGCGTCCTTATCGGAGCCCTCCTTCAAGGTGTAGATGACGATGTGCTTGACCATATTTTTACCTCCTGATTTGGAAAAGGACCGGCGGAAAGCCGGTCCTTTTGAACTTGAATTGGTTTATTCGGCGGCTTCCAGCAGCGCCCGGATGGACAGGGAAATCCGCTTGTTCTCCGCGTCGATGTCGGTGATTTTCACCTTGACCTCCTGGCCTTCCTTCAGCACATCCTCGGGCTTGCCGATCCGGCGGTCCGCGATCTGGGAGATGTGGATCAGACCGTCCACGCCGGGAATGATTTCAGCAAAGGCGCCGAAGGTCATCAGCTTGACGATCTTGGCGTCCACCACGTCGCCAGTCTGGAACTTGGTCATAAATTGATTCCAGGGATTCATCTCCGGGGTCTTATAGCCAAGGGAGATCTTGTGCTTCACAGGATCGAAGGAGATGACGAACACGTCGATCTCGTCGCCCACCTTCACCACGTCGGC
>CANQQI010000144.1 GCA_947625945.1 uncultured Oscillospiraceae bacterium
TACAGCGCCGCCGAGGCGGTCCCGCCCCCTTGGGCCGCCAGGGCGGCGGTCATCACCGGAAGCAGCAGCTTTCCGTACTCACTCATCTCCGTTACCGTCTGGCTCCCCAGCCGGATCAGGGCCCCGGAAGGCCGCAGCAGCAGCGTTCCCACCGCCAGGGCCCCGGCCAGTCCCACCGCCTGCTTGGGGCACCCGGGGATGGCACCTGCCAGGGAGGTGATCAGCGCCGCCGCCATCAGCGCCAGGCAAATTCCCGCCGCCTCCGCCACCGCCGGCTGAATCTCCGGCAGTACCGCCTTTAGAACCTCCAAAAGCCCTTCCCCAAAGCGCTCCTGGGTCTGGGGCATCAGCGCCTGAGCCTCCGGCGGCGGCGTGGGGGCGGTGTAGTCCAGGGCTCTGGCCGGGGCCGCCATCAGCGGCAGGATTAAAAGCAGGATCAGCAGTTTTTTCATACTTCCCCCAAAATCTTTTCAATCAGCCCCAATAGCTCCTCCAAAAGGGGCAGGGAGATCCACAGTACCGCCGCCGCCGCCAGAATTTGCAGGGCCTTTCCCAGGGCGGCGTTGCCGGCGTCGCTGCAAACCAACCCCGCGATCTGGGCCACCAGGCTGATACCCACGGCTTTGAGCAGCACCCCCAGCAGAGCTTCGTCCAGCTGCGCCGCCTGCTGCAACCGCCGGAAGAAATCCATCACCGGGGCCAGGTAGGTCATGGCGGCGGTCAGCACCATGCACCCCGCCAGAACGGACAGTAGCAGCGCCACGTCCTTCCCCTGCTTCGCCAGGGTCAAGCCCAGCACCGCCGCGATCAGGGTCCCCGCTGCCCCCTTCCAAAACAGCTCTGTCAAAATTGGAACAGCTCCTTTACCAATTCAAACAGCTCGGCAATCTTCTGGGTCAGCATCATCAGCACCACCACCAGCCCCGCCAAGGTGGTCATGGTGGCCTGTTCCTCCCGCCCGGAGCGGGAAAGGACCTGATTGAGAACGGACACAATGATCCCGATGGCGGCGATTTTGAAAATCAGATCGATCTCCATAGGCTAAAGAAACAAAATGGCCAGGGCCGCCCCGGCGCACAGCCCAAGGGTCTGATAGCTGCGCAGACGGCTCTCCCGGTTGCGGGACAAGGCTTCCAGGCATTCCCGGCAGCTCTGCCGGGCCCCGTCCAGCCCCTGAAGCTGTCCGGGCAGGTCAAAGCGGCCCAGCGTCTGGCCCAGCTCCCCCAAAATTCGTTTCGCCTGGTTCGGCAGCTCCGGCTGGGTCGCCAGGGCCTCGGCCATGCACTTTCCCGCTTCCGGCTGGGACTGGCTTTGAAGCTGCTCTGCCAGGGCGGCGAAGACTTGTCCCACCGGCCCGGTCAGCTCTTCGGATGCTTGACGGCACAGCTCCGGCAGGGGCGTCAGCCGGTACTGCAGCTCGCAGGCCATGAAATCCAGCCCCCGGATCAGCTGGGTCAGGGCGCTTTCCTCCCTTCGGTGGGCAGCGGCCAGGGAAAAGCCAAACCCGCCGCAGGCCAGGACGATCAACATTGCCCCCAACAGCTTTCCGTTCATCGCTCCATCCTTTCCATGCGCCAGGACTTGTCCGGCTGCAAGATCAACACCTTCTCAAAGATTCGGCTCTCCGCCAGGGGCCGGTAGACGGTTCTTCGCAGCAGATCCTCCCGGCTTTTGGCATGGGCGGTGGCCAGCAGATCCACGCCGCACCATCCTGCCCGGAGCAGCGCCTGGCAATCCCCCTCTCCGGTGATCTCGTCCAAGGCCACGCAGCTCGGTCCCAGGGTGCGGATCGCTATTTCCAGACCGTGGGCCTTTCCGCAGCCGGTGAGCACATCGGTGCGTGGGCCGGGCGGGAAGCAGTCCGTCCCATCCGCCCTTGGAAACAGCTCTCCCCGCTGGTCTACCACCGCCACGCTGCCCCCCTGCTGGGAGCGCTGACGAATAAGATCCCGAAGAAGGGTGGTCTTCCCGCTTCCGGGCTTCCCCAGAATCAGTATGGAGCCGCTTGTCCCCACCCCCTGGGCAATGCCGGGGAAGTCCCTGGCCACCCGCAGGCACAGACTGCTGACCTCCCGGACCCCCGTCACGCTCCCGTCCGCCTGGACCGTCATTTCCCCACAGAGTCCCACCCGGTGGCCGCCGGGGGCGGTGAGATACCCCTGGGCGGCGGAGGCGGAGGACCAGGGAGAAAATCTGCTGGCGGCGTTGACCACATAGCGCAGATCCTCCTGTCGGACCGTCTCCGTCAAAAAACGGGAATCCCTCCGCAAAATCAACTCCGGCGGACGGCCCAGCCGCAGACGCAGCTCCTGAAGCTCCTCCCGACCCTGATCGTCCACCTTCTGCCGCAGACGGGGCGGCAGTAAATTTAAGTAGGCTTGCCAAGCGCACCGCATTTGCATCACTCCCGGGGAAAGCGTATGCGGGCATGTCCCCAGGTATGATTCCGGCCACCGGTTTCCAGCGACGCGCCAATAAAAATACCGCCCTCCATTCCGAAGGGCGGAAGATAACAGTATTAATTTAGAAGTCTTCTACTTCTTTTTCGGTACCATCCCATTTACCAACAGTGCAATTATGGATGCACAACTCCACTTAGTACACTGCACCTAAAAAATTTGCACACCTACGTTAGGAAGTCTTAAGTCCACAAATGTTCTCCGTTTTTATGCAATATTGGGGAGCGGCGGGGGGGGGGATTCTTAAGGGGTGGTGCTCCGCGCAGCGAATATAAAATATTGATGATTGCCGGTGGCAATCATACCTTAACAAACGCCTTTGCTCGAAGCGCCCCCTGAAACCTGTTCTTTGCCTACTTTCTTGCAGGCGCAAGAAAGTAGGTCCCCCGGAAGGGGCAAGGGGAGCATTCCCGGCAGGGGATGCACTATAATAAAGAGGGTGAAACCCCGGGAAGGTCACCCCAGCTCGTTCAGATCCTTTGGATTCTTCTTTTGGGAGCGGGTTTTGTACCACATTGGAATCCGGCGGAGGAGATAGACGGCCAGATAGAGGGCGGTGGGGATATTTGCCTGGGCCCACTCCTGAAAAAGGACCCTCAGCGGCGTAAAGTACACGATCTGGCAGGAGAGGAAAAAGGTGATTCCCGGCAGGATCAGGCCCTTCCACCACTCCTCCTTCCCCGACCAGATGAACTGGGGAATGATCAGCGCCAGTGGCACCAATTCAATGAAGAATAAAATCTTTAGCATTTCGCGGCCCTCCTTACAGGTCCTGGATGTTCATTTTTTCGACGGTGTTTTTCTTCCGGACCAGCCAGCGGCAGGCAAAGTAGAGTACCACCAGGGGAATCGTCGGGACGTTGTACAGCAGCAGATTTTGCAGCAGCTGTCCAAAAAAGCCGGCGCTGCCCGGGATGAGCGCGGAGGGCCAGCCGTTGAGGAAGGACAGCACTGCGCTCAGCGCCGGCAGAATCCAGCCCAGGTAACGGTTTTTCCGGGTGGACAGCAGGAACTGCACCAGCATGGTCAGGCCGTAGACGCCCAAAATCAGGGGCTGCCTCACGGCGTTCTCGGCCAGAAGCGCCGCGTACAGGGGATCGACATTCGCGGTAGTGAGAAACAGCATCAAAAGCCCTCCTTCTTGGAATTTTTGTAGGCGACGATTAAGAGCTTTGCCGTGTCAAAGTCCAGCCGCTCCTCCAGTGCCAGCCGCTTGACCAGACTGACGAAGTGGTCCCGGTTGTTCTCCTCCCCCATTTGAATTTTCTGGATCAGCCGGTCCAACCGCAGCCGCACCGTGGGGTAGCTGACGCCGTACTGGGACGCCATCTCCTTCAGCGACCCGGAGGACAGCAGGAACCGCTTGATAAACGATAAGTCCTCCTCCTCCAGCTCGGACATCCAATCGGGGATCACTGAGATCGCCATTTGATCGCCTCCTTTAATTAAATTAAGTATATCATTTAATTTTATTAAAGTCAATACCAAATTTTAAATAAATAAAATTTAATCGCGGCAGGAATGCTCCTGCCGCGACGCTTTATTCTTCTTCGGAGAAGTCCTCCGCGGCCGGCAAGGCGTCCGCTTTTCCGCCCCGCATGGCGGCCCACTGCTCCTTGGTGACCAGAATGGCTCGGGGCTTGCTGCCCTGGAAGGGGCCCACGATGCCCTTCTCCTCCATTTCGTCCACGATCCGGGCTGCTCGGGCGTAGCCCAGCTTCAGCCGCCGCTGGAGCATGGAGACCGAGGCCTGGCCCGTCTCCAAAATCACGTCCACCGCCGCCGGCAGCATCTCGTCCCCGGAGAGCTCCTCCTCTGTGGGCTCGGGCTCCTGGGCGGCGTTCTTGCCGCCGGTCTGGGCGGCCTTCTTCTCGATCTCGTCCATCACGTCCTGGTTGTAGTCCGTGACGTAGTTGGCCTTGACGAACTCCGCCACCGCCTCCACCTCCTGGTCGCTGACGAAGCAGCCCTGGACCCGGCGGGGCTTGCCGTTGCCGATGGGGGCGAAGAGCATATCGCCCTTGCCCACCAGTTTTTCCGCCCCCTGAGTGTCCAGAATGATCCGGGACTCCATGGCGGAGGCCACAGCGAAGGCGATTCTTGAAGGAATGTTGGCCTTCATCAGACCGGTAATCACGTCGGCGGAGGGCCGCTGGGTGGCGATGATCAGATGGATCCCCGCCGCCCGGCCCATCTGGGCGATGCGGCAAATGGACTCCTCCACCTCTTTGGCGGCCACCAGCATCAGATCCGCCAGCTCGTCGATGATCACCACCACCTTGGGCAGCTTCTCCCCCTCCATCTCCTGGCTCTCGATGATGCTGTTGTAGGAGTCCAGATCCCGGACTCCGGCATCGGACATGGCCCGGTAGCGGCGCATCATCTCCGTCACCGCCCACTGGAGAGACCCAGCGGCCTTCTTGGGATCGGTGACCACGGGGATCAGCAGATGGGGGATCCCGTTGTAGATCCCCAACTCCACCATTTTGGGGTCCACCATGATCAGCCGCACGTCCTCGGGGCTGGCCTTATAGAGCAGGGAGATGATGATGGAATTCATGCACACGGACTTGCCGGAGCCGGTGGT
>CANQQI010000145.1 GCA_947625945.1 uncultured Oscillospiraceae bacterium
AAAAATCTGTTAAAATGAAAAAAAGGACTTTAGGGGGGATCGCCATTGGACGCGGAGGAGCTGAAATCCCGGCTGGGCCGGAACATCGCCGCCTACCGCAAGCAGGAAAACTGGACCCAGGCCGGGCTGGCGGAGCGGCTGAACTACTCAGACAAGGCGGTCTCCAAGTGGGAACGGGGAGAATCCCTGCCGGATGTGATGACCCTGATCCAGTTGGCCGGCGTGTTCGGCGTCAAGGTGGACGATCTGCTCTCCGACCCCGACGCCCTGCCTGAAAACACCGGCAAGGTGGAGCAGGCCATGAGCCGGGTGGTGGAAAAAACCCTGAAGCGTAAGGCCGACAAGGGGATCATTCTCATGCTCTCCACCATTTTGGTCTGGTTCGTGGCGCTGCTGGTCTATGTAGTTTTGTCCAGTCTGGGCTTTGAGCAGTCCGCCGTGGCCTTCGCCTACGCCATTCCCATCACCGGTATCGTGCTGCTGAGCCTCCGCTCGGCCTGGCGGGACTTCCGGTGGAACCGGGCTTTGATCTCCATCATCATGTGGGGCTCGATCTTTAGCATCTATATCACCTTCCGGGTGTTCTTAGACGTCCGGGTGTGGCGGCTGTTCCTGCTGGGGATCCCCGGACAGCTGGCCATCTTCCTCTGGTTCCGGCTGTTCCGGAAAAAGGAGAGCGCCGATGGATAAGAAGACTCTGCGGGCCCTGATCCGGGAGAAAAAGCGGGCCATGACCCCGGAGGAGATCCGGGACAAAAGCGCCGCCCTGGGCCGCCTGCTGGCCCAAACCGCCGTATATCAGGCGGCAAGGACCATCTATGGCTACTATCCCCAAAATCAAGAGGTGCGGCTGCTGCCCATTCTGGAGGCGGCCCGGGCCGCAGGGAAACGGGTGGCCCTGCCCAAGATCGTGGACGGGGAGATGCGCTTTCTGTACGTCACGGACCGGACGCGGATGGTCCCGGGCTTCGGGGGCATCCCCGAACCGGCGGCGGGGGAGATCGCCGCGGACAAAACCGCCCTGGTAATCCTGCCCGGTCTGGCCTTCGACCGGGCGGGCCGCCGCCTGGGCTACGGCGGCGGCTTCTATGACCGGTTCCTGGCGCTGGAGCCCGGGCACCCCACCGTGGCCCTTTGTTACGATTTTCAAGTAGTCCCCGAGGTCCCGGCGGAGCCCTATGATTTGCCCGCCGGGCTGGTCCTCTGGGCATAGGAGGGAAGAACATGACCTGGCCTGCGGTAATTCTGGTAGCGGCGCTGACCTTTCTGGTCTGCTTCCTGGCGGACAAGGGCTTTTCCAAGCTCTTCCGGGGTAAAAAGCAGCACGCCTCCGGCCTCTCCGTCCGCTTAGACCGGGCCTATGGCGCCTGCGGGCTGGTGGTCATGGTGCTGGGGGTGGCGGCCCTGCTGACCTGGCAGAGCTGGCTGCTCATCGTGGGCGGAATCATCCTCATTGCCACAGGGGCCGTTCTGCTGGGATACTACCTGACCTTCGGGGTCTACTACGACCAGGACACCTTCTTGTTGACCGCCTTCGGGAAGAGGGATACGGTGTACCGCTTTGCGGACATCCGCTCCCAGCGGCTCTACACCGCCGCCGGCGGCACCATCATTGAACTCTATCTCACGGACGGCCGGGTGCTTCAGCTCCAGAGCCGGATGAAGGGGGTCTACCCCTTCCTGGACGCCGCTTTTGACGGCTGGCTTCGCCAAACCGGACGGAAGAAGGAGGACTGTCCCTTCTACGACCCGGACAACAGCTGCTGGTTTCCCAGGGAGGATGCCTGATGCGCCACATTCCTCAGGGCGATACCGCCCAGCTGGAGCTGCTGCCCTTCGCCCAGGCCCTGGCCCAGGCGGAGGAGCCAAACGGAGACTACGACGTGAAAAAATGGCTCTACGTCCCCAATACTTATCAGGAGTACCGATATCTCCTGGGCACCCGGGGGGAAAAGCCCCTGATCTGCATCGGCATCAACCCCTCCACCGCCCGGCCCGACGCCCTGGACAACACCCTGAAATCCGTGGAACGGATCGCCCTGGGCAACGGGTACGACAGCTTCCTCATGTTTAACGTCTATGCCCAGCGGGCCACGGACCCGGACGCCATGGAGCGCAGCTGCAACGCCGCCCTTCACCGGGAGAATCTGGCGGCCTTCCGCTACGCCCTGGGGTTGGGCAAGGAGCCGGCGGTCTGGGCCGCCTGGGGCACCATTGTGGACCGGCGGGACTATCTGCGCGCCTGCCTGGCGGAGCTGCTGGAGGCGGGCCGGGAGGCCGGCGCCCGGTGGTTCCGGGCCGGGCCCCTGAGTCGGCAGGGCCATCCCCACCATCCCCTGTACCTGCGGAAGGACACGGTCCTGGACCCCTTTGATTTGGAAGCCTACCTGGCCATATTGGGAGGGACGTCATGAAGCTGCTGATCGCCTCGGACATTCATGGCTCCGCCTATTGGTGCCGCCGACTGTTGGAGCTGGCGGAGGCGGAGCGGCCGGACTGGCTGATCCTGCTGGGAGATCTGCTCTATCACGGCCCTCGGAACGATCTGCCGGAGGAATACCGGCCCAAGGAGGTCGCCGCTCTGCTCTCCCAATGGAAGAACCGCATCCTGGCGGTGCGGGGCAATTGCGAGGCGGAAGTGGATCAACTGGTCCTGCCCTTCCCCTGCATGGCGGACTACGCCCTGTTCTGGACGGGGGAGCGCTATCTGTATCTGACCCACGGCCATCTGTGGGGCCCGGATCGTCTGCCGCCCCTTGCCCCCGGAACGGTCTTCCTCTCGGGGCACACCCATCGAAAGCAGGATATCACCGTGGAGAATGTTCGCTGTCTGAACCCCGGCAGCGTTTCCCTTCCCAAGGACGGGACAAACAGCTGCCTGATCCTCCGGGATGGAGCCTTTTCCTTTCACATTTTTGATAAGGAGCGCACTATATGAAACGATTGACCGCGCTGCTGGCGGCAGCTGTCCTGCTGGCCGGCTGCGCATGGGAACCGCCTCCCCCCACGGAGGCCACGACCCTGCCCACATCTGAGCCAACCCAGGTCAGCGTGCCCGTCACCACCCTCTACCGCCCGGACAGCCATACGGAATCCCAGACCGCCGGGGCGGTGCGGGAGTATGCACTGGAACGCCAGGACTGCCTGGGCGTTGCCGCCATGGGAGAGGATCTGATCGTCTTCTATCCCTCCGGCAGCGGCACCACATTGTCCCTGCTTACCGGCGAAGAGGGGGCGGTGGGGCTGTCCGTCCTGTTGGACTGCCCCCTGGACCCGGATTCTCAGTCGGTGCAGGTGAACAGTCAGGGCATCGGGTACTACGACAGCGTTTCCCACAGCGTGGTGCTTCTGGACGAGCAGTTCCGGGAGATTTTCCGGGAGGATCTGCCGGAGACGGTGACGACCCCGCCGATCATCGGCGCCGGGCTGGACGTTGCTTTCTACTGCGACGGGGCGGAGATCCGGGCGCTGAACATGTCCACCGGGATCGCCCGACTTGTCAGCATCCAGTCCACCGAGGACTTGACCCTGGTGGAAAGTCTGTTTGACGACACCGTTTTGGTCTGCCAGGTGCGGGAAAGCGATTCTGAGTTTTATACCGACTTTCTTTCGGTGGAGACCGGGGAATCCCTGGGCACCGACGAGACCCTTCTCCGGCTGGCCGGGTGGGAGGACTGGTATCTCTATCAGCGGATGGAGGGCAAACACCAGGAGACCTTCTTCGGCCGCAAGGACGAGCCGCCTCTGTGCCTGAACTTGGACAGTAAAGAGGAGCAGGTCTACCCTGCCCCGGGCCGGGACGCCCTGGTGGGGGTCTCGCCCCAGGGCGGCGTCAGTATGCTCTGGCTCTACGACCTGACCACCGGGCGGCGAATCGCCGGGGCCAGTGTGGAAGGGCTCACCGGGATCCAGGGCTTCGTCTCCGGTACGGAGGGGCTGTGGTTCCTGGCGAGGGACCAGCAGGGGCTGAAAAATCTCTATCTCTGGAATCCGCAGCTGAGCCTGATCGAGGGCCAGACCGTCTACACCGGCCCCCGGTACACCGCCCTGGCCCCCGATACCGCCGGGCTGAACGCCTGCCGGCAGCGGGCGGAGGAGATCAGCCAGACCTATGGGGTGGATATCCGGCTGGGCGTGGAGGGCCTGGAGCCCTCCGCCGGGCAGGTAACGCCTGAATTTCAGGTCCCGCTGTTCCAGGAGAGCCTGGATGCCCTGGAAAAGGTCCTCGCCCGGTTCCCCGCGGAGTTCTTCTCCACCGTCAGCCAGGATACGGAATCCGGGGTGCTGCACATCTGCCTGGTGCGTTCCGTCTCCGGGCCCTGCCCGGGGCTCCAATACTGGGCTCAGGGGGACGCCTGCATCGCCCTGGCGGTGGGCGGCGGAGAGGCGGAGGCATTCTGCCACTGCCTGAGCCACGCGCTGGATACCTTCATCGTCTCCAATAGTCTGGCCTACGACCAGTGGGAGTCCCTGAATCCCAAAGGCGCCCAATACTTTTATTCCTATGAGAAAGAGCCGGAGGAGGAAACCGCCGACTATACGGAGGGGGCGGAGCGGGCCTTCCTCAGTCCTTTTGCCATGAGCTATCCCAAGGAGGACCGGGCGGAGATCTTCACCACCGCTCTGCTGGGCTCTAGTGAGGACTTGAGCAGTCCCATCCTTCAGGAAAAGCTGTCTCGGATCTGCCAGGGCCTGCGGGATGCCTGCGGCTACCCGAAAAATCAGGCGCTTCCCTGGGAGCAGTTCCTGCTTCCGGCCTAAAAGTAAAATTTCCCCCGGCGGCGTGGTATAACCTTCCGCCGGGGGGTTACAATATTCCCGGCAGGAAATTTTGCCGGAATTGGAAAAAAGTCCTTGACTTTTTTCCCTCTTTGGGTATAATTATATCCGTGCCCAAAATAGAGGGTTTGTGTAACGGTAGCACACCGGACTCTGACTCCGTTTGCGGGGGTTCGAATCCCTCACCCTCTGCCA
>CANQQI010000146.1 GCA_947625945.1 uncultured Oscillospiraceae bacterium
TGCCCCAACGAGGAGCAGAAGACCGGCCTGGTGGTGCGCCTCCGCCAGAAGCTGATGAAGAAGGATAAGGAGGGGCAAAAGTGAAAAGCAAAATTTGGTCGGCGGTGCTGTCGCTACTGATTGCCTTTGCCGGCTGGCTCTATGTGATAACGGTGGTCAATCCCAATTCCGAAGCGGAATACTATAATATTCCGGTGGTCTTTACCAATGAAAGCGCCCTGGCGGACAGGGGCCTGATGATCACCTCCGGCAAGGACGCCACGGTGGATCTGCGGCTCTCCGGAAACCGGCAGGACCTGAATCTGCTCAACAGCTCCAATATTACCGTTCAGGCCAACCTTTCCGGTATTTACGAGACGGGCCCCGCCCGGCTCACCTATTCCATTTTCTATCCCGGGGACTTGCCCAACACCGCCTTTGAGGTCCTGAGCCAAACGCCGCAGCGGTTGGAGCTGACGGTGGAGCGGCGGCTGACCAAGACCATTCCCGTGGTGGTGGAATATACCGGCAGTCTTCCCGATCCAGGCCATTTCCTGTGCGATAAGGAGACGCCGATTTTAAGCGACCAGACGGTGGAGGTGACGGGGCCCAGCTCCGTGGTGGATCTGCTGGAACAGGCTGTGATCCAGATCGACACCACCGACCATACCGAGACGTTTACCGACACCTATCCCATCACGCTGTGCGACGCCCAGGGGGAGCCGGTGAGCTCCGAGCTGGTCAGGCCCAGCATTACCGAGGTGGACGCCACCTTAAATATCCGCATGGTCAAGGAGGTGCCCCTCCGCCTGGTGGTGAACCCCGGAGGCGGCGCTACCAGCGAGACCAGCACCATCACCATTGAACCGGAGCGGATCATGGTGGCGGGCAGCGCCGCGGTCCTGGAGGATCTGAATGAGATCGTTCTGGGGACCGTTGATCTGGGCACGCTCAACGGCCAGCCGCGGATGACCTTCACCATCACGCCGCCGGACGGAGTGGAAAACCTCTCCGGGACCGCCATGGCCCAGGTGTCCATCAGCTTCCCCAATCTGCTGACGAAAAACTTCCGGGTGACGGATTTCATTCACCAGAATCTGCCCGAGGGGCTGGAGGCGGAGATCGTTACCAAGGAGCTGACCGTCACCGTCCGGGGCCCCAGGGAGATCATGGAGCGCATGAAGGACACGGACATGACGGCGGTGCTGGATCTGTCCAACGCCCAGCCCGGGACCTATTCGGCCAGGGTGAACTTTGTCTTCGGCAGCGGCTTTGAAGGCGTCGGCGTGGTGAGCAGCTACGGCTATTACAGTGTCACCGTGACCGTTCGGGAACTCAGTCCTGACGAGACGGGACCGGAGGGCGGCTAAATGGAACAGGTCGCCAGAGTACAGGAGTGCCTCCCCTCCGGGGAGGCCAGGCTCCGGCTGGACCGGCAGAGCGCCTGTTCCGGGGACTGCCATCAGTGCGCCGGCTGCGGCGCGGCCCGGGAGACCCTGCTGTTCACCGCCCGGAATCCCATTGGCGCCCGCCCTGGGGAACTGGTGACGGTCAAAAGCAGCTCCGGCCCGGTGCTTTTGGCGGCGGCGGTGCTTTATGGCGCGCCGGTGGCGCTGTTTTTCCTCGGCTATCTTTTGGGATACCTGGCCTGGGACCAGGGGCCGCTGCTGGGAGGCTTGGGATTCATCCTGGGCATCGTCCTGGCGGTGGTCTACGACCGGCTGGTGGCCCGCAAGCAAAAGCTGATCTATACCATCACCGGGTACCCGGCGGCTGGGCCGCTTGAAACCTGGGAAAAAGGGGATAATAACCATTGATTAAGAGTATGACAGGCTACGGCCGGGCTGTGGAGACCGTAAACGGCCGGGAATATACGGTGGAGCTGCGCGCCGTCAACAACCGCTATCTGGACTGCTCCGTGCGGCTGCCCCGGGTTTTGTCCTTTGGAGAGGACGCGGTGCGGCAGGCGGTGAAGGCGGCGGTCTCCCGGGGCAAGGTGGACGTGAACATCACCGTCCGCTCGGAGGAGGCAGAGGAGTCCCAGGTGCGGCTGAACACCGGCCTGGTGAAGGAGTACCTGGCCGCCATGCGCCAGATGGCGGAGGAATTTCAGGTTCAGGATGATATCACCGTCTCCGTTTTATCCCGTCTGCCGGAGGTCTTTACCGTGGAAAAACCGGAGGTGGACGAGGAACGGCTCCTTGCCGACCTGCTTTCCGTGGTGGGCAAGGCCTTGGAGGGCTTTGAGGCCATGCGGCGGCGGGAAGGGGAGGCCCTGGAGCGGGACCTCCGGACCCGGGCTGGGACCATTCTGGCCCTGGTGGCCCAGGTGGAGGAGGGCAGCGCTAAGACGGTGGAGGACTACCGCGCCCGACTCACCGCCAAGCTCCAAGAGGTCCTTTCCTCCACCACCATCGACGAAAGCCGGATTCTCACCGAGGCCGCGATCTTCGCCGATAAGATCGCCGTGGACGAGGAAACGGTCCGCTTGCGCAGCCATCTGCATCAGATGGAGCAGATGCTCTCCGCCGGCGGGGCGGTGGGCCGGAAGCTGGACTTCCTGCTCCAGGAGATGAACCGGGAGGCCAACACCATCGGCTCCAAGTGCTCCGATCTGGCCCTGGCCCGGCTGGTGGTGGAGATCAAGGCGGAGCTGGAAAAAATTCGGGAACAGACCCAGAACATAGAATAGAGGATGCCATGAAGCTGATCAACATCGGTTACGGCGGCCTGGTGGCCGCGCAGCGGGTGCTGTCCGTGCTGGATCCGGACTCCGCCCCCATCAAGCGGACGATTCAGGAGGCCCGGGACCGGGGAATGCTCATCGATGCCTCCTACGGCCGGAAGACCCAGTCGGTGGTGCTGATGGATACGGACCACGTCATTCTCTCGGCTCTGCCGCCGGAGACCCTGGCGGCCCGGCTGGAAGAGGGGGAGGAACCGTCATGAGCGGGCGGCTGTATGTGATCTCCGGCGCCTCTGGGGTGGGAAAGAGCACGGTTTTGCGCCTGGTGATGGCACAAAGGCCGAACCTGACCTTCTCCGTCTCCGCCACCACCCGTGCCCCCCGGTCCGGGGAGCGGGAGGGGATCAGCTACTATTTTCTCCCGGAGGAGACCTTCCGTAGCTGGATCGAGGCGGGAGAATTTCTGGAGTACGATGCCCACAACGGCTATTACTACGGAACGCCCCGGGGCCAGCTGGAGGAAAAGCTGGCGAGGGGGGACGTGCTGCTGGACATCGAGCCCAACGGGGCGTTCGCCGTCCGGCGGGCCCGGCCGGACGCCACCCTGATTTTCATCATGCCCCCCTCCCGGGAGGAGCTGGAACGCCGGCTCCGAGGCCGGGGGGACACGCCGGAGGCCGAGGTGGCGCTTCGGATGCAGCGGGCCGATTGGGAAATGGCCCAGCGGGTCTACTACGACTATGTGGTGGAAAACCGTCAGCCGGAGGACTGCGCCGGCGAAATTCTAAAAATACTTTCCAAATAATGGAGGAACGATCAAATGCTTTATCCCCCTGTCGCGGATCTTTTGAAAAAAGTGGACAGCCGTTATCTGCTCGTGAATCTGGTGGCCCATCGGGCCCGCCAGATCGAGGAGGAGGCGGAGGAATTTCAGGAAGAACTGCCGGACAAGCCGGTGACCATGGCCATCCAGGAGGTGGCGGAGGGCAAGCTCAATGCCTGCCTGAAGGACGATTACCTGAAATAAGTCTGGACGGGAGGGGCTTGGATGATTGCCAAAATCGCGGTGGCAGCGGCGACCTTCGCCATTGACAAGCCCTATTCCTACCGGGTGCCGCCGGAGATGGAGCTGTGTCCCGGCCTTCGGGTGACGGTCCCCTTTGGGAAGGGCAACCGGAGGACCGAAGGAGTCGTTCTGTCCCTCACCCCGGGGGAGGACGGGACGCTGAAAACGGTGGAGCGGAAGCTGGATCAGGAGCCCTTGCTCAGCGAAACCATGCTTCGCCTGGCGGCTTTCCATCGGGAGCGGTATTTTTGCACCTTTTACGACGCCGTGCGGGCCATGCTGCCCGCCGGACTGTGGTTCCGGGTCCAGGACCGGTATCGCCTGACGGAGGATCGGAGTTGGGAGACCAAGCCCCCCAAAAATCCACACGCCGCTGCGCTGCTGCGGCTCCTGGTGGACTTGGGCGGCGAGGGGGACGGAGAGATCCTTCACAGCGCCCTTCCTTCGGACGAGGACTATGACAAGGCCATGGCCCAGCTCCTTCGGAAGAAATGGATCCGGGGGGAGCGGGCGTTTTTCCCCCGTTCCGGGGACAAGACGGAATTGGTCGCCACCCTGTCCGCCTCCCGGGAGGAGGTACGCTCGTTTTTAGAGCGCCGTACCCGGAGCGCGGGGCAGCAGCGGGCAGTTCTGGAGTTGCTCTGCGACATGGGCAGCGTCTCTGTCAAGGAGCTGTGCTATTTTACCGGGGCCAAACCCGCCACGGTGAAGCGCCTGGCGGAGCTGGAATTGGTAAGCCTGACCCAGCGCAGCGTGCTGCGGTGCCGTCAGATCCGCCCGGCGGAGGATCCGGGGCCCCTGGAGCTGACGCCCGATCAGCAAAAGGTTTACGAGGCCCTCTCCCTGGAAATGGAACGGGAGAACCCCAAGCCGGCCCTGCTCTACGGGGTCACCGGCTCGGGAAAGACCTCGGTATATCTCAAACTCATCGCCCGGTGTCTGGAGACCGGCAAAAACGCCTTGCTTCTGGTGCCGGAGATTGCCTTAACCCCCCAGCTTTTGAGCCTGCTGGCTGCCTATTTTGGGGACCGGGTGGCGGTGCTGCACAGCAGCCTGCCCGCCGGAGAACGGTACGATCAGTGGAAGCGGGTCCGGGCGGGCCAGGCGCCGGTGGTGGTGGGCACCCGCTCGGCGGTGTACGCCCCCTGCCCCAGACTGGGGCTGATCGTTATGGACGAGGAGCAGGAGCATTCCTACCGCTCGGAAAACGCCCCCCG
>CANQQI010000147.1 GCA_947625945.1 uncultured Oscillospiraceae bacterium
GCGGAGCCCCTTTCCCAGGCGGTGGAGACGGTCCAGCGCTCCAGCCGCCGGTACGCCAAGCGCCAGCTCACCTGGTTTCGCCGGAATCCGGCGATCCGGTGGATTTCCTGGGAGGAGGACGACCCTCCCGCAAAAATTGTTGCGAGCGCCCGACGGATTCTTCAAGAATCCGACAAGTGAAATCTGCTACCATATGGGTATCCCAAAAGAAAGAAGGTATCCATATGTCTGAGGCAGTCAAGGAAGCCGTCAATTTGCAGGACGCGATTTTGCGGGAGGTGCGCCGGGATAAGGTTCCGGTGACATTGTTCCTGATGAACGGGTTCCAGCTTCGGGGTGTCATCGTTGGCTTTGACAGCTATGTGGTGGTGCTTCTGTCGGATGGCAAGCAGCAAATGATCTATAAGCATGCCATCTCCACCCTTGCTCCCTTCCGCCCGCTGAAGTCGGCGGCGCCGGGGGCTTGAATCCCAGGGCGGCGGGGCTCCTGCCGCCCCTGTTCATTTTTTGGAGAAAGAGAAAGAAGGGGTCCCATGTCAATCACGGAAAATGTGGCCCGGGTCCGGGCCCAGATCGCCCAAGCGGCTCTGGCCGCCGGAAGGAGGCCGGAGGAGATTAAGCTCTGCGCCGCCACTAAGATGAACGACGCTGCCGCCGTCCGGGAGGCCATCGCCGCCGGCGTGGACTGCTGCGGGGAGAACCGGGTCCAGGAGCTGACGCAAAAGAGCAGGGAGAACGCCTACTTTGGGGCGCCGGTCCACTTCATCGGCCGGCTGCAAACCAACAAGGTCCGCCAGGTGGTGGGCAAGGTCGATTTGATCCAGAGCGCCGACCGGCTCCATCTGCTGGAGGCCCTCCAGGCCGAGGCCGTCCGGCAGGGCATCGTCCAGGACATTCTGTTGGAGGTCAATGTGGCGGGGGAGGAGAGCAAGGGCGGCTTCGCCCCGGAGGAAATATTGCCTCTGGTGGAAAATTTCGGCCGTTTTTCCGCTTTACGGGTGCGCGGCCTGATGACCGTCCCCCCAATCTGCCAAAATTCGGGAGAGAATCGCAAATTTTTTCAAGAAATTTTAGACCTTTCTGTTGACATTGGGGCAAAAAAATACGATAATGTATGTGTAGATATTCTGTCCATGGGGATGTCCGGGGACTTTGCAGACGCCATCGCCTGCGGAAGCACCATGGTGCGTGTAGGGACTGCGATCTTCGGTCCCCGGCGCTACGCCGCGCCCCAGCCATAGAATGATGGAACATACAGGAGGATATATCAATTATGAGCTTTTGGGACAATGTAAAGAAATTCACCCAGCCCTACGCCGACGACGAGTACGATGACTACGACGACGAGGATCAGGAAGACTACGACGAGGAACAGGAAGAACCCGCTCCCCGGCAGAGCCGCCGGGCCCCGGCCTTTTCTCAGTCCACCCCGCAGCAGGATTCCACTTCCGACTTTTCGGCGCCCCCCACGGTTTCCACAGCTTCCAGCGCCGCTTCCCTTTCCGGCAGCTCCAGCTTGGGTACCAGCGGCTTTTCCGGCCAGGTTCTGAGCATGGGTTCCTCCGGCAGCAAGCAGGAGGTTGTTCTATTCCACGCCAAGGCCTTTGACGACGCCGCCCGGGCGGCGGACGATCTGCGCAGCCGGAAGGCCATCATTCTCAACATGGAGAATGTGGACAAGGCTCTGACCCGCCGGGTGGTGGATTTCCTGTCCGGCTGTGTCTACGCCGTGGACGGGAAGGTGAAGAAGATCGCCCAGTCCACCTATCTCTTCTGCCCCCACAGCATGGATATCGTCGGCGACCTGGAGGCGTTCCAGGGCGAGGTTGAGAGTTACATCTGATTTATCAAGGAAGGATCGCGCTTATGATTACACCGCAGCAAATCGATCAGGTCTCCTTCAGCCGGGCTACCTTCGGCGGCTATGACATGCAGTCGGTGGACGAGTTCCTGGAGCCGCTGACCGAGGATTATATCACCCTTTACAAGGAGAACGCCCTGCTCAAGAGCAAAATGCGGGTTCTGGTGAGCAAGCTGGAGGAGTATCGGAAGAACGAGGCCAGCATGAAGGACGCCATCGTCAACGCCCAGAAGACCTGCGACCGGATGGTGAAGGACGCGGAGGCCAAATGCGCCAAGATGCTCAGCGACGCCAACGCCGCCGCGGCGGAAAACGCCCGGAACGCCGACGGCCTGATCGCCGCGGAGAATGCCCGGGTGGACGACGCCCGCCGGGCCGCCAGCGCCAAGATCGACGAGATCGAGGAGCAGCTCCGCGCCTGCATCCAGGCCCTGGACCGGATCAAGGAGGCCAACAAGCCCCTGACCCCCGCGCCTGCCGCCCGCACGACCCCCACGCCTCAGGCCTTTGACTATGAGAAGACGGCGCGCCCCGCGCCGGCCCCCAAGCAGCCGGATCCGGCGGACGCCGTGGCGGACGAGATCGCCCATACCCTGGAGTCCCTGGTGGGCACCACGGAGGATTCCGCCCCCAAAGCGGCGCCTCAGCATCCCACGTCGGACACCACCAGCAAGTTTACCAATCTCCGGTTCGGGCGGAATTACGACCCCACCCACAACAACAAGAAATAACCGCAATGCCATGACGAGGACAGGCGGTTTGGCCCACCCCCTTCAGAGAGCTGCCGGCTGGTGCGAGGCAGCGGCGGAGGCCGGACCGTATCCCCTCCGAGCAGCGTGCCGAAAAGCAGTAGGCCACGCCGGGCGCGCCCGATACAGCGCGGCAAGCGCCGGGGCTTTCCCCGGAACGAGAGTGGTACCGCAGAGGTTTCGCGCCTTTGTCTCTTAAGTAAGAGACAAAGGCGCTTATTTTATTAGAATTGCAGGAGGTCAACCCCAATGGATTACAAATCCACCATCATCACGCCGAAAACCGACTTTCCCATGAAGGCGAACCTTCCCAACCGGGAACCGGGGATGCTGCAAAAGTGGGAGGAAATGGACCTGTACAGCCTGATGCTGGAAAAGAATCAGGACAAGCCCCCCTTCGTCCTCCATGACGGCCCGCCGTTCTCCAACGGCGATATCCACATGGGCACCGCCATGAATAAGACGCTGAAGGACTTCATCATCCGCTCCCGGGCCATGATGGGCTATTTCACCCCCTTTATTCCCGGGTGGGACAACCACGGCATGCCCATCGAGTCCGCCATCATCAAAAAGAATAAGCTGAACCGGAAGGCCATGCCCGTCCCCGAGTTCCGCTCCGCCTGCGAGGCCTTTGCCGAGAGCTATGTTCAGCGGCAGATGGCCGAGTTTAAGCGGCTGGGGGCGGTGGGGGACTGGAAGCACCCCTACCGGACCATGGACAAGGCCTTCGAGGCGGAGGAGGTCAAGGTCTTCGGGGCCATGTACCGCAAGGGCTATATCTATAAGGGCCTGAAACCGGTGTACTGGTGCCCCAAGGACGAGACGGCCCTGGCCGAGGCGGAGATCGAGTATCAGGACGATCCCTGTACCTCCGTTTTCGTCAAATTTCCCCTTTCCGACGACCTGGGGAAGCTCTCCACGTTTGCCGGGGAGAAGATCTTCTTCGTGATCTGGACCACCACCATCTGGACCCTCCCCGGCAACATGGCCGTGTGCCTCCACCCCCGGGAGGAGTACGTCCTGGCCAAGGCGGACAATGGGGAGACCTATATCCTGGCCCAGGCCCTGGCGGACAAGGTAATGGCCATCGGCGGCTTTGACCACTATCAGGTCCTGGCCTCCTTCCCCGGCAGCTTCTTTGAAAATATGACGGCGGATCATCCCTTCCTGCCCAAGACCTCTAGGCTTGTGAACGCGGAGTACGTCACCATGGACTCCGGCACCGGCTGCGTCCACACCGCCCCGGGCTTCGGCGCCGACGACTACCAGACCTGCATGCGCTACGGCATGGACCTGGTGGTGCCCGTCAACGACCAGGGCCGCCACACGGAGTACGCCGGCAAGTACGCCGGGCTGACCACCGAGGAGTCCAACCCCATCATCCTGGAGGACATGAAGCAGAGCGGCGCCCTCTTCGCCTCCCAGCAGATCACCCACTCCTATCCCCACTGCTGGCGGTGCAAAAACCCCATCATCTTCCGGGCTACCCCCCAGTGGTTCTGCTCTGTAGACGCCTTCAAGGATCAGGCCGTGGCGGCCTGCCAGGACGTGTCCTGGACCCCGGCCTGGGGCCAGGACCGGATGATCAGCATGATCCGGGAGCGGGCGGACTGGTGCATCTCCCGGCAGCGCCGGTGGGGCCTGCCCATCCCCGTGTTCTACTGCAAGGACTGCGGCAAGCCTGTCTGCACCGACGAGACCATCGACCACATCAGCGCCCTATTTGGGGAGCACGGCTCCAACATCTGGTTCGAGAAGGACGCTATGGAGCTGATTCCCAAGGGCCTTAAGTGCCCCCACTGCGGCGGCGAAACCTTCGACAAGGAGACCGACACCCTGGACGGCTGGTTCGACTCCGGCTCCACCCACTATGCCGCCCTGCGGCGCCGGATGCCCGAGATGTGGCCGGCGGATGTGTACCTGGAGGGAGCGGATCAGTACCGGGGCTGGTTCCAGTCCAGTTTGCTCACCAGCGTGGGCGCTCTGGGGCAGGGCGCGCCCTTCAAGCAGGTGCTGACCCACGGCTGGACCGTGGACGGCCAGGGCCGGGCCATGCACAAGTCCCTGGGCAACGGCATGGACCCCAACGACCAGATCAAGCAGTACGGCGCGGACATCGTCCGGCTCTGGGCCGGTTCCTCTGACTACCACGCCGACGTCCGCTGCTCCGGGGAGATCTTCAAGCAGCTCAGCCAGAACTATCTGAAATTCCGGAATACCGCCCGGTACTGCCTTGGCAACCTCTCCGACTTTACCGCCGACTGCCTGGTGCCTCCGGAGAAGATGGACAGCCTGGACCGCTGGGCCCTGAC
>CANQQI010000148.1 GCA_947625945.1 uncultured Oscillospiraceae bacterium
GGCAGCTGCTCGGCGCAGTAGTGGCGGCGGACCGAGAGGTTCGCCTCCCGGAGCCGGTCGTCGTAGAGGCCCAGGGTCTGCTCCAGCAGGCGGATCAGGTCGATATCCCGCATATTGGCCGGGGCCGCCCCGCTGGAGACCTTGGTCAGCTCGAATATGGAGTCCACCAGGCCCGTCATGTACCCGGCCCGGCTGGTCAGCTTTTCCAGCTGGCTCTGGCCCTCGGGGGAGAGGCGCTCGCTTTGCAGCAGCTCCGCGTAGCCCAAAATGGCGGTCAGGGGGGTGCGCAGATCGTGGGACACGTTGGCGATCAGATCCACCTTGAACCGCTCGCTCTTCACGGCGGCCTCCACCGCCTCGGCCTGGCGCTGTTGCAGCACCGCCAGAGCTTCCCGCTCGGATTGGAAGGGGCCGGACTCTGTGGGGACCTCCCCGCCCAGGGACAGGTCCCGAATTTGGCGGGACAGCCGGTCCATGCCCCGGCAGAACCGGGCAAAGCAGATCAGGGCCGGTAGGCAGGAGGCGGCCAGCACCGCTCCGCCTCCTAGGGCCTGCCCCGGAACGGGCCACGCTGGGGCCAGAGCCAGCACCGCCGATATCAGGACGGTTCCCAGAGCGGTGGCCAGCAGCCCGGCGGCGTAGCTCCCCGGCCCGGGGGCAACACGGGCCCAGACCCGGTGAATCCAGGACCAGTCCGGGGAAAGCCGGGCACGAAGCCACCGCCGCAGCTCCCGGCAGCCCAGCAGCAGGGCCGTCAGCGGCAGCCAGCAGAACAGAAGTCCCTGGCCCAGTTCGCCCCAGGTCAGGGGCAGCAGGGAAAAGCTGGATGGGTCCTGCAAAAACAGCAGAAGGAACAGTCCCACGCCGGCCAGGGCCCCATCCGGGCCGATCCCCGGACCCGCCCCCGCCGCGGGAAGGAACAGTACGGCGAGGAGGGCCAGCACGCCCCCCAGCAGGAAGCAGGCCAGGGCCGTCCCCCGGAGGATCCGGCTGGTCTGGGGACTGATATAGTCCCGGCCCTGCCCCGCCGTGGTGGGGGTGTCCTGAGCGGTGACGGAGGTGTAATCCACATCGGAGGTGTCGGGCGTGGTGGTCTCCTCCGAATGGGGAGGGGGTTCCGTGAGAGAGCCGCTGTCCGGCGGGGTGGAGGGCATCCCTGTTTGAGAGGCGGAGGTCTCTGTGCTCACAGCCCCGGCGGCGGCGGTCCGCAGCCCCAGCCCCAGGGTCAGCAGCAGGGCGGCCAGGCAGCACAGGGCCATTCCCCCCGCATTACGGCGCTTCCAGAACATATCCAATCCCCCATATCACCTTGAGATATTCCGGCCGCCGGGGATCCAGCTCGATCTTCTCCCGAATGCGGCGAATGTGGACCATCACCGTGTTCTCCACGGCGTAGGCATCGGCCTCCCAGACCCGCTCATAGATTTCCTCGGCGGAGAAGACCCGGCCGGGACTGGCCATCATCAGATCCAGAATCCGAAACTCCGTGGCGGTCAGATGCACCGGCTCCCCCCGGAGGGTCAGCCGCTTTTTCTCCTTCTCCAGCACCAGCTCCCCCACCCGGAGGCAGTCCCGGGCGGCCCCGTCCCGGGCGGAGCCCAGGAGCTGGTAGCGCCGGAGCAGGGCCTTCACCCGGGCCAGCAGCTCCTGCTGGAAAAAGGGCTTTACCAGATAGTCGTCAGCCCCGGCCTCCAGGCCCAGGACCCGATCCGTGCCCTCGGCCTTGGCCGAGAGCATCAAAATGGGCACGTTGCTCTCCTGCCGGATGCGGAGGGTGGCGGCCAGACCGCCGCACTTGGGCATCATCACGTCCATGATGATCAGCGCCGGCCGGAATTTTTCCGCCTGGGCCACCGCTGCCTCCCCGTCGAAGGCGGCCTGGACCTGATAGCCCGCCCGCTCCAGCTCCGTTTGCAGCACCTGGACGATGGCCCGGTCGTCGTCCACCACCAGAATTTTAGGACCCATTCAGCATTCCTCCCCGCCGAGGCGCTTTTCCACCAGCTCCAGAAAGGCCCGCATGTATTTGGGGGGCTGCATCCCCTTGGGAATACAGGCATAGAAATGATGATGGTTTACATAATTCTTAATGGGATAGAAGTAGTTCTCCGGATTGACGTACAGATCGGAGCAAATCAAATACCCGGCGCTGGTCACGGTGGTCCGGCTGGCGATCTCCATGCTGTCGGTCTCCAGCAGAATTCGGGGGTGCAGATTTTCCTGCCGGAACAGCAGCTCCTGGATCACCCGGGAGTTGTGATCCGGGGTCATGCAGATAAAAGGCCCGTCGGCCACCTGGCGCAGGTCGATGACCTCCCCGGAGGGCACCTGGGCGGCCAGAGGGCTATTTTGCCCCGCCAGGATGCCGATGGTCTCCCGCTGGATCAGGTGATAGGTCAGGTCCGGGTGAGAGGGCACGGTGGAGGCCAGGGCCACGTCCACCTCCCCCTGGCGAACCATTTCCACCAGGGCGGCGCTGCCGGCTTCCCGAAGCTCCAGCGCCACATGGGGAAAGTCCCGAAAGAACTGGGGCAGGACCCCCGGCAGGATCCGGGCGCCCCGCTGCACGCTGATGCCCAGCCGGAGTCGGCCGCTGTCCTCCTGACGGATCTCCTGGAGCTCGTTTCGCATCCGCTCCTCGGCGCCCAGCATCACCGTGGCGGCGTAGAGATACCGTTCCCCGGCGTAGGTGGGCCGGAAGGGGCTCTTGGAGCGGTCGAATAGCGCCAGCCCCACCTCCTCCTCGATCTGCCGGAGCATTTGACTCAGGGAGGGCTGGCTGATGTAGAGCTTTTTGGCGGCGGCGGTGATGCCCCCCTCCTGGGCGATGGTCTTGACGTAGAGGGCTTGCTTTAGGTTCATGGCGGACCTTCTTTCCTTCTTTTTCTACCCGCATTATAATATAGGATCGTTCCGCCGTCAAGGAAGGGCATATGAATTTTCCTATATTATTTATAGGAAGAATTGTATTTGACATATGGACGAAGATCTCGTACCATAGTATCAGCGAAAATCGAAATTTGGCTAAAGGAGGATTGCCAATGGAAATTTTAAAACCGGCGGTGGCCGGCACCCTGGAGTCCAGCGACGCCCAGGTGACGGTGGAGCCCGGCGGGGAGGGCATTGAGCTTTCCCTGCAGTCCAGTGTTATGAACCAGTATGGCCGCCAGATCCGGCAGACCGTTCTGGACACCCTGGCCCGGCTGGAGGTCCGCGACGCCAAGATCACGGTGGTGGACAAGGGCGCCCTGGACTGCACCCTGAAGGCCCGGGTGGAGTGCGCGGTGTTCCGCTCCTGCGGCGCGTCCGCGTCCGGGATTCCCTGGGGAGGTGCGGTGAGATGATTCCAAGACCCAAGCCTGAGCGGTTCCGGCTCCGCCGGACCATGATGTTCATGAACGCCCAGAAGCCCGGCCTGATCAAGGACGCCTACATCTACGGCTGCGACTCCATCATGCTGGACCTGGAGGATGCGGTGGCGGAGAACCAGAAGGACGCCGCCCGCTTTTCCCTCTACCATGCCCTGACCACCATCGACTACGGCGACACCGAGGTCATCGTCCGGATCAACGGCCTGGACACCCCCCACTGGCAGGAGGATATCCGGGTCTGCGTGGCCGGCGGCGCCGACGGCATCCGCATCGCCAAGTGCGAGAGCGCCCAGGACGTGCTGACCGTGGAGAAGGCCGTGGAGGCGGCGGAGGAGGAGTTCGGCGTGGAAAAGGGCCGGACGCTGCTGATGGCGGCGCTGGAGAGCCCCAAGGGCATTCTCAACGCCTATGAGATCTGCGCCGCCTCTCCCCGGATGTTCGGCGTGGCCATCTCCGGCGGCGACTTCCGCAAGTGTATGCAGACGACGCCCCAGCCCGACGGGGTGGACCTGCTGGTGGCCCGGGGCCAGATGCTTATCGCGGCCCGGGCGGCGGGCGTCCAGTGCTTTGACACCGTCTTTACCAACCTGGACGACCAGGCGGGCTTTGAGGCCGAGGTCCGGCAGAACAAGGCCATGGGCTTCGACGGCAAGAGCCTGATCAACCCCAAGCAGATCCGCTATGTCCACCAGGTCTTCGCCCCCACCCAGAAGGAGATCGTCCAGGCGGAGAAGATCGTCCGGGCCTACCGGGAGCAGTCCGCCGCCGGTGTGGGCGTGTTCACCGTGGACGGCAAGATGATCGACATTGCGTTTATCCCCGGAGCGGAGCGCACATTGCGGCTGGCGAGAGCCTGCGGATTGTATGAGGGGGATTTGGTATGAAAAACGCGGTAGGAAGAGAAATTCCCGATTACCTCCTCGCCGGCGGCAAGGAGGTCTATCAGGGCAAGAATTACATGGACGGCAAGTACATCCAGAAGGCGTCCCCCCGGACCCAGCGGTATGAAAAGCCCCAGGAGAGCAAGCTCGTCGATTCCATCAAGGCCGCCCTGGAGCAGTGCGGCGCCAAGGACGGCATGACCTTCAGCTTCCACCACCATCTCCGGGACGGGGACTATGTGGTGAACATGGTGATGGCGGCGGCCATCGAGGAGCTGGGGCTCAAGGACCTGACCATCGCCGCCACCAGCTTGGGCAACGCCCACGACCCCATTGCCGACTACATCGAGCAGGGCAAGGTCATTGGCATCCAGACCTCCGGCATCCGGGGTCGGATGGGCGAGGTGGTCTCCGCCGGCAAGCTGAAGACCCCCGCCATTATCCGCAGCCACGGCGGCCGCCCCCGGGCCATCGAGGCCGGAGAGGTCCATATCGACATCGCCTTCGTGGCGGCCCCCACCAGCGACTGCGTGGGCAACTGCCGGGGCATCGGCGGCAAGTCCAACTGCGGCAGCATGGGCTACGCCATGACCGACGCCAAGTACGCCGACCATGTGGTGGTGGTCAC
>CANQQI010000149.1 GCA_947625945.1 uncultured Oscillospiraceae bacterium
GCGGCCTTCCGCTGGCGTTCGATCTCCGCCGCCGCCTCCGCCGGGGTGACCACGCCCCACATTTTATTGAAGGTGTACATGTTGAAGGGCAGGGAGTACAGCTCCCCGTGATAATTGGCCACGGGCGAGTTGGTAAAGCGGTTGAATTCCGCAAATTGGTTAACATAATCCCAAACCCGCCGGTCGTTGGTGTGGAAAATATGGGCCCCATACACATGGACGTGGATATCCTCCACGGTTTTGGTGTACACGTTGCCGGCAATGTGATCCCGCTTGTCGATCACCAGGCAGGACTTCCCGGCCTGCTTGGCCCGCTGAGCGAAGGTGGCTCCGAAGAGGCCCGCCCCCACGATGAGATAGTCGTATTTCACTATTTTTTCCTCCGTTTATTTCCGAAACAGCTTTTCGATGGCCTCCCGCGCGGCATCCTGCTCGGCCCGTTTTTTGCTGCTGCCGCTGCCCTGGCCCACCACCTGGCCGTTGAGAAGCACCTCCACCCGGAACCGCTTGTCGTGGTCCGGGCCGGTCTCCCCAATGGGCTGGTAGGTCAGCACCTGGTTTTTCTTCTGCTGTATCAACTCTTGCAGGGCGGTTTTGTAGTCGGCGTTGTGGAGCTTACCCACCGGCACATCCGCCAGGATCAACCGCTGAATGATGCCGCTGGCAGCCTCCAGACCCCCGTCTAAGTAGCTGGCGGCCAGCACCGATTCCATGGCGTCGGCCAGGATGGAGCTGCGGAATCGGCCGCCGCCCTGCTCCTCGCCGTGGCCCAGGAGCAGATACGCGCCAAGGCTCACCCGGTTGGCGGCGTCGGCCAGGCTCTTTTCGCAGACCAGGTCCGCCCGCATCCGGGTCAGCTCCCCCTCCGGGCGCTGGGGGAAGTTGCGGTACAGATAGTCCGCCACCACCATGCCCAGAATGGAGTCGCCCAGAAATTCCAGCCGCTCGTTGCTTGCCAGGCTGTTGTGCCAGGACTCGTTGGCATAGGAGGAGTGGGTCAGGGCGTTGCGCAGTTTTTCCGGATCCCGGAACCGGTAGCCCAGAGCGGCTTCCAGCTTCTCATCCATGGGCCTCCTCCTTTCCGGCCAGGGCCCGCAGTCCCTGCTCCAGCTCGGCGGACAGGTCGTTTTCTGCGGTGGCCTTGGCCTGGCGGATGGCGTTGCGGAAGGCCAGGGCGTCGGAGGAGCCGTGGGCCTTGATCACCGGCTTGCGAATGCCCAGCAGCGGCGTTCCGCCGATCTCCCGGTAATCCAGGAGCTTGGTCAAGTCCCGGATGCCGGAGCGGCACAGCAGGGCCCCCAGCATGGTCAGGGGATTCTTCTTGAACATCTTTTTCACCTGGCTGCCCATGAACATGGCGGTGCCTTCAATGGTTTTGAGCAGCACGTTGCCGGAAAACCCGTCGCATACGATTACATCCACCGCGCCTAAGGGCACGTCCCGGGCCTCCACGTTTCCGACAAACCGAAAGTAGCCCTTTTCCCCTGCGTCCTTCAGTAGCCCATAGGCCTCCTTCTGCAAAGGGGTGCCCTTGCTGTCCTCGGCGCCGATGTTCAGCAGCCCCACCCGGGGCTCCGAAACGCCCAAATATTTTTTCGCGTAGAGGGCGCCCACCAGGCCGAATTGGAGCAAAAACTCCGGGGTACACTCGGCGTTGGCGCCGGAGTCCAGGATCACGGTCTTCCCCCCGGCCTTGTTGGGCATGGCGGGACCCAGAGCGGCCCGGCGGATGCCCTTCACCCGCTTGACCAGCAGCGTTGCCCCGGTGAGCAGCGCGCCGGTGCTTCCGGCGGAGACGAAGGCGTCTCCCTGACCGTCGGAGAGCATTTTCAGGCCCAGGATCATGGAGGAGTTTTTCCGCTTGTGCAGCACGGTTGCGGGGTCGTCGTGCATATCCACCACATCTTCAGCGTTGGCTACCTCGATCCCCTCCGGCAGGTCCTGGATCCCGGCGGAGCGCATGGTCTCCAGGATCGCTTCCCCCCGGCCCACCAGCAGGATCTCCGCGCCAAGGTCCTTGGCGGCCTGGAAAGCCCCCATCACGGGGGCCTGGGGGGCGTTGTCCCCACCCATGGCATCGACAATGATCTTCATAGACGCACCTCTTTCTCAACAAAAATCTGTCAGATTCCCTCGACTGCCATCCGGTCGATGATTGCCAGGGAACGCTGGGAAATCGCCAGGTTTTTCTCTGATTTTTTCCGCACCCGGCGCTCCAGGGGCGCCATGATGCCGAAATTGATATTCATGGGCTGGAACGCCTCGATTCTGGGATCGCTGATGTACAGCGCCAGCGCGCCGACGGCTGTCTCCCGGGGAAACTCCGGCAGAGGCCGGCCCTGAAGCTGGGCCGCCATGGCCACAGCCGCCAGATATCCAGAGGCGGTGCTTTCCACATAGCCCTCCACCCCGGTCATCTGCCCGGCGAAGGCCACCAGCGGGTCCCGCCGGTCCCGGTAAAACCGGTCCAGCAGTTTGGGGGATTGGAGGAAGGTGTTGCGGTGCATGACCCCGTAGCGCAGATATTCGGCGTTTTTCAGCGCCGGGATCATGGAAAAGACTCGCTTTTGTTCCGGAAATTTCAAATGGGTCTGGAAGCCCACCAGATTGTAGACGTCCCCGGCGGCGTTGTCCATCCGCAGCTGTAGCGCCGCGTAGGGTTCCTTCCCGGTCTTGGGATCCTTTAGGCCCACGGGCTTCATGGGGCCGAACCGCAGGGTGTCCACCCCGCGCCGGGCCATGACCTCCACAGGCATACACCCCTCGAAAACCGCGCTGTCCTCGAATCCGTGGACGGGAGCCGCCTCCGCCTCCGCCAGGGCCTGGACAAAGGCAAGGTACTCGTCTTTTTCCAGGGGACAGTTTACATAATCGGCCGTTCCCCGATCGTACCGGCTCTGCCGCCAGGCCCGCTCCATATCCACCGAGGCGGCGGAGATCAGAGGGGCGGCGGCGTCGAAGAAGTGCAGGTATTCCTCCCCAAAATAGTCCCCAATGGCCTGAGACAGCGCCTCGGAGGTCAGCGGCCCGGTGGCGACAATCACGGGTCCGGCGGGGACCTGGGTGATCTCCTCCGAGCGGAAGGTGATGTTGGGGTGCGCCAAGAGCTTTTCCGTCACCAGGGCGGAAAAGCCGTTCCGGTCCACCGCCAGGCAGCCGCCGGCCTCCACCTTGGTGGCCAGAGCGCATTCCATGATCAGACTCCCCAGGCGGCGGAGTTCTTCCTTCAGCAGGCCCACGGCGTTTTCCAGCCGGTCTCCCCGGAGGGAGTTGGAGCAGACCAGCTCGGCAAAATCGGGGCTGTGATGGGCCGGGGTCATTTTCCGAGGCTTCATGTCGATGAGCTCTACCTGGATCCCCCGCTGGGCCAGCTGCCAGGCGGCCTCGGAGCCTGCCAGCCCGCCGCCGATTACCCGGACGGTCATACCTTTTTCCTCCGGGCAGCGGCTTTTTCCTTGGCGCTCCGGCCCTTGGCCTTGGCCGGCTCCTTTCCGGACTCCGTACCGGCGGCGGACTTGCGGTAGTAGCCCCGCTTGTCCTCCGGCAGAAACTCCGGGCAGCTTTCGTTGACGCAGAAGGGCTTCTGCCGGCCCCGGCCGGATTTTTTGAACAGGGTCTGGCCGCAGCTGGGGCAGTCCTGGGCCGTGGGCACGTCCCAGGTCATGAATCCGCAGGCCGCCCCCCGCTCACAGGCGTAGTAGGCGTAGCCCTTCTGGGACTTCCGCTTGAGGATTCCGGCCCCGCACTTGGGGCACCGGCCGGGCATCCGCTCCACCAGGGGCTTGGTATTTTTACATTCCGGATAGCCGGGGCAGGCGAGAAATTTACCGAACCGGCCGGTTTTGATCACCATTTTCCGCCCGCACAGCTCGCAGACCTCGTCGGTCTCCTCGTCGGGCACCTTGAGACGGACCCCTTCCAGGGCGGTCTCCGCGTCGGTCAGCTCCTGATGGAAGCCCTGGTAGAACTCGGCAAGGAGGTTTTTCCAGTCCCGCTTGCCCTCCTCCACCTCGTCGAGCTGCTGCTCCATGTTGGCGGTGAATTCCACGTCGATGATGTCCTGGAACCGATCCATCATCAGTCCCGTGACCACCTCGCCCAGGGGGGTGGGGGAGAGGCGCTTGTCCTGCTTCACCACATATTCCCGGTCCTCGATAACGGAAACCGTAGCGGCGTAGGTGGAGGGACGACCCACCCCTTTTTCCTCCATGGCCTTGATCAGCGTGGCCTCGGTGTACCGGGCGGGCGGCTGGGTAAAATGCTGTTCCTTTTCAATTTGGGAGGCCGTGGCATGTTCCCCCTCGGCCAGATCCGGCAGGGGAGAGCCCACCGCCTCGTCCTCGTCATCCCGGCCCTCCTCGTAGACGGTGAGGAAACCCGGGAACTTCACGCTCTGATGGCTGGCCCGGAAAATGTGGCCCGCGCAGGAGGCGTCGATGGAGGTGGTGTCGTAAACGGCGTTGGCCATCTGGGTGGCCAGGAACCGGCTCCAGACCAGCTTGTAGAGCCGGTACTGATCGTAGGTCAGGGAGCCGCGGATGGCCTCCGGCTCCAGCTCCACATGGGTGGGGCGGATGGCCTCGTGGGCGTCCTGGGCGGTGGACTTGGTCTTGAATACATGGCGCTTGCCATAGTAGTAGTTACGCCCATACCGGCTGCCGATAAAGTCCCGGGCGGCGTCCATGGCCTCGTCGGACAGGCGCAGGGAGTCGGTCCGCATATAGGTGATCAGGCCCAGGGTGCCCTGGCCCTCCACGTCTACGCCCTCGTAGAGCTGCTGGGCCAGCACCATGGTCTGCTTGGGGGTCATGTTCAGCTTCCGGGAGGCCTCCTGCTG
>CANQQI010000150.1 GCA_947625945.1 uncultured Oscillospiraceae bacterium
ATGGTCACCTCTCCGCTGACCGGATGGGAAGAACCGCTCTGTGCCCTGGCGGGCCCTTTGGGGGCGCTGGTCCTGCTTGCTCTGGCGCGGTTTTTCCCCAGGCTGGCCCTGTGCGCCGGGCTTCAATCCTTTTACAATCTGCTGCCGGTATACCCCTTGGACGGGGGCCGCGCGCTGCGGCGGGTCTCCTGGCACTATCTGCCGCCGGCCACTGCCCAGCGGTTTTGCCGGTTGGTGGAGACCGGCTGCCTTACGGGACTCACCGCCCTGGGCCTGCTGGGCACCTTCCGGCTGGGGCTGGGGCTTTTTCCTATTTTGGCGGCGGGCGCGCTGGTGATTCGGGTATGGCGGGAAAATAATGCTTGCAATGTGGCCGCCGCCGGGGTAAAATAGGGGCAAGAAAGAGGTGCCGCCATGACCGATCTAGTGGGGCGTATTCTGCCCACGGTTCAAAAGCCCGCCCGGTACACCGGCGGGGAATACAATGAAATCCGGAAGGATCCCGCCCAAGTGCGGGTGAACATAGCCTTCTGTTTCCCGGATACCTACGAGATCGGCATGTCCAATTTGGGGATGCGGATCCTCTATGGGGTAATGAACGCCATGGAGGGGGTCTGGTGCCAGCGGGTATTCACGCCCTGGGCGGATATGGAGGAGGCAATGCGCCAAAATGGCCTGCCTCTCTGGGCCCTGGAGAGCGGCAGGCCGGTGAAGGACTTTGACCTGATCGCCTTTTCCATCGGCTATGAGATGAGCTACTCCAACATCCTCAATATGCTGCGGCTGGCGGGGGTGCCCCTGGAAGCCAGGGAGCGGACGGGGCTCTCCAACATTGTCTTTGCCGGGGGCGTGTGCGCCTTTAATCCGGAGCCTTTGGCGGCGTTTTTCGACTTTTTCTCCCTGGGAGAGGGGGAGGAGAGCACCGTGGAGATCGTTTCCCTCTACGACAAGGCCAAGGCGGAGGGGTGGGACAAGCCCCGGTTTTTGCGGGAGGTGGCCAAGATCCCTGGGGTGTATGTGCCATCCTTTTACCGGCATGCGTATGGGGCGGATGGGACGATTGCCGCCATCGTTCCCGATGCCGGCGTGCCCGCGACGGTGCGCAAGCGGATCGTGGAAAACCTGGACAGCGCGTTTTTCCCAACAAGGATGATCGTTCCATCTACTGAGATCGTCCACGACCGGGCCAATTTAGAGGTGTTCCGGGGCTGTATTCGGGGCTGCCGGTTCTGCCAGGCGGGGTTTTCCTGCCGGCCGGTGCGGAAAAAGAGCGCCCAGGTGCTGTACCGCCAGGCGGTGGAGACCCTGGAGGACTCGGGGATCAACGAGCTGACGCTGTCCAGCCTGTCCACCTCCGACTACCGGGAGCTGGAGGAGTTGACGGACAAACTGCTGCCCTACTGTCAGGAGCGGCGGGTAAATCTGTCGGTGCCCTCCCTGCGGGCGGACAACTTTTCCCGTCAGCTCACCGCTCGGCTTCAGAACCAGCGGAAAAGCAGCCTGACCTTCGCCCCGGAGGCGGGCAGCCAGCGGCTGCGGGATGTGATCAACAAAAATCTGACGGAGGAGGAGATCCTCTCCTCCTGCGCCGTCGCCTTTGCCGGCGGGTGGAACAGTGTGAAGCTGTACTTTATGCTGGGCCTGCCCACGGAGACGGAGGCGGACGTGCTGGCCATCGCGGAGCTGATCGAGAAGGTGGCCGCCACATGGCGGGCCAATGCCGTCAACAAAAAGCGGGGCCTGCGCATCCACGCGGCGGCGGCCTATTTTGTGCCCAAGCCCCACACCCCGTTTCAGTGGGAAAAGCAGCTGCCCATGGAGGAGTATCTCCGGCGGGCAAGGCTCCTAAAGGAACGGCTTTACAGCGTGCGGGGGGTGGAGTTCAACTACCATGACCCGGCACTGAGCCGCTTGGAAGCGGTGTTTGCCCGGGGAGATCGGCGGATCGGCCCGGTTCTCCGGCGGGCGGTGGAGCTGGGCGCAAGACTGGACGGCTGGGACGAGTACTTCTCCTATGAGATCTGGCTGCGGGCTTTCCGGGAGTGCGGCGTGGATCCGGACTACTATGCCTGCCGGGGCTTTGGGGAGGATGAGATTCTGCCCTGGGACACCATCGACGTGGGGCTTAAGAAGGACTTCCTTCTCCGGGAGCGCCGCCGGGCCTATGAGGGACGAACAACCCGGGACTGTCGGGCCGGATGCGCCGGCTGTGGGGCTGACGCCCTTTTGAAGGAGGCGGTCTGCGATGCTTAGGGCTCTGTTCTCCAAGACGGGGAAGGGGAAATACCTTTCTCATTTGGATCTGATGCGGCTGCTTCAGCGGGCCTTCCAGCGGGCGGGGCTACCCCTGACCCACACCCAGGGCTTCACGCCCAGGCCCAGCGTGTCCATCGCCCTGCCCATGAGCTTGGGAATGGAAAGCCTTTGCGAGCTGCTGGACTTTCAGCTGGAGGGGGAGGCTCCGCCCCCGGAGGAGATCCGGGACCGGCTGAACCGGGCGCTGGTTCCCGGGGTGGAAATTTTGAAGGTCTATGAGGGCGGCAGGAAGATCCGGGAGCTGCGGCTTCTGGAAAGCACCGTCACCCTGGAGTACGACCGAGGCGTTCCGCCGGAGGCAGGGGAGCGAATCGCGGCTCTATTCCGCCGCACGGCGCTGCCGGTGGAGAAAAAGAGCAAGTCCGGCCCGGTGGAGCAGGACATCATCCCGCTGATCCGCCGGATCGCCGTCCGGCAGACCGGGGCGGGGGAACTGGAACTGCGGGCGCTGACCAGCTGCCAGGAGCCCTCCATGAATCCCATGCAGCTTGCCCAGGCGGTGGACCGGTATCTGCCGGAGATCAAGCCGGATTTTGCCCGGTGCCTGCGGCTGGCGCTGTATGATGAGCAGGAACATGAATTTTATTAGGAGGAAATGGTTTTGGAACAGGAACGCGTTTTGGAAGACTGCCCCGCCTGCCGGGGCGTGGGAGCGCTGGTGCATGACGGCGGCTGGTGCGTCCAGGTGGAGTGCGCCGACTGCGGCGCCCACACGGTGTATCTGGAATACGGCAACGAGGAGGAAAAGCGGCAGGCCGAGGAGCAGGTGATTCGGCTCTGGAACATGGGCAAGATCATCAAGTCCGAGCCGGGGGAATAAAAAATTTTAAAAAGGGGCTTGCATTTTTCGTCAGGGTGTGCTAATATATCCAGGCAGCAAAGATGCAGGCACATCCGGGTGTGGCGAAGTTTGGTATCGCGCTTGAATGGGGTTCAAGAGGCCGCTGGTTCGAATCCAGTCACTCGGACCACAATATGACGTGGACATGGAGTACTCTGTGTCTATGCCACCATCGGAAAAACATCCCTGTTTCTAGGGGTGTTTTTCATTTTTGCCGTGGCCTGCGCAGTAACTCTGGCCAGAACGAGCAAAATCTCTGCACCAAAAACACTTGCGCACCTACTGCAGCCGGACAGGACCAATTTTGCCAGAAGTGGTGCATTTGGAACGGCTATTATTTGGGCCCAAAAATAAGGGAGGAAATTTTACAACACCATATTTTCGGAATTGGTGCAAATGCAAATTAGTGGAGGCGATGTCCGCCCTCCTCCCGGCAAACATATAAAAAGAACGGCTAGAGTTGAAGCTCTAGCCGCTCAGCTGTATTTTGCCGTGCCTAGCTTAGATCGGCACGGTGAACTCGCGTGCATCTACCAGTAGGTAACGTGCTTGCCGCCCGGCCTGGATCGTTACTTCCTCAACCATCTCACGCCAGAGGGAAGCAGAGAACTCTGTCTCGGGCCGCCCCGCTTCTTTTAATAGTCTTACGAAGCTGGCCTTGATCTCATCGTCGCGGAGAGTCGGGGTCTCGCACTTATTCTCGCCATCATAGCGGTGGTTGCAATACCATACATCATAGCGTTTCCGGTTCCGGCCGCCGCTCCGCCATACCTTATGCCCGTAAAATGCCCCACAATCGCCGCAGACGAGCCGGTTGGCGAAGGGGCTATCCTCGTCCGCCTTCTTCGGACGGGCGCTACGTCGGCGCGATAATTCGCGCTGGACGCGCTCGTAGACGTCCGGGGCAATAATCGGCTCGTGGGATTGAGTAACGAGGTAGCTGTCTCGCTCTCCTGTGTTCTTGCGTACCTTTTTGCTGAGAAAATCCACCGTGTAGGTTTTCTGCAGGATGGCGTCGCCCTTGTACTTTTCGTTCCTCAGCATGCTGTTTACGGTGCTGATGCTCCATTTGGTCTTGCCGCTGGGCGTTGGAATTCCACGTTCGGTTAGGTCATTGGCAATCCAGCTGATACTCTTTCCGTCCAGGAAGTCCTTGTAGATCCCCCTTACGATCTCTGCCTCTTCCTCCACAATTTCCGGATGGCCATCCTCGCCCTTGCGGTAGCCAAGGAAATGACCGTAGGGCATATAGACTTTGCCGTCCCGCATGCTTTTCTCTTTGCCCCAGCGCACATTCTCGGATATAGAGCGGCTTTCTTCCTGCGCAAGGCTGCTCATGATCGTGAGCATGACCTCACACTTGGGATCAAGAGTGTGGATGTTTTCTTTCTCAAAGTAAACCTCCACATCCTTTTCCTTGAGATCACGCACTGTCTGCAGCGTGTCTACCGTATTGCGGGCGAACCGGGAAATGGACTTGGTAAGAATCAGATCAATGCCGCCATCCAGGGCCAGCGCGATCATTTTGTTAAATCCATCGCGTTTTTTGGTGTTTGTGCCGCTGATGCCTTCATCTAAGTAGTATCCCAAAGCGATACAATTACATTTTGCCCTTATACTTTTTGATTTTGCCTTGAACCTTTTAACTTT
>CANQQI010000151.1 GCA_947625945.1 uncultured Oscillospiraceae bacterium
GATCAAAAAAGAGGGAGGGCGCTTATGTTTCGGGATCGGGATCAGGAGCTTGACCGGCTGAACCGGGCGCTGCTGGAGGAAGAGGAAAAAGCGGGAAAGAGCTTTTATGACTTTGAGGACGACGAACCTCGGCCGGAGCCGGAGTGGGACGACTCCTTGGACCTGGACGCCCTCTTGGCCCAGGAGGGGCCGGAGGACTACGACGAAGACGAGGAGTACTACGACGATGAGGACTACGACGACGAGGAGAATTACGGCCCCGCGCCCCAGTCCGAGCCCACCAGCCCGCTTTTGATCGCGGCGGTGATCCTGCTGGCTTTTATCATCTGCCTGCTGGCCTGGTGGATCTTCACGGGGGGCCAGTCGTGACGGTTCTGGGACGCTTCGCCCCCACGCCCTCCGGGCGGATGCATTTGGGAAATGTGTTCGCCGCCCTGGTCGCCTGGCTTTCGGCGCGGTCCCAGGGGGGCGGCTTTGTACTGCGGATGGAGGACCTGGACACCCTGCGTACCAGCGATGTATATGCTCAGGCCATCCGGGAGGACCTGCGCTGGCTGGGCTTGACCTGGGACAGCGAGACGGAGCCCCAGAGCCTGCGGGGCCCGGTCTACGACCGGTATTTTGACGCCCTTTCGGCCCGGGGGCTTCTCTATCCTTGCTATTGCACCCGGAGCCTGCTCCACAGCCCCAATGCCCCCCACCTGTCTGATGGCACCTACGTCTACCCCGGCACCTGCCGGGATCTGACGGCGGCCCAGCGGGGATCGTACCGCCGGGCGCCCGCCTGGCGGTTGCGGGTACCGGACCGGGTATTCCGATTCACGGACCTGGCCCAGGGGGAATACCGGCAGAACCTGACTACAGACTGTGGGGACTTCGTGGTTCGCCGGGCCGACGGGGTCTATGTGTACCAGCTGGCGGTGACGGTGGACGACGGGGAAACCGGCGTCACCGAGGTGGTTCGTGGCGCGGACCTGCTCTCCTCCACGCCCAGGCAGATGTATTTGCGGGAGCTGTTCGGATTTCCCCAGCCCCGATACGGCCATGTGCCCATGCTTCTGGCCCCGGATGGACGCCGCCTGAGCAAGCGGGACCGGGACCTGGATCTGGGGGCCCTGCGGCGGCGGATGCCGGCGGAAACCCTGTTGGGGACCCTGGCCTATGCCGCCGGGATGATAGACCGGCGGGAGCCGGTGTCCGCCCGAGAGCTGATTGGAGAATTTACCTGGGACCGGCTGCGCCGGGAGGCGGTCACGCTGGACCCAGCTTTGCTTGAATAGGAGGAATGCCATGTCGATCGGGGAAGTGCGGCTGCGCCGGGGCGAGGAGCGGGGCCTCATTGCCGGCGGGCGCTGGGTCTATGACAACCAGGCCGCCTGGGTGGACGAGGACTGCGCGGACGGCGGCGTGGTGGATGTGACCGGAGCCGACGGCGCCTTTCTGGGCCGGGGCTTTTTCAACAGCAGGTCCAAGATCCTGGTGCGGCTGCTGAGCCGGGAGCGTCCGGAGGTGGACGTTGCCCTTTTGCGGCAGCGAATCGCCGCCGCGTGGAGACTGCGGCAGGAGCTGGGCTTTTCCAACGCCTGCCGGGTGGTCTATGGGGATGCCGACGGTCTTCCGGGGCTGACGGTGGACAAATTCGGGGATTATCTGAGCTTTCAGATCACTTGCCTGGGCATGGCGGCCTATCAGGAGGCCATCGTGGTGATCCTGGTGGAGCTGTTCGCCCCCAAGGGCATTGTGGAGCGGAACGACCTGGCCATCCGGGGGTTGGAGGGCCTGCCTCAGCGCGTCGGCGTGGTCTATGGGACGCTGCCGGAACGGGTGGAATTTTGGGAACACGATGCCCGGATGGCCGCCGACCTGCTCCATGGGCAGAAAACCGGGCACTTCCTGGACCAGCAGGAGAACCGGGGCCGGATCAAACCCTACTGCCCCGGCAGAAATGTGCTGGACCTGTGCTGTCACACCGGCGGCTTCGCCGTCCACGCCGCCATCTACGGCGCCAAATCCGTCAAGGCGGTGGACATCAGCGGCGAGGTGCTGCCCCTGGTGATGGAGAACGCCCGGCGGAACGGCGTGGCGGAGCGGATCAGCGTCCGGGAGGACAACGTCTTCGACCTGGTGCGCCGGGAGAGCGGCGAGGGAAAGCGGTACGGCCTGATCGTCTGCGACCCGCCCGCCTTCGCCAAAAACCGGAAGGCTCTGGACGGCGCCTACCGGGGATATAAGGAGCTGAATCTGCGGTGCATGAAGCTGCTGGAGCCCGGCGGGGTGCTGGCGACCTTTTCCTGTAGCCAGTACATGACCGCCCCGCTGTTTCTGAAAATGCTCCGGGAGGCGGCGGCGGACGCGGGCCGGGAGGCCATGCTGCTGGAAAGCCTGACCCAGAGCCGGGACCACCCGGCTATTCTGTCCAGCGAGACCAGCAGTTACCTGAAAGGGTATATTCTTCGGCTTTTGTGAAAAAATTCCCATTTCCATCTTGCGCTTTTTCACCGGCTGACATATAATAAAAAGAACAACAATAAAGGAGGTCATTCCATGAACCAAGAACCGGTCCTGGTGGTCCTGGCGGCGGGCATGGGCAGCCGGTACGGCGGCCTGAAGCAGATTGACGCGGTGGGATGTCAGGGCGAGGCGATTCTGGATTTTTCCTTGTACGACGCGTGGAGGGCCGGTTTCCGGACCGCCGTGATTATCATTAAAAAGGCCATAGAGGCGGATTTCATGCGCTATGTGGGCGCCAGATTAGAAAAATGCCCCCTGGAGATCCGCTACGCCTATCAGGAGCTGGACAGCCTGGTTCCCCCGGCGTTCCAAATTTCTCCGGAGCGGACGAAGCCCTGGGGCACTACCCATGCCGTGCTGTGCGCCCGAGAGCAGATCGGCTCCGCCCCCTTCGCCGTGGTCAACGCGGACGACTACTATGGCCAGTCCGCCTTTGAGGTCATTTACCGGCAGCTGAAGCGCTCGCAGGACGGCCCGCTCTACGACTACTGTATGGTAGGCTACCTGCTGGGCAACACAGTGACGGAGTACGGTTCCGTGGCCCGGGGCATCTGCCAGGTGGACAGCAGGGGTTATCTGACGGAGGTGCAGGAGCGCACCCGGATCGAAAAATACCCTGGCGGCATCCACTTCACCGAGGATGGGGTCCACTGGACGGACGTTCCTGCGGACACCACCGTGTCCATGAATATGTGGGGCTTCACCCCCAGCTTCTTGGAGGAGGCGGCCCGGCGGTTTCCCCAATTTCTCCTGTCGGCGGAGAACCCGGTAAAGGCCGAGTATTTTCTCCCCTTGGCGGTGGAGACCCTGCTCCAGGAGGGCAAGGCCCGGGTCAAAGTGCTCCGTTCCGAGGACCGGTGGTTCGGCGTGACCTACGCCGAGGACAAGCCCCAGGTCATCCAGGCCCTTGCCGAGCTGACGGCTCAGGGCAAGTATCCCAAGGGCCTTTGGACGTGTTGACATTCCCAGGCACGGCAGCCCCGTGCCTGGTTTTCCTTATCAGGAGGGGATCCCATGGGTAAAAGAGCCTTGGCGGCGGCCCTGGCGGCGCTGCTGCTGACAGGATGCGCCGTCCGGCAGGCCCCGGCGGAAAAGACAGTGTTCTGCATGGACACGGTGATGGAGCTTCGCGTCTGGGGAAAGGACGGGCAGACCGCCTGCGACACCCTGGAAGATGCCCTGCTGGAAATGGACCGGACCTGGAACGCTTCCTCGGACGCCTCCGCGCTGGCGGCCTTTCAGGCCGGGGAGCCGGTTTCTCAGGAGGCAGAGGACGTGCTGACCCGGGCCCAGGCTCTCAAGGAGCGCACCGGCGGGGCCTTTGACCCCCAGCTCTACCGGCTGACGGAGGCCTGGGGCTTTTTCTCCGGGAATTACCGGGTGCCCACCCCAGCAGAAATTCAGGCCGCCCTGGCGGACCCGGTCTACGATCTGGGCGGGGTGATCAAGGGCTACGCCGGGGAAAAGCTGGCCGCCCTCCTGTCGGAGATGAAGGTGGATCGGGCTGTGTTGAATCTGGGGGGCAACGTCCAGACCTACGGGGAAAAGCCGGGAGGCGAGCCCTGGCAGATTGCTTTGCAGGACCCCAGGGGAGAGGGACAGGACCTGGTGGTCAGCGTCACGGGGACCATGGCGGTGGTGACCTCCGGGGACTATCAGCGGTATTTTGAGCTGGACGGGGTGCGTTATCACCACATCATGGACCCCTGGACCGGATATCCGGCGGATTCCGGCCTGGCGTCGGTGACGGTGATCTGCGCCGACGGCATGACCGCCGACGCCCTTTCCACGGCCCTCTTTGTGTTGGGCCTGGAGAAGGGGACGGCGCTGTGGCGGGCCAGCGAAGATTTCGAGGCGGTGTTTATTCTGACGGACGGCCAGGTCTACGCCACCCAGGGGGTAACGATTTCCGGGGGAAAATATCAGGTGATTTCCCGTTAGCGGCAGAAAAAGTCCTTGACAAAACGCAAACCGTGCCGTATAATAGCAACTGCTCCCGGACGATTAGCTCAGCTGGTAGAGCATTCGCTTGACGTGCGAAGGGTCAGCGGTTCGAGTCCGTTATCGTCCACCACTTACGAGGTATACGAACACGCACTGTTCGTATACCTCGTTTTTAGTGGAATGAAAGGGA
>CANQQI010000152.1 GCA_947625945.1 uncultured Oscillospiraceae bacterium
GGATCAGGAAATCGACAAAATGATTGGAGGAAATCGCTTATGAACAAGAAGCCAATGAGAATCCTGCTCTGCGCCGTAATGGTGGCGGTTATGATCTCTTTTTCCGCCGCGCCCGCCTTTGCCGCGGGTGATGTGGCCGGCGCCATTGAGCAGACCTGGAATACGGCAAAAACACAGATCCAAACTGTTGTTAACAATGTGGTGTTCCCGGTGATCGACATGATCCTCGCCATCCTCTTTTTCGTGAAGCTGGGAACGGCCTATTTCGACTGTGCGCCCGTAAAGGCACTGTAATAATTCTGGACTTGGCAATCCAGCGGGTAAAAGCTCAGTTGCCCGTCATCCACCGGTTTACCTGAGAGGGAAACCTCAAAGGGGAAAATAGCATTCCGGTAAACTCATAAGTTGGGCAGTTGTCAGCTCACGACTGAATGGGAAGATGAAACAGATGATATGAGGATAAAAGCTATACTGCCTGAAGCGCAGTCCGAGAGGTTTATGTAGGAACTTTGGCGAAAGACAGCTATCGCCATACCGCACAGCCACAATTTATTAGTCGAAAATATGTGGGCGAGCTTCTGTGCGGCTCAACTCCGTCTGGAGATAAAGGACGAAAACGCTATCCGACAATCATCTAAGCCATTATTACTTTGCTAAACGGGGATTGCCTAACCCGAAACGCCGAGCAATCGGCTATGTGTAATGCCTTTACAGGCGAAAAATCTCAAGGTTTTGCCAAGAGAAATGACACTGAATATTCGGTATGGCAACGGAGCCGCCGTAGTAGTCCGAGTGCGGGAAAACCGCATACATGGCGAAGGGCGGCAGCTTGTTATCTTAACATGAGAGAAAGGAAGGTGTGGGATACACCATGAGAAATCCAATCCATGTGTTAAGCAGTTTGCAACAACACAGCAGTGACAGGTCATATATCTTTGAACGGCTCTATCGAAATCTGTATAATCGTGAGCTGTTTGCGTTGGCTTACCAAAATATCTATGCCAGCCAAGGAAATATGACGAAAGGCACAGATGGAAAAACCATCGACGCAATGAGCCTAAATCGCATTGACGGCATCATTGCGAGCCTAAAGGATGAGAGCTATCAGCCACAACCATCAAGAAGAACTTATATCCCCAAGAAAAATGGGAAAATGCGCCCGCTGGGTATTCCGTCTTTTAACGATAAGCTGGTGCAGGAATGCGTTCGGCTTCTGCTGGAAGCAGTCTATGAGGGCAGCTTTGCGAAAACCTCGCATGGCTTTCGCCCGAATCATAGCTGTCATACGGCACTAAGCCAAGTACAGGTCTGTTTTACCGGCGTAAAATGGTTTGTCGAAGGAGATATAAAAGGCTTCTTTGACAATATCAATCATGAAGTTATGGTGAATATCTTAGCGGAGCGTATCAAGGACGAGCGTTTTCTGCGTCTTATCCGCAAATTTCTCAAAGCAGGATATTTGGAGGATTGGCAGTACCATAACACTTACAGCGGTACACCGCAGGGCGGCATTGTCAGCCCCATTCTTGCCAACATCTATCTGGACAAGCTGGATAAATTCATGGAGGAGCTGAAAAAGCGGTTTGACAAAGGAACGGCACGTTCGGTCTACCCCAAAACCTGCGAATTGGAGAAAAAGCGCGGGGTGCTTGCAAAAAAATTACGCAATGCACATTCAGAAGAAGAAAAGGACGAGCTTATAGCAGAAATCCGTGAGCTTGACCGCAAAAAACTCGCCATGCCCTATTCTGATCCATTCGACGCCGGCTTCAAGCGGCTTCAATATGTCCGGTACGCCGATGATTTTCTCGTTGGTGTAATTGGAAGCAAAGAGGACGCAATTGCCATCAAGGAACAGATAAAAGTGTTCGTCGCTGACACGCTTCGATTGGAGCTGTCTGACGAAAAAACACTGATAACCCATTCCGAGAAAAAGGCACGTTTTTTGGGGTATGACATTTCCGTGCGCCGCTCGGTGGCAACCAAGCGAGATAAAACAGGGCGGCTCTGCCGTCACCTCAGCGGTACGGTCAAACTGGAAATGCCGCAGGAGCTAATGCGTAAAAAGCTGTTGGAATACGGTGCCATGACTATTGAAAAAACGGTCTATGGCAAGGACAACTGGAAAGCGAAAGCCCGGTACTACCTCAAGGACAACGATGACCTCGAAATTCTTGACCAGTACAACAGCGAAATCCGGGGTTTCCGTAATTACTACCGTATCGCCAATAATGCCGCCCATGTAAGCGCTTTCGGCTATATCATGCAGTACAGTATGTTCAAGACCTTTGCAACAAAGTACCGCACCAGCATGAGCAAAATGATTTCCAGACTTCGTATTGGCAAAGAATTCGGAGTACGCTTTACCGACAAAAAAGGAAAAACAAAAACTCGGCTGTTCTATAACGAGGGCTTCGCAAGAAAGCCCATGCAAAAGGCCGCCGTTGTTGATGTAATTCCCAACACGGTGAAATATTCCAGCAGAACCAGCTTGATGGACAGGCTGTCCGCAGGGCAATGCGAGCTTTGCGGAAAAACTGATTGTGAGATTGAAATTCATCACGTCAGAAAGCTCAAAGATCTGAAAGGCAAAAATGATTGGGAGCGCTTCATGATTGCCAGAAGCCGAAAAACATTGGCGCTCTGCAAAGACTGTCACGAAAAACTACACACCGGCAAATTGAATTAACAAGTGGGGAGCCGTATACGCAGAGATGTGTAAGTACGGTTCCGAGGCGAGCATTTGGAAACCTGCCGCAGAAATGCAGTAAGGCGCTGGGTGCTTAGCCTACACCGAAAGCACGGGCAGTTTGAGTTTACGGCGCCGGCGATCCTGTTCGCCTGCCTGATCTTTACGCTGACCGCGCCGCTGTATATTTGGACGATCCTGTGACGCGGAGGGGTGGGCAAATCACCGCCCACCCCAATATTACTTTTGGAGGAGGTGAGGACCTATCTTCGATTGGTTAGGAGATATTTTCTCGGGGATCGGGGACGCCATCGGCGGCGTGGTCGAATCTCTCGGAGAACAGGTATCCAACGCCATTTGGGACGCCATGCTCAAATGGTTTTATGAAACCATCTATGGAGCGGTGGCGGACTTTTTCGCCATGATGGGCAATATGGGCGCCGACATCTTCGATCTCGATTGGGTACAGGCGACAATCAAGCTGTTCACACTGTTCGGGTGGTCGCTGTTTGCCGCCGGCGTCGCCGTTGCCATCTTTGACGTGGCGATTGAGTATCAAAACGGCAGAGCGAATATCAAGACCACAACCATCAATATCCTGAAAGGCTTTTTTGCCTGTTCGCTCATCGGGATCGTGCCGGTGGAGCTGTACAAATTCTGTATCAGCCTGCAAAATACGTTTTCCCATGACTTGACCGGACTTGCCACTGGCGGGCAAACGCTGAACCTGGCCGGACAGAGTACGTCGGTACTCGAGGGCAGCTTTGCCATGTCTGTGCAGGTTGGTTTTGGCCTCCTAAATCTGCTTTGCCTGATTGCCTTTGCCTACTGTATCATTAAGATTTTCTTCCAGAATATCAAACGGGGCGGTATTTTGCTGGTGCAGATGGCGGTAGGGGCGCTCTATATGTTCAGCGTACCGCGGGGCTATTCGGATGGCTTCAACCAGTGGATGAAGCAGGTGGCGGCCATCTGCCTGACGGCGTTCATGCAGACGACCCTGCTGTTCCTGGGCCTGCTGACCTTTCCCGGCAATATGCTGCTTGGACTTGGTATCATGCTGGCGGCAAATGAGGTGCCTAGAATCGCTCAGCAGTTCGGCCTGGACTCCTCGGTCAAGGTGAACATGATGAGCGTTGTCCACGCGACTACCACGGCGGTCAATTTGACCCGCACGGTGGCAAGGGCAGGAAAGTAAAGGAGAAAACAACATGAAAGAGAATCTGGAATTGGAACGTTCGGATCTCGTTGTAGACCGGGATATGGAAGTGGGCTGCGATATCGGGCATGAAGTCACCGCCTATCTCGAAACGTGGTTTGACGTGGATAAAAAGTTTGGGCTTCACATCAATGATGAAGAAGATACTTGGCTGAATCTGTACGCCAAATACAATCCTTTTGCGGATACGCTTCGCTTGGAATGCGAAATCAGCAGAGACAGCGGCTCGGAGTATTTTGATTACGAGCCGACCGCCGCCGAATCGCAGCTTATTAAGGACATGGTTACGGAGCGTATCCAATCGGAATACGGGCAAACGCCGCAGGAGTTTTGCAATGAATTTTACGGCGATTCGCCCGAAATGGGAGGACTCACATGACCCAATATCTCTACCCGCAAAATCTGAAGGCCACGGCGATTCTGTGGCTTTGGGGACTGCGCGACTTTGCCATCCTGGGCGTCGCCGCACTGCTCTCCGTTGTGGCGCTGGTGCAGCTTGGCTGGTTCCTTCCCGCCGCGCTGACCCTGTGCTACGGTTTTCTCACCATCCGCATGGACGACGCCACCGTGCTGGATTTTCTCAAATACGCCGTGCGGTACTTCATCAGCACGCAACAGTATTATGAGTGGAGGTGAACACATTGAACAAGCGGAAAAAGGGAAGAGGACAGTCCGTGCAGGAGATGATC
>CANQQI010000153.1 GCA_947625945.1 uncultured Oscillospiraceae bacterium
GTGGATTTTCCGCAGCCGGAGGGGCCGACAAAGACGATAAATTCGCCCTTTTCGATCTCCAGGTTGAAATTGTGAACCGCATGATATCCGTTGGGATAGATCTTATTGATGTTTTTCAGCGTTAAGTATGACATATTTTCTGTCTCCTTACCATGATAGATTTACTTTTGCCAAATGCGGCGGACTCCGTCATTCATAAAATAGATATGGACAAAACCGACATTTTGTGATAATATATTTCACAGACCATTGGGAAAGGAGTTCTGAAATGAATAAAATCGTCTATGTCGGAAAGCACGCGCTGACGATGACGGTCTCCCGCCATATCCACAGCACTTGGGAACTGATCTTCTGCACCAGCGGCAACGGAAGGCTGATTTTTGACGACCGGGTCCTGCACTATTCCACCAATGACATCGCTGTGATCCCGCCCCGGCTGCCCCATGCCAATCGGAGCGTCGAGGGCTTCACCAACATCCACATCAATCTGACGGATTCCACCCTGACCGATCCGGAGCCGATGATCATCCACTGCGATCCCAACGGTTTTCTGCTCAGCGCTTTCCAAGCGGCTTTTTACTACTACTCTCGCAGCGAGGAGGGCCGTACCCTCCTGCCCATATACGGGCAGCTCATCGCCGCTCTCCTGGCCCAGCAGCAGCCGAGTCGGCAGCGCAGCGAGGTGGTACACGAAATCGAGTGCAGCATCCTGCAAAATTACCCGGACTGCCGGTTCGACCTGAGCGGGTATTTGCGGAGCCTTCCCTTCAACTGCGAGTATCTGAAAAAGCTCTTCAAGAAAGAAACCGGAATGACGCCCCACCAATATCTCATGGAAAAGCGTCTGGAAAGCGCGGCCAACGCGCTGACCATGTCCCGCGGGAAGGGAAGCATCACCGACACCGCGCGGCTGTGCGGCTTCAGTGAGCCGCTGTACTTCTCCCGGCTATTCAAGAAGAAGTACGGCGTGTCCCCCCGTCAGTACGCCCAGGAAAACCCGGAGCCTCCCATTACCGACTCGGATACCATGAAGCTCATGCCGTGAGGCGCTTGATCTCCGTGTAGGCAAGGACAAAGGGCGCTACCCCCTTGGCGTCGTTCTCCACCACCGGCTCGGAGATGTAATAGGCGTAGGAACCGTCCCTGCGCCGGTTATTCTCCGGACCCAGGCCCGCTACCAGGCAAATTCCGCCCAGGTTCAGGCCGTTTTCGGTGAAGCGCAAATATTTTTCCACAATGCCGCTGAAGGTCTTTTGACCCTTGGCGGCATATTCTTGCCCCAGCGCGCCCAACCGGGCGCCCTTGAGCATGGCGTAGGCCATCATGGCGCTACCGCTGGTCTCCAGGTAGTTGCCTTCCCGACCGATTTGGTCCGGAACCTGGCAATACAGCCCGGTCTCCGGATCGGCGTACCGGGAGATGGAGGCCATCAGGCCGGTGAAAATTTCAGCCAGTTCCTCCCTGCCCTGCTCCGCCGGCACGATCTCCAATAGATCCGCCAGCGCCACGGCAAACCAGCCCAGGGAACGGAGCCAGAAGTTCTGGGAACACCCGGTCTCTGGATCCGCCCAGAAGGCGGCGCGGGAGGCGTCGTAGCCATGGTAGTAAAGCCCCGTTTTTTCGTCCCGCATCCGCTGCCGAACAGTGCGGATCTGCCGGACGGTGTCGGAACAGTCTCCGCCGCCGAAATGGGTGGCGTAGAGAGCTTGGAAGGGCTGGGCCATGTAAATCCCGTCCAGCCAAACCTGGTTGGGATAGATGGCTTTGTGCCAGAAATTGCCTTCATAGGTCCGGGGCTGGTTTTCCAGCTGCCGGTGGAGGGTATCCGCCGCCAGGCGGTACTTCTCCTCTCCGGTGGCGTCGTAGAGGGCAAAGAGCACCCGACCCTCGTTGATATCGTCCAGGTTCGCCTTCTCCGGCTCCAGGGTTCGGATCTGTCCGTTCTCCCCCACAAAGTGATCGATGCAGGCCCGGACAAAGGCGAAGTACCCCTCCTCCCCGGTGATGCGGGACATCTCCGTCAGGGCGGTGAGCATACACCCATCGATATAGTTCCAGGAGGCCTGTTTCCCCTCCCGGATCTTCTCCATGTTCCAGGCGGTACACTGGGGGGTAGAACGGGCTACCAGATCCCGGATAAAGTCGTCAATTTTACTGTGATCCATCTGTACCCCTTTCTGCGGTACGGCCCCGCTTCCAAAGGCTTTGCAGAGAATGCTTGACGGCGATGAGCAAGCTGTCCAGTCCCATATAGAACAGGCCAAAGAGCACCGGTTCCACGCCCAAAAACAGGGTCTCGGTATCCCCGGTGATCTGGGCAAAGGTCCAGTTGATCAGCGAATAGAGGCAGAACTCCAAAAACAGCAGCAGGTAGGCGTACAAAATGTTCAGCGGGAAGCTGGCGTAGCCCTTCTTGGGGAACATCATGAAGGGGCTGTTTTCCCCCGGGGTCTTTTCCAGGAACCGGAGCACATTATTGGTCATCACGTCGGTGACGATGCCCAGGGCCATGCCGGTGACAAAGAGCTGATCCAGCATGTTGCCGATATAATTCCCCAGGCCCCAAAGGAAGAAGAAGCACACCGCCCCGGGAAACCAGAACTTGATGAAGATCATCTTCAGCCAGTGGGGAATTTTGAACTTTCCGCCGGACTGGTAGGAGCGCAGCTCCTCGGGAGAAACCTCCGGAGAGTTGGATTCATCGGCGTTGACCAGGTCATCCACCGCCTGGGTGTTGAGCTTGTAGTATTCGGACTGCCGCTCGATCTGCTCATGGGCATCCTGCTTGCGTTTTTTCTTGCTCATAATTCTCCTGTCAGCAGGCCGGGAGGCATGGGCCTCCCGTTGCCTGTTTGGTTCGCGGGACAGATGCGGATAGACGGATTACGCCTCGGCGGAGATATCGATGGCTTCCATCTTGCCATTGTCGCCCACATCCACAGAGGTCTTGATTTTCCGGAGCAGCTTGCTGTACACCGGCAGCAGCGCCGTCAGCCCCAGGGAGATCGCCAGCATCCAGATATGGGTCGAAAGGTTGTTGTAGGCATAGGCGATGTAGGCCGTGTCAGAGCCAATGACGATGGGATTGTCCGCCCGGGTGATGGCCACCAGAATCATCTGGCGGTAGTACACATCCGCGAAGATGATCAGACCCACCATGACCACCATCAGCACCAGCATGGGAACATTGACCTTCTTCCGATAGGGGAAGGCGTTGAGGAAGCACATAAATGACAGCATGGACAGCAGCATGGTGGTAAAGCCCGCCAGGCCCATGCCGGCGCCCTGAATCTTGGCCGTGGTGTCGGAGACGTGCATCAGATTCAGGGCATAGAACAGGAACGCCACCACGAAGGCCGCCAGCGGAATCATCTGGGGGCGGCGCTTCAGGGAAACGATAAACTTCCGGCAGAGCTCCTTCACGCCGGACAAGAGCTTTTTCCACCAAGGCATGCCGGAGCCTTTTTCTTTCTTGCTCATATCACTTGTCCCCCCTGATCGCGTTGGTAGTCTCCTTGTCGAAGAAGTGCTTTCTGGTAAAGGAGAAGGAAGCCGTGTCCCCGGCCTTGTAATTGGCCCAGCCCTTGAGCTTGGCGGAGATCCGCATGCCCCGCTGGCCGCCGATGTAGCCGTGGACCAGGGTGTTCATGCCCAGGTTTTCGTTGGAGAAGACGGACACCTTCACGTCCGGCCCCTCCACAATGTTCTCCGGGCGGACGCCCAGGGTGATGGTTTTGCCCTCGTAGGCCCGGAGGGTCTGCTTTTCCTCGTCGGAGAGCGCCACCTGGAAGTTGGCGCCCACCAGCTTGCCCTCCCGCACCTGCACATCAAAGAAGTTCATAGGCGGCAAGCCGATAAAGCTGGCGACGAAAATATTGCTGGGCGAATCGTACAGTTCCAAAGGCGTGCCCACCTGCTGGACATGGCCCATGGACATACACACGATCCGGTCCGCCAGGGTCAGGGCCTCGGTCTGGTCGTGGGTGACGTAGAGCATGGTGGCCTGTAGGCGCTTGTGCAGCAGCAGGATCTCCCGCCGGGTCGCGCCGCGGAGCTTGGCGTCCAGGTTGCTCAAGGGCTCGTCAAACAGGAACACCTTGGGGTTCCGGACAATGGAACGGCCCATGGCCACCCGCTGACGCTGGCCGCCGGAGAGCTGGGCAGGCTTCTTGTTCAGCTGGCTGGTCAGGCCCAGAATCTCGGCCGCCGCCAGCACCTTTTTGTGGATGACATTGGGGTTTTCCTTGCGCAGTGTCAGGGAAAACGCCATGTTTTCGTAAATGGTCATGTGGCCGTACAGGGCGTAGTTCTGGAAGACCATGGCCATGTCCCGGTCCTTCGCCGGGGTGGTGGTGATGTCCTTCCCGTCCAGGAGCAGCTTGCCCTTGGAAATATCCTCCAGACCAGCGACCATCCGCAAGGTGGTAGACTTTCCGCAGCCGGAGGGTCCCACCAGCACGATCAGTTCCCCATCCTTCACGTCCAGATTAAAGTCATAGACCGCCTGAACGTTATTGTCATATATCTTGTCGATATGCTGCAAGCTCAGTGTAGCCATGTCTTCATCTCCTTATGCTGTCTGGGTCTCGAGGGACTT
>CANQQI010000154.1 GCA_947625945.1 uncultured Oscillospiraceae bacterium
GCCGTAGCACTTCCAGGCGGCCTCCACGCCCTTTTCCCGGAGGAAGCGATACATGGGCTCCGCCGCTTCCCGGAGAAAGTCGTTGCAGGCAGTAGCCAAATACGTCGGGGGGTATCCGCCGCCGATGGCGTCCAGCTCCCGGAGGCGGGGGTCACTTTCGTCCAGGTCCCCAAAATAGTCCAGCTGGATCCCCTCCCGAGGCTCCTTGGCGCGCTGGGTCAAATCGTACATGCCGCAGTTGAGACCCAGGGCCCGCAGGGTGACCCGGGGCACCCGGAAGGAAAAGAGGGCGGCGTACTCCGGATTTTCCCAGAGGGCGGCGTACTGGCTGGCCAGCTGTGCCCCCGCCGAATCCCCCACCAGCACCACCCGTTCCGGGTCCAGGTGCAGATCCGCGTCCGCCTCCGTCAGCCAGGTCAGCACCCGATTCAGGTCCTCCAAGGGCGTGGGGAATTTCCACCTGGGGGCCAGGCGGTAGTTAAAATTCACCACGCCAAACCCCCGCCGGGCCAGGTCCATGCAGTACCGGCGGTAGATCTCCTTATTGCCGTAGACATACCCGCCCCCGTGGACGCTGACGATGGTGGGCAGCCTCCCAGCCGCCTCTTCGGGAAAGTACACATCCAGCCGGTTAGCCCGCCCATGGGGGCCGTAGGACAGGTCCCGCTTTTGGGCCACCCCTTCGGGCAGGGGGATCTTCCGGTCCCGGAGAAAATCGGAAATGGAGGCGTAAAACCGGAACCCCAGCGCCTGGGAGGTCATACCTGATAGAGGGGATATTTCCGGCAGATCTCCGCCACGGTGTCCCGCACCTGCCGGGCTGTCCCCTCAAAGTCCCGGGCGGTCATGGCGATGCACTTGGCGATGACCCGCATTTCCTCCGGGCCCAGGCCCCGGGTGGTGACGGCGGCGGTGCCGATCCGCACGCCGCTGGTGATGGCGGGTTTCTCCGGGTCCCCGGGGATGGCGTTCTTGTTCAGGGTGATGTGATTGGCGTCCAGCCGGTTCTGAAGCTCCTTGCCGGTAATGCCCATGGGCCGCAGGTCCGCCAGCATCAAATGGTTGTCCGTACCGCCGGTGACCAGATCAAAGCCCTCGTCCAGCAGCGCCTGGGCCAGGACCTTGGCGTTGGCGACCACATTCCGGGCGTAGTCCTTGAAAGCGGGCTCCATGGCTTCCCGCAGGCACACCGCCTTGGCGGCAATGATGTGCTCCAGCGGGCCGCCCTGGGTGCCGGGGAAAACAGCGGAATTGATTTTCTTGGCGAACTCCTCCTTGCCTAGGATCAGGCCGCCCCGGGGACCCCGGAGGGTCTTGTGGGTGGTGGTGGTGACGATGTCCGCATAGGGCACCGGATTCTGATGGACGCCGCCGGCCACCAGCCCGGCAATGTGGGCCATGTCCACCATTAGCACGGCCCCCACCTCGTGGGCGATATCCGCGAAAATGGAGAAGTCAATGGCCCGGGGGTAAGCCGAGGCCCCGGCAATGATCAGCTTGGGACTGTTCTTCCGCGCCAGATCCCGAACCTGGTCGTAGTCGATGAGGCCGGTTTCGTGGTTCACGTCGTAGGAAACCACCCGGTAGTATTTGCCGGAGATGTTGGCGGGACTGCCGTGGGACAGGTGGCCGCCGTTGGCCAAGCTCATACCCATCAGGGTGTCCCCGGGCTGGAGCAGGGCCAACTGCACCGCGGCGTTGGCCTGGGCACCGGAATGGGGCTGGACATTGGCAAATTCCGCCCCGAACAGGTCCTTGGCCCGCTGAATGCACAGGCTCTCCACCTCGTCTACATACTGGCATCCGCCGTAGTACCGTTTGCCGGGGAGGCCTTCGGCGTATTTATTGGTGAGGACCGACCCCATGGCGGCGATCACCGCTGGAGAGGCAAAGTTTTCCGAGGCGATCAGCTCCAGCCCATTCAGCTGCCGGTCCAGCTCCCGGCTCATCATGGCGGACAGCTCAGGATCCGAATAGGCTACAAATCCAATGGCGTCCAATAGCTTTCCGTACATTTTGACACATCCTTTATCTTTTTCAGAAAACCGGCGGCGCAGAGGAGGCCGCCGGGATTTCCATTATGCAATTAGTATACACTCTTTCCGAAAAAAGTCAACCGGACTGTGTAAATTGCCCCTTCCCTTTTGGAAAAAAAGTTTGTAAAATAGAAAAAAGAAAGGAGTTTTGTCCCATGCTGTTCATTCAAAACGCCCATCTCAAGCCCATCACCTCCCCGGACATTCTAAGCGGCTGCCTGCTCATTGGGGACGACGGGAAAATCGCCGCCCTGGGAGCCGGTCTGACCCCGCCGGAGAGCGCGGAGATTCTGGACGCGGAGGGCCGTCTGGTCACCCCCGGCTGCGTGGAGGCCCACTGCCATATCGGTCTGGACAACGAGGCCGTGGGCTGGGAGGGCAAAGACTACAACGAGGTCACCGACCCCATCACCCCCCAAATGCGGGCCATCGACTCCATCTACCCCCAGGACGAGGCCTTTGGCAACGCCCTTCGGGGCGGCGTCACCACCGCCTGCACCGGCCCGGGCAGCGCCAACGTCATCGGCGGCGCCTTTGCAGTGATCAAGCTGGCGGGGAGTCGGGTGGACGACATGGTGGTGAAATTCCCCGCCGCCATGAAGTGCGCCTTCGGCGAGAATCCCCGCCGGGTCTACGGCCAGGGCGCCAAGCGGGCCCCCGCCACCCGGATGGGCGTGGCCGCCCTGCTGCGGGACTTTTTGACCAGAGCCCAAAAGTATCAGCAGGACACCGACGAAGGGAAGGCCCCCGCCTTTGACGCCAAGCTGGAGGCCATGCTGCCGGTGATGCGGGGCCAGATCCCTCTCAAGGCCCACGCCCACCGGGCCGACGACATTTTTACCGCCATCCGCATTGCCAAGGAATTTGGGCTGAAGCTGACCCTGGATCACTGCACCGACGGCGCGGAAATTGCCGACGCCCTGGGGGCGGAGGGGTATCCCGCCTTTATCGGCCCCAGCCTGGGCACCAAGAGCAAGGTGGAGCTGAAAAACAAGAGCTTCGCCACCGCCGGGGTCCTGGACAAGGCCGGGGTGGACGTCAGCATTATTACCGACGCCCCCGTGATCCCCCTGCAATACCTGCCCCTCTGCGCCGGGCTGGCGGCGGAAGCGGGGCTGGGAGAAAAAGCCGCCTGGGAGGCCATCACCATCCGGCCCGCCCGGGCTCTGGGCGTGGCAGACCGGCTGGGCAGCCTGGAAGTGGGAAAGGACGCCGATATCGTGGTCTGGACCGCCAACCCCCTGACCACCATCGGCGGTCACGCCTGGCAGACCATTGTAAGCGGGAAAACCGTCTACAAAGACTGACTCTTTTCATAAATACGGCAAAAGGCAGCGCGGAAAGCGGAAACGCTTTCTGTGCTGCCGTTTTGTGTGAAATCCATAACGCGCGTTGGAGGAAGGGCGCGGGGATGCCTCACTTCAAATCCCTTAAAACCCGCCCAATATCCTCATCGATACAGATGGACTGCTTCTCAATCTCCGCCGGGCAGAGCGCCTCGCCGTAATTGATACAGGCATAGGTCGCCGCCTTATTTTGGGCAGTCATGCGCCAGAAGGGGTACTTGATAATGGCCGGGGTGTTGTATCTATTGCGCGCCGCTTTTCGATTACAATTCCTTCTATATTTTTGAAGGCATGAGTATAAAATGATTCCCTGCACATTCGTCGCCTATTTGTAGTTTCCCCGTGCCATTTTCCTTGGATACCATTTTTGAAACCATACAGTAAACATCCCCATCATTGCCGGAAGGATAGAGTTGATAATACCGATATAGCTCCCTGCGCCAGTACGCATGATGAAATACGTCCAGACAGGTGTAATTAAGTAAAGAATACCCCATGCAGCAGTTAAGATGCGATTTGTCTTGACAAACACGGGATTATGCATCGCGCTTTCCCCGCCATAATCATTCATGGAATATTCTGCGGAAAGAGGGGTCTTCAGGCAAGCAGACAGGCTCCACATGATACCAAACGTGAAGTAAGATAAGGGCGTTACGACAACTGCCGGAAAGCGGATCAGCAGCAATATGGAAAATATGCTTACCAACGCTCCGGAAATCACATCATAAACTGTTTTCCTGTTTTTATAGAACAGCAAAGGCAATAAACAGCAAACAAAAATGCTGATCATACTTCCCCAAAATGCGTGGATATTGGCAGCGATCCAAAATACAATCCAGGGGATCAAAACATAGCGCATATCTGTTTTTCCATTTGGTGTCGGCTTATCTTTTGTTATATCTGCGCTTTTGTGCTGTCCAAAATAATCGTCCCATTTCAGCATTAAGTCAAAATCGCCTTCGACAGAATATAGATGTTTCATCAAAGCGGCAGAACCTTCTATTTCACCGGAAGCTATCGACTGCCATACAGAAAAAGGTGTATGAATGACAGTTGTTGGTTTTTCACGAAACTGTTCTGTTACACAGCTCTCTGCTTTTCCCAAGATAATACGATAACGCTTTCCGATATCCGTATAATCCATATCCAAAATGATATCTGTCCCACGATACGCTGCCGGATTATAAAG
>CANQQI010000155.1 GCA_947625945.1 uncultured Oscillospiraceae bacterium
TCGTGCATATCCACGCTGGCGAAGCCCCGGAGCATCAGCACGCCCACATAGATCAGGGCGGGGGCGGCGGCGCAGGAGGGCACCAGAGAGGCCAGAGGGCTCAGGAACAGGCAGACGCCGAAGCAGATGGCAACCACCAGGGAAGTCAGGCCGGTACGGCCGCCGGCAGCCACGCCGGAGGCGGATTCCACGAAGGTGGTGCAGGTGGAGGTGCCGCAGACCGCGCCCACCACAGTGGCGATGGAATCGCTGGTCATGCACTGGTTGACGTTGATGGGGTCGCCGTTCTCGTCCAGCATGTCGGCCTGGGAGGCGGCGCCGTAGAGGGTGCCGATGGTGTCGAACATATCCACCAGGCAGAAGGTGACGATCAGCATGATGGCGGAGAAAATGCCGCCGATGGCGGGACCGGTGAAGGCCTCCACCCAAGCCTCGGGATGGAACACACCGGTGATGCCGATGGTGCCGAAGTCCTTGAAGCTCTGGCCGATCTGGCCCATGTCAAAGGAGGGAACGGTGCCGGAGGTGATGTAGTACAGCACGGTGGTGGCCACGATGCTGATCAGCACGGAGCCCTTGACCTTATAATGCTCCAGAACGGCAATGATCAGCAGACCCAGCAGGGCCAGCAGGGCGGGCAGGGCCACGGCCACAAACTGGCCGCTGGCAATGGCGCCGTGGATATCCACGAACTGCAGGAAGGTGTAGGGGTTATCCTGCAAAATACCGGCGTTCTTGAAGCCGATGAAAGCGATGAACAGGCCGATGCCGGCGGGAATGGCTTTCTTCAGGCAATCGGGCAGGGCCTTGGCAATCTTGGACCGCAATCCGGAAAGAGACAGGGCCATAAAGATGATGCCGGACACCAAAATAATGACCAGACCGGACTGGTAGCCGGCAACCGCGCCCTCTGCCGTCACGCTGCCGTCCTCCCCAAAAGCCAGCCGGGGCAGGATGAAGCACACGAAGAAGAAGGAGTTGAGCCCCATGCCGCAGGCCTGCGCGAAAGGCATTTTGGCGTAGAGCGACATCAGCAGCGTACCGATGACCGCCACCAGGATCGAAGCGACGTACACAGAATTCCAAATCTGCTGCAGCGTCGGGTCCGCTCCCTGGTAGAAGCTGACGATCTGGTTCGGGTTGGTGACCACAATGTACGCCATCGCGAAGAAGGTCGTCAGACCCGCGATGATCTCGGTGCGCACGTTGGAGCCCCGTTCCGAAATTTTGAAGAATTTGTCCAAGATTTTCACGCTCCCAGTACAAAATTATTTGGGGTCCGGGTACGCCGGACCCCAATAAAAAGTATACAACGCGTGGCCGCAAATTGCAAGAGAGAATGGGATTTTCTGTCATATTTTGTTCATGATAGCAGGATAATGCCCCATCTGTGCCCCATTTTTCGGCAGATTGCGCTTTCCTTCTTGCTCCGGGAAGGGGGGAAAGCTCCTATTTGCGCTTCTCCCAATAGCTGGCGGCCAAAATCACCCCGGCCAGGAGCAAAAAGGTGATGGGCGTGGCGGCCATGGCCACGGGACTGGCGGTGAAATAGCCGATCAGTCCTGCGATCAGATACCCCACGGCGCACACGGCGGCGCAGGTCATGGCGTAGGGCAGCTGGGTGGAGACATGGTTGACGTGGTTGCAGTGGGCCCCGGCGGAGGCCATGATGGTGGTGTCGGAAATGGGCGAGCAGTGGTCCCCGCACACCGCCCCGGACAGACAGGCGGCAATGGCAATGACCAGCATCTCCTCCGAATCGGCAAAGACGTTGCACACGATGGGGATCAAAATGGAGAAGGTGCCCCAGCTGGTGCCGGTGGAGAAGGCCAGGAACACCGCCACCACAAAGATAATGGCGGGCAGGAAGATCTGGAAGCCCCCGGCGGAGGCCGCCACCAGATCGCGGATGTAGACGTCCGCCCCCAGAAGGCCGGTCATGCCGGACAGGTTCCAGGCCATGATGAGAATGATCATGGGGGCGCACATGGAGCGAAAGCCGGCGGCGAAGCACTCCATAAATTCAGAGAGGGACAGCACGCCCCGCCACAGGTACAGGAAAAAGGTGAACACGATGGCAACCAGGCTGCCAAAGACCAGGCCCATGGCGGAGTTGGAGTCGGCGAAGGCGTCGATAAAGCCCACGCCGTCGAAAAAGCCGCCGGTGTAGACAATGCCGATGATGCAGGCGACGATCAGCACCACCACCGGCAGGACCAGATCGATCACGGACCCCTTTTCGGAAGGGGTCTCGTTGTCCGCGTCGGCGTAGGGCCGGTCCGGCGTGGTGAACAGGTCCCCGGAAAGGGCGTTTTGCTCATGGGTCTTCATGGGCCCATAGTCCAGGCGCAGGGTGACGATCAAAAGCATCATCAGGATGGTCCCCAGGGAGTAGAGGTTATAGGGGATTGTCCGCAGGAACATCTCAAAGCCGTTGATCCCGGAGCCCTCAGGGACGGAATAGGTGACCGCCGCCGCCCAGCTGGAAATGGGGGCGATAATGCAAATGGGGGCGGCGGTGGCGTCGATCAGGTAGGCCAGCTTGGCCCGGGAGACGCCGTGCCGGTCCGTCACCGGCCGGATGACGGAGCCCACCGTCATGCAGTTGAAGCCGTCGTCCACAAAGATCAGCACCCCCAGCAAGATCGTGGCCAGCTGGGCGCCTACCCGGGACTTGATGTGCTTGGAGGCCCAGCGCCCGAAGGCCGCGGAGCCCCCGGCCTTGTTCATCAGGGCCACCATGGTCCCCAGCAGCACCACAAATACCAGGATGCTGGCATTCTGCACGGTGGCGATGTTGGTGACAAAGCCGCCGCTCTCGCTGTACATAATGGTATTCAGGGCCAGCTCCAGATTCCCGTGGGAATAGAGCAGACCGCCGATCAGGATGCCGAGGAACAGGGAAAAATAGACCTCCTTCGTGATCAGCGCCAGGGCAATGGCCGCCACCGGCGGCAGCAGCGCCCAGGCGGTCTGGAAACCGAAGGGCTGGTACCCCTCCCCCGCCTCGGCCGGCGTGCGGAAGGACACAATGACGAGGGCCGCGATGGCGATCAGCGCCAGGATCAGCAGCCCGCAGCGAATAGCCTTGGATTTTTGCATGGACTGTCCTCCTTGAAGGGATTTGCTATCTTTATTATAAGGCGTCGGCCCCCGTTCGTCAATCCTCAGTTTCTTCCCCCCTCGATTCCATAATATGCCGCTGGGAGCCCCAAAAGCACAAAATAAGCCCCCTCCGACAAAGGTCAGAGGGGATATTCATACTCAAACGCGGCTCGGTCGGTGATGAAGTCAAACACCGTCTTCCCGCCGATCTCAAACCGATAGGCGCCCTTGCAGGCGGCGCTTTCGTGGATCGTCCTTGCCATTTTTCCATTCACCGGCGCATGAAGCGGATGGGACTTTTTCTCGATCAGCCGGGCGGTAAAACGCTTGTTGCCCTGCTGGATCGTGATCTCTTGATCGCCGATTTTGACCGCTCTCGCGCCCAGGTAGGTGGCCAGCCGGTACTCCTGACCGTTCCACAAAATCACGCCGATAATACCCGTAAACCGCAGTCCGAGCATGGGAATGTCCGCCGCGCTCAGCATCAGGCAGCCGCCTTCAAAATGGCACTGAGTCCAGAGGTATTCCTTTGGAAAGGAGCGGCCCCGGTCGCCCTCGATATATCCGGAAGCGTTGTCAAAACGGAAAAGCTGACCGTTTACGTTGATCTCTCCCGTGACGGAATGTCTCATGCTGACAACGCTGTGGCGGCACTCCAGAAACGGAACGTACTGAAACGGGCCCATAATATCGTAGCGGATTGGGGTAAGGGGTCCAAAACGCACTTCTCCCGTGGCAGTGCAGGAGCTGTTTTTCAGATGGAACCGGATGCCGCGCGCGTCAAAAGTATTCTCGTCCACACGCACACCGAAGCCTTTTTTCGCCTCCTGAAATGCCGTGTCGGGAAAATCGAACTGCCATGCGCCGCTTTCGGTGATCAGCTGAACGGATGAGGAACGGTCCTTCCCGGATCGCAGCGACGCGGGAATCACCGCCAACGTCTGAAAATCGCTCTGGCATTTCAAATACCACCCGCGAAAAGCATCCATCATATCACCCCAAATCAGTTTGGGCGGAAAAAAGTGGGATTATACATACAAACATCCCCCTCCGACCAGGGGGCCGGAGGGGGATGAACTTTGGAGAACTGGATTGGAATATCCCGGAAGCGGAATGTCCCGTGGCTGGCAGACGAAGCGCGCGGATACGCCCTCGCGCCCTCAGCCGTTGGGGAGGATTATTTCTTTCCGCTCTTGATAGCAGCCTGGGCGGCGGCCAGACGGGCGATGGGCACCCGGAAGGGAGAGCAGGAAACGTAGTCCAGGCCGATGGAGTTGCAGAACTCGATGGAGGAGGGATCTCCGCCGTGCTCGCCGCAGATGCCGCAGTGCAGCTGCGGGCGGGTCTTCTTGCCCAGCTTCACGGCCATGTCCATCAGCCGGCCCAC
>CANQQI010000156.1 GCA_947625945.1 uncultured Oscillospiraceae bacterium
TTGTACTCCCGCACCGCCAGGGCCCCGATGGTGGGGACTCTGGTTTCGTAGTCCTCGTCGGCCACCCCGTAGTTGCCGATGAGGGGGTAGGTCATCACCACCATCTGGCAGGTATAGGAGGGGTCGGAGACAATCTCCTGATAGCCTACCATGGAGGTGTTGAATACGATCTCGCACACCCGGTCTCCCGGTGCGCCGAAGCCGATACCGGGATATTCGCTCCCGTCCTCCAAGACGATCTTCCGGTCTAATTTAGCCATACGATTTTTCCTCCTTGAATGGTGGCCAGGCACTTGCCGTATACCTTCCAGCCTGCAAATGGGGTGCTGCGCCCCAGGCTGGCGAACTGCCCGGGATCGATCTCATAAGGACTGTCCAAATCCCATATACAGTAATCCCCCTTTGTATCCAGACCAAAGCGCCGCCTAGGCGCGGTGGTCAGGGCGTCCAAAACCCGTTCCAGGGGCGCCAGCCCCGGCAGGACCAGCCGGGTAAAGAGCACCGGGAAGGCGGTCTCCAGCCCTACGACGCCCATCAAGCTCCCCCTTAGTCCCTTGGACTTCTCCGCGGCGCTGTGGGGGGCGTGGTCCGTGGCGATAATGTCCACCGTGCCGTCCCGCAGGCCTTCCACCAGCGCCTCCCGGTCCGCCCGGTCCCGGAGGGGGGGATTCATTTTGAACCGGCCGTCCTCCTCCAGATCGTCCTGGCACAGCGTCAGGTAGTGGGGCGCGGTCTCGCAGGTCACGTCCACCCCGCTCTTCTTGGCCTGGCGGATCAGCTCCACGCTCTGCCGGGTGGAGACATGGCAGACGTGGTAGGCGCAGCCCGTCTTGGCCGCCAGCTCCAGGTCCCGGGCGATGGGGCCCCACTCGCTCTCCGAGCAAATGCCCCGGTGTCCGTGGGCGGCGGCGTAAGCGCCCTCGTGGATGTAACCACCCCAAAGCAGCGTGTTGTCCTCGCAGTGGGCAACGAGGGGCTTGCCCAGGGCTTTGGCACGCTCCATGGCCTGGCGCATTTGCTCCCGGCTCTGGACGCCCTTGCCGTCGTCGGAAAACCCCACCACATAGGGGGCCATGGCCTCCATATCCGAAAGGGCCTCGCCCTTTTCCCCTTTTGTGATAGCCCCGTAGGGGTGGACCCCGATCACCGCGTCCCGCCGGATGGCGGACAGCTCCTGTTCCAGATTTTCCAGGCAGTCCGGTACAGGGTCCAGATTGGGCATGGGGCACACGTCGGTATACCCGCCCCGGGCCGCCGCCCGGGTCCCGGAGGCAATGGTCTCCTTATAAGAAAAACCCGGCTCTCGCAAATGCACATGCACATCGCAAAAGCCGGGAAAAACAAAACTACGAGCGAGGTCCAACCGCGCCCCCAAAATACCAACACTGCCAGCGGGCAATTCCCTGCCAAACCGGCTGGAAAGACCACGGAATCGCTGAAAAACCATCGACCGGTCCTGCATAGCCCCTCCCTGGAACCCGCCGCCTTTTGGGCGGTTGTACTCATTGCGGCACATTATAACACTTTGCGGCGGGGCTGTCAAGATAAAAAAGTTATTTCCAAGAAAATGGCAAAGTCCCCAAAAATACTGGCGCTATTCTTTGGTTTTCCGGCAAAATCTCCCTTTTCACGGAAAACGCTCCGCAAGGAAAGCGGAGCGTTTTTTCCTATTCGTCCGGCAGCCGTGCCAGGAGGGTGGGTCCGTTTATTTTCAGCCATTCCCGCCGGGCCGGATACCCGGGAAGTACCGCCGCCACCTCCCGCCAAAAGGCCGGAGAGTGGTTCATCTGCTTCCGGTGGCACAGCTCATGAACAACCACATAATCCAGTACCTCCGACGGGGCCAGGGCCAGCAGGCAGTTGAAGCTGAGATTTCCCCGGGCGGAGCAGCTGCCCCATCGGGTGCGTTGGCAGCGCAGGGTGATTTTCCCATAGGAAACCCCCAGTTTCGCCGCGAAGTGCGCCGCCCGCTGCCGCAGTACCGGTTCCAGCGCCCCGCGGAAGCCGGAAAGCTCCTCCTTGGTCAGCTTGCCGGCCTGGGCGGCCAGCTGGTTCTGCCGCCGCGCCCTGGCCAAATGGGCCCGGATCCAGTCGGCCTTCTCCAGTACAAAGGCCTGGATCCGCGCCCGGCTCATCTTCAGGGGCGCCCGCGCGATCACCTGCCCCGAAGGGGTGATCTCCAGGGCCAGGGTCCGCCGCCGGCTGCGCACCAGAGTGTATTCCGGCAGCTCCGTCACAGCTTCGGGCAAAGCTTCGCCACCACCTGGCCAATGTACATGGTGTGAGGCGCTTCCGTCTTGTAAAAACTTTTCACCACCTGTTCCGGCATGACGGCTATTTCCAGATCCTGGCGGTAGATCTTCCGGCAGACCAGCGTGGTCTCCGCCTCCCGGAAGGTCACCCCCTGCTCCAAAAATTCCGGGGTCAGTCCGGATTTCGCCACCTTGTCCCCATCCCGGCCGGAGAGGGTCCCCAGCAGCGCCAGGGCCTTGCGGCAGTCCTCGGGGTAAAAGCTCAGGGTGAAATAGTCGCTTTTTTCCATAAAGTCGTGGGTATACCGGATGGGCTTGACATACACCGTGGCCACGTCCATTCCCCACAGGGTCCCCAGGCCGCCCCAGCTGACGGTCATGGTATTGAATTTTTCCCGGTCTCCGGCAGTGAGCAGGGCCCACTTCCGATTAAAAACGCCAAAGGCGTCTACCTTCCACTCCATAGCTTACCTCTTTCCGGCGTAGCGGGCCATCAGCTCCGCGATGGAGATGCCCTGGGGGCAGACAATCTCGCAGCTGTGGCAGGCCAGGCAGTCCTGGGGCCCGAGTCCCTCAGGAGCGGGGGTGTTTTCGTTACGGCTCTTGAAGATTTGTGGAATGGGCAGGCCCTGGGGGCACCGGGCAGTACAGTAGCCGCACCCGGTACAGGGGACCTTGTTCACCCGGATCATTTCCCGGGCAATGGCGTCCAGCGCTTCCCGCTCCCGGTCATTCAGGGGCTTTTCCGTCTGGAAGGTGGCGATATTTTCCTTGAGCTGCTCCATATTGGACATTCCGGAGAGGATCATGCCCACGCCCTCCACGCTCTGGAGGAATCGGAAGGCCCACTCGGGGGCGGTGGCCCCGGGGCGCAGGGCATTCAGCGCCGCCATGTCCTCCTCCGGCAGCTTGGCGAGCCTGCCGCCCCGCACCGGCTCCATGACCCAGACGGGAAGGCCATACGCCCGGATCAGCTCCACCTTCGCCTTGGCGTTTTGCAGCGTCCAGTCTAAGTAGTTGAGCTGGATCTGGACAAATTCCAGATCCTTCCCATAGGCCTCCAGGAACCGGCGGATGGTGGCCCGGCTGCCGTGGGTGGAGAAGCCCAGATGACGGATCCGTCCGGCCTTCTTCTGCTCCATCAGGTAGTCGAAAATGCCGTACTGGGGGTCCAGATAGCCCTCCACGTTCCGCTCGGTGACGTTGTGGAACAGGTAGAAGTCAAAATAGTCCACCTGGCATTTTTCCAGCTGCTTTTCAAAGATCTCCCTTACCCTTGCCATGTTCTCCGGGGCGAAGCCGGGAAATTTGGTGGCAAGATAAAAGCTGTCCCGGGGGTAGGCCGACAGCGCCTTGCCGATGGCCAGCTCGGAATTGCCGCTGTGGTAGCCCCAAGCGGTGTCGAAATAATTGATGCCCTGCGCCCGGGCGTAGGCCACCATTTCATCGACCTTTTTCTGATCGATTTGGTCATCCTTGCCGTCCACAGTGGGCAGGCGCATACAGCCCAGACCCAGCGCGGAGAGGCGAAGCCCCTGAAATTCCTTGTAAATCAATACCATAGCCTCCCAACTTTTTGTATTTTCTCCAAAATAGACGTATCCGCCGGGCAGAAGGGCAGCTGATCGATCTCCGCCGGGGTGAGAAACCGCAGCTCGTTGTGTTCCAGAGCGGTCAGCTTTCCCTCCCGGACGACGGCCTCATACACCGTCAACTCCACGGTCAGATCCGGATAGCGATGGAGGACCTGGGCGTAAACCGGCCCCACCTCCACTGTAACGGCCAGCTCCTCTTGACATTCTCGGATCAGGGCCTGCTCGCCGGTCTCGCCAGGCTCCCGCTTTCCCCCGGGAAACTCCCACAGAAGTCCCCTGGCCTTGTGAGCCGGGCGCTGGCACGCCAAGAAACGGTCCCCCTCCCAAATCAGGGCGGCGGAGACCTGGGTAACGCGGTCCATAAGATCCTTCCTTTCTAAATATAAGTATACCGGCATTG
>CANQQI010000157.1 GCA_947625945.1 uncultured Oscillospiraceae bacterium
CTGCTGATGATCTGCTTCAACCTCTTCGGCAACGGCCTGCGGGACGCCTTTAACCCGACTACGAGAGGAGTGGACGACTGATGGAAGAAGCGAAACTGCAAGTAAAGGACCTGCGGATCTCGTTCCGCACCAGCAACGGGAAAGTCCAGGCCGTCCGTGGCATCAACTTTGACCTGGCCAAGGGCGAGACCCTGGCCATCGTGGGCGAGTCCGGCTCCGGTAAATCTGTCACCAGCCGGGCCATCCTGGGCATCCTGGCGGGCAACGCCATCGTGGAGTCCGGCGAGATCATCTACGACGGCAAGGACCTGCTGAAGATCTCCGAGGAGGACTTCCACAAGATCCGCGGCGACAAGATCGCCATGATCTTCCAGGACCCCATGTCCAGCCTGAACCCCATCGTGCGGATCGGCAAGCAGCTCACCGAGGCCATGATCCTCAAGGGCAAGACCCGCCAGCGGGAGAGCCGGAAAGCCTTCAACGAGTACCTCAAGCAGCTGAACCAGGCCATGGTGGAAGCCGTGGCCAAGGGCGATAGCGCGAAGGCCGCGCAGATCACCCAGAATTGTAAAAATTTCGACAAATTCGAGTTTAAGCACACCGAATTGGAGGCCGCCTACAACACCGCCCACGAGGCGGCGGTGGAGGCCCTGGAGGATCTGGATGAGATCGCCTTCCAGATGGAAAAGAACGCGGTGAAGGACGTCGCCAGCATCATCCAGGACATCTCCAAGCGCTCCAAGGCCTCTGTCCATGAGTATGTGGTCAAGGAGAAGGGGGACCGGATCAAGTCCCTGGCCGCCGCCCTGCCCATGCAGTACCGGAAGGCCAAGCGGAAGAACGACTACTCCCAGATCCTGCCCGCCATGTACGAGATCCGGGACATCCTCAAGGAGGCTCTGGCGAAAGAAGCGCCCGATTACTTCCGGATGGGCTACTATGTGACCTTCTCCGGCAAGCCGCTTCCGGATATGCCCATCCATGAGCTCAACGAGTACATGCTGGACTACCTGAACAAGGAATTCATGCTGGGCTTCATCGCTGACGCGGAGAAGGCCATGGAGCATTCCGCCAAGGTAGCCTATGCCAACATGGAGAAGACCATTCCCCTGCTGGAAAGCAGCCTGCCGGTCTTCGCCAAGGAGAAGCTGGACAAGAAGGAGTGCAACGACGCCTGCAAGAAGCTCAGCGCCGCGGTCAAGACCTGCATCGACCCGCTGGCCATCGTGAAGGACAGCCTGACCTACACCTTCGGCCCCAGCCTGAAGTCTGAGATCGACACCTATTTTGCCGCCATTCCCAAGAACGCCAAGGCCATGCGGGTCTACGAGCGGGATCAGAAGAAGTATGACCGTCTGGTTGCCAAGGGCAAGAAGCCGGACTGGGAAGTGGCCGCCGCCGCCGTCACTGACATGGAGCTGGTGAAGCATAACATCGCCCACCTGATCCAGCGGCTTGCCGATCACTACAAGGCCAGCCTGGAGAAGCAGGAGACCCGGAACTATGAGGCCGAGACGGTGGACGCCATCGACTACCTGAAGGCCAACGCCTCCGGCGTGGTGGCCAAGGTCACCCGGCGGGTCGCCAAGGACCGGGCCATCAAGCTGATGACCGAAGTGGGCATCGCGGAGCCTCACCGGCGGTACAATCAGTACCCCTTCGAGTTCTCCGGCGGTATGCGGCAGCGGATCGTCATCGCCATCGCTCTGGCGGCGAACCCGGACATCCTGATCTGCGACGAGCCCACCACCGCTCTGGACGTGACCATTCAGTCCCAGATCCTGGAGCTGATCAACAGGCTGAAGCAGCAGCGGCAGCTGTCCGTCATCTTCATCACGCACGACCTGGGCGTGGTGGCCAACATGGCCGACCGGGTAGCGGTGATGTATGCCGGCAAGATCGTGGAATACGGCACCGCCGAGGACGTGTTCTACCACTCCGCCCATCCCTACACCTGGGCGCTGCTGTCCTCCATGCCGGATCTGGACACCAACGAGAAGCTGGAGGCCATTCCCGGCACCCCGCCCAATATGATCTATCCGCCGAAGGGCGACGCCTTTGCCCCCCGGAACAAGTACGCCATGCAGATCGACTTTGAGCGGCAGCCGCCCATGTTCAAAATCACCGATTCCCATTATGCCGCCACCTGGCTCCTCCATCCCGACGCGCCCAAGGTGGATCCTCCCAAGGCCGTTGTGGATCGGATCAACAGAATGAAACAGAAAAATCAAAAGGGAGGGGTAGAGGATGGAAAATAATCAAGAGGTCCTGCTGCGGGTGGAACACCTCTGCCAGTACTTCAAGATGGGCCCCAACGCCGTCACCAAGGCAGTGGACGACGTGAGCTTTGACATCAAGAAGGGCGAGGTCTTCGGGCTGGTGGGCGAGTCCGGCTGCGGAAAAACCACCACCGGCCGGTCCATTATCAAGCTGTACGACATCACCTCCGGCAGCGTCTATTTCAAGGGCACTCGGATTGCCGCCGGCACCCAGTCCTATAAGGACGCCATCAAAAAGGCCAAGGAAGAGCTGAAGGAGAAGTCCAAGACCGCTACCCCCGAGGAGGCCGCCAAGCTGAAGGCCGAGACCGACGCTTTCATTGCCGAGCAGCGCAAGCAGATCAAGCTGGCCCAGCATGACCAGAAGAACTGCGACAAGGACTACGCCGCCCAGCAGGTGAAGAAGGTCGAGGAGAAGTACGCCCCCCTGCTCTCCGCCGCCACCGGCGCCGAGAAGGAAAAGCTGACCAAGGAGTACAAAGACGAGCTGCGCAAGGCCAAGAACACCCGTCTGGTCACTCAGATCCAGATGATTTTCCAGGACCCCATCGCCTCCCTGGATCCCCGTATGACCGTCCGCGAAATTATTTCCGAGGGCCTGGTCATTCAGGGCGAGCGGGACAAGAACGTCATTGACGAGAAGGTCTACGAGATGCTGGAGCTGGTAGGTCTGGTGCGGGAGCACGCCAGCCGGTATCCCCACGAGTTCTCCGGCGGCCAGAGGCAGCGTATCGGCGTGGCCCGGTCCATCATCATGAACCCGGACCTGATCATCGCCGACGAGCCGGTGTCCGCCCTGGACGTGTCCGTCCAGGCCCAGGTCATCAACCTGCTTAACGAGCTGCGGGATAAGTTCGGCCTGACCCTGCTGTTCATCGCCCACGACCTGTCCGTGGTCAAGTACTTCTCCGACCGGATCGGCGTCATGTACTACGGCAAGATGGTGGAGCTGGCGGATTCCGACGAGCTGTTCCTGAACCCCATGCACCCCTACACCCGGAGCCTGCTCTCCGCTATCCCGCTGCCCGACCCCATTTACGAGAAGCAGCGGAAGCGGATCGTGTACAACCCCTTGGCGGAGCACGACTATTCCCAGGATCCGCCCACCTTCCGGGAGCTGAAGCCCGGCCACTTTGTCCAGTGCAACGAGGCCGAGTACCGGAAGTACATGGAGCAGCTTAAGTGAAGAACCTGAATCTGAAGGCGTTTTTGAGGGACCTGCTGATCGGCGCTGCCGTGGCGGCGCTGGTGTTTGGGCTGGGTCTTTACCGGGAGTACAGCCTGATGCGCTGCTTCTGCGACGGATTTTTCGTGGTGGCGGTGTTTCAAATAGGCGTGGGCGTCATCGTCCTGGCCCGGAACAAGGGCTCCTTCGATGCAGTGGGTTTTGGACTGCGGTCGGTCCTCCAGACCCACTTCCCCTCCTTTGGCAAAGGAGAAAAGGAAGACATCATGGCCTACCGGGAGCGCAAAGCCCTGTCCCGGAAGTCCGCCATGCCCCTGATTCTCTCCGGCTTGGTGTATCTGGCGCTCTCCCTGATTTTCCTGGCGCTCTATTATCGATTCCCGTAACACAAAAGCCCGCCCCCAAAAGGGGCGGGCTTCGTGTGTAAATGGGCCTTTCGGAATTTGCCCCTCGCACAGGCGGCGAAGAAGGGAGGCGCCCAGCGCTTGTGATCATCCGGCTTTCTATCTATGAAGCTTTGGGGCCAGGCATTTCGCCTGGCCCCAATTTGCGCTTGGTTGTACCAAAGGCAACCCCCGGCTATGCCGGGGGCAAAAAAAAGCTTATAGCGAGGAGTAAAGTAGACAAGAAAAGAACTCCCCATTATAGTAGAAGTGGTTTGCCGACCACACAACTACAATAATGAGGAGGTCTTTCACGTGAAAGAAAAAGACATAAGTAGTTTAGAGCATACTACA
>CANQQI010000158.1 GCA_947625945.1 uncultured Oscillospiraceae bacterium
TGGAGACGGATTACCGGATGAAGACCTCCTTCGACGATCCGGAGCGGCTGCTGGAGCAGCTGATTTTGGAGCTGGCCCAGGAGGGGAAAAATGGTTAGCATCCTAGAGGCCATCGTGGTGGAGGGGCGGTACGATAAAAACGCCCTGGCCCAGATTGTGGAGGCTCCCATTTTCGTCACCGACGGCTTTCGAATTTTCCACGACCCCCGGCAGCTGGCCCTGCTCCGGGCGGCGGCGGAAAAGCGGGGACTGATCGTGTTCACTGACGCCGACGGGGCGGGCCTGGTGATCCGCAACTATTTGAAGGGCGCCATTGACAATCGGTACTTGAAGCATGCCTATACCCCCGCCATTATGGGCAAGGAGCGGCGGAAGGCCGCCCCCGGCCGGGAGGGCCTTCTGGGGGTGGAGGGCATGGAACCGGAGACCCTGCTGGGCGCTCTGCGCCGGGCGGGAGCCACCTTTCAGGAGGGAGCGGCGGCCCGTCAGGGCTTGACTAAGCAGGATCTGATGGCGCTGGGCCTGTCCGGGGGCCCGAACAGCGCCGAGAAGCGGCGCGCCTTGGCCCAACAGCTGGGCCTGCCGGAAAATTTGAGCAGTAACGCGTTGTTACAGGCCCTGGATCTGCTGATGAGCCGGGAGGAGCTGGCGAAGCTTGCCGGGGCCTTGGAGAAGGAACCATGATCGATGTATCGGTAAAGGATTTGACAAAATTTTTCGTTATTGGCGAGAACCTCTTAGACGGCCTGACTTTTCAGGTCCAGGAGGGGGAGCGGGTGGCCATTCTGGGCCGGAACGGCTGCGGAAAGACCACCTTATTCCGCATTCTCACCGGCGAATTGGACTATGACAGCGGGGAAGTTTATGTAAACCCCGACAAACGCCTGGGTCTGATTTCCCAAATTCCCCGTTTCCCCGCGGGCTATACCGTGGAGGAGGTCCTGCGCTCTGCCTTTGTACCCCTGCTGCGGCTGCGGCGGCGGATGGAGCGCTTGGAAGGGGAGATGGCCGCCGGGGCTACCAAGGAGCAGCTCCGGGAGTACGACAGCCTGGGGGAGCGCTTTTCCACCGGCGGGGGCTACGACATGGACGTGGAGACGGACAAGGTCTGCAACGGCCTGGGCATCCCCCCGGAGCAGCGGGAACAGGAATTTGACAGTCTCTCCGGCGGGGAGCGGACTCGGGTGAACCTGGCCCGGCTGCTGCTGGAGAAAACGGATATCCTGCTGCTGGACGAGCCCACCAATCACCTGGACCTGAAAAGCGTGGAGTGGCTGGAGGACTACCTGCTGACCTACAAGGGCACGGTGCTGGTCATCTCCCATGACCGGTATTTTCTGGACCGGGTGGCCCAGCGGGTGGTGGAGATTGCTGACGGCCACGGGGAATACTATTCCGGCAACTATACCTTCTACATGGAGGAAAAGCAGGCCCGCTTCAATCTCCAGCTCAAGCAGTATGAGCAGGAGCAGGCCAAGCTGAGGCAGTTGGGCTATACCGTGGAACGGATGAAGGGCTGGGGCATCAACAACCGCACCCTCTACCGCCGGGCCATGTCCATCCAGCACCGGATGGAGCGGATCGAGAAAACCAAGCGCCCCCAGAAGGAGAAGACCATGCACGCCTCCTTTGCCCAGCGGGATTTCTACGGGGACGTGGTATTCCAGATGAAAAACGTCTCTAAGAGCTTTGGGGACCGGGCCCTTTTTTCCGGGGTGGATCTCCGGGTGGAGGGGGGCGAGCGGATCGCCCTGCTGGGGGACAACGGGGCGGGGAAGACCACCTTCCTAAACTGCCTCCTGGGCCGGGAACCCTGCCAGGGAAAGATTCAATTCGGCCCCACGGTCAAATGGGGGTACCTGCCCCAGATCATCCACTTTTCCCATCCGGAGCGGAGCCTGTATGACACCATGCTCTATGAGAAAAACTGCACCCCCCAGCAGGCCCGGGACCGTTTGGGCGCCTTTTTGTTCCAGGGGGAGGATGTGTTCAAGGCTGTGGGCAACCTGTCCGGCGGGGAGCAGTCCCGGCTCCGGCTGTGTATGCTCATGGATGAGAAAATCAACCTGCTGATTTTGGACGAGCCCACCAACCACCTGGACATCGCCTCCCGGGAGTGGGTGGAGGCGGCCATCGAGGAATTTGAGGGGACGTTGCTCTTTGTGTCCCACGACCGGTATTTTATCGAGAAATTCGCCGAGCGGATTTGGCTCCTGGAGGACGGGACATTAAAGGACTTTCCCTACGGCTATGAAAAATATCGGGCCGTCCAGGAGCGGGCGGCCATGGCCAAGCCCGCCGAAGGCCCCCGCAAGCCCAAAAAGGACCACCCCAAGGGCGGCGCCAAGGAGGCGGAAAAGCTGGTCCGCCGCTTGGAGCGGGAGATCGAGGCCCAGGAGGTCCGGATTCGGGATTTGGATGGGCAAATTCAGGCTGCCTCGGCGGACTATCAGGTATTGACGGGCCTGCTGGCGGAGAAGGAGCAGGCGGAGGAGGCGCTCTCCAGCCTCATGGAGCAGTGGGAGGCCGCCGCCGAAGCTCTGGACGGTTGACAGACCGGCCCGGCGGCCCTATAATGGATCTTAAAGGGGTGAGAAGCCCATGTCAAAGCAGAAAAAGGGACGGAAGCTGCTCTTTACCGCGCTGATGTTTGTCCTCGGCGTGGCCCTGGGCGTGGCCATCGACGTGTTTTACCTGATCCCTGCGCTGGAGTCCGGGGAGTCCTTCTGGATTGTTATGTTAACTGTCTTCGGTTATCTTGCCCTTTTTCTCCTTGCCTATGTTCTCCAGCTGGTGATCCACGAGGCGGGGCACCTGCTCTTCGGACTGCTGACCGGCTATCGGTTCCTGTCCTTCCGGATCGGGAGCCTGACTCTGGTCAAGCGGCCCGAGGGGCTCCGCCTGTGCCGCTATGCCCTGGCGGGCACCGCCGGGCAGTGCCTTCTGTCCCCGCCGGACCTGGTGGACGAGAAAATGCCGGTAATCCTCTACAATTTGGGGGGCGTGCTTCTCAATCTACTCACTGGAGCGGCTTTTTTGGCTCTGAGCTTCCTGGCTCCCGGCACCCTGCCTGGGAACTTCCTGGGCCTGCTGGCCCTGACGGGGGCGGCGATCGCCCTGATGAACGGCGTCCCCATCCACACCCCCCAGGTGGACAACGACGGCTATAACGCCTTGGCCCTGACCCGGGACCGGGAGACCGTGAAGGCCTTCTGGACCCAGATGAAGTGCATGGAACAGACCGCCCTGGGCCGTCGGCTCCGGGACCTGCCGGAGGAGTGGTTCCAAATTTCTCCCACGGCCATGGCCAAAAGCGCCCTGGCCGCCACGGTGGGGGCCCTTGCCTGTAATCGGCTGTTAGACGCCGGGGACGTGGAGGGCACGGCCCGGGCCATCGACCGGCTCCTGTCCTCTGATGCTGCCCTGGCGGGGGTCCACCGAAATCTGCTGCTTCTGGACCGGGTCTTTTGCGCGACGGTTTTGGAGGACGGCTTGGATACGGCCTCCATGATGGAGGACCCCCAGATGCGGTCCTTCCGCCGGTCTATGCATGGCTCCATCACCGCTTTGCGGACGGAGATGGTCTACGCCCTCCTGGTCAAAAAGGACCCAGAGGAAGCGGAGAAGCTGAAAATCAAGTTTGAAAAGGCGGCCAAGGCCTACCCCTACCCCGCCGATGTGGCGTCGGAGCGGATGCTGCTGGCCCTGGCCCAGGAAAAATACGAAAAAAGGAGCGAACTTCATGAGTAGCTGCAACGGCAACTGTTCCGCCTGCGCCTCTGACTGTGGGGATCGGAAGGCGGAGAGCCTCCTGGCCCAGCCCAATCCCAAGTCCAAGATCAAAAAGGTCATCGCCGTGATCTCCGGCAAGGGCGGCGTGGGCAAAAGCACCGTCACCTCCTTATTGGCGGTGGCCCTGACCCGGCGGGGGCAGAAGGTGGGCATTTTAGACGCGGACATCACCGGCCCCTCGGTGCCCACGGCCTTCGGCGTCACCGAGTGCTTGGGTTCCGACGGCACGGGCCTGTACCCGGCCCGGAGCCGGACGGGGATCCAGATTATGTCCATCAATCTGCTTTTGGACAACGCCACGGACCCGGTGGTGTGGCGGGGCCCGGTAATTGCCGGGGCGGTGAAGCAGTTTTGGACCGACGTGGTCTGGGAGGATGTGGACTGCCTGCTGGTGGACATGCCCCCCGG
>CANQQI010000159.1 GCA_947625945.1 uncultured Oscillospiraceae bacterium
AAGGGGAACGGCGTGTTCGAGCTGCGGCTGCCCGGCCGGGACGCCCTGAAAACCGGCCAGAAGGTCATGGCCGTGGTGGTCCACCGGGGCCAGGAGCTGGACCGGATCCCCCTCTACGCCACCCGGGTGGTCCAGGACCCGGCCACCACCGGCTGGAACGCCCAGATCTGGGCTCCGGAGGAGCCCTTCCCCTGGACGGACCAGGGCTTCACGCCTCAAAAGCCCCTCTTTATTTACGAATGTCATATCGGCATGGCCCAAGACAAACCCTGCGTGGGCACCTACCGGGAGTTTCGGGAGAACGTACTGCCCCGGGTCAAGGCCCTGGGGTACAACACCTTGCAGATCATGGCCGTTATGGAGCATCCCTACTACGCCTCCTTCGGCTACCAGGTCACCAATTTCTTCGCCGCCGCCTCCCGCTTCGGTACCCCGGAGGAGCTGAAGGAGCTGATTGACGCCGCCCACGGCATGGGCATCGCCGTGCTGCTGGACGTGGTCCACTCCCACGCCGCCAAGAATACCCGGGAGGGCATCAATGAATTTGACGGCACCGCCACCCAGTTCTTCCACGCCGGGGACCGGGGAGAGCATCCGGCCTGGAACACCAAGTGCTTTAACTATTGGAAAAACGAGGTCCTCCACTTCCTCCTGTCCAACCTGAAATTCTGGCAGACCGAGTACCATTTCGACGGCTTCCGGTTCGACGGGGTCACCTCCATGCTCTACCGGAACCACGGCCTGGGCCAGAGCTTCGGGCCCTACGACCGGTATTTTTCCTTGAATACCGACACCGAGGCCGTCACCTATCTCCAGCTGGCCAACGAGCTGGTGCGCCAGGTCAACCCCAACGCCATCACCATCGCCGAGGACACCTCCGCCATGCCGGGCCTGTGCCTGCCCATCGAGGCGGGGGGCATCGGGTTTGACTACCGGCTGGCCATGGGGGAGCCGGATATGTGGATCAAGATTCTGAAAGAGATCTCCGACGAAAACTGGGATCTGTGGGGCATTTACGGCGAGCTTACCGGTCGCCGGCCCAAGGAAAAGGTCATCGGCTACTGCGAGTCCCACGACCAGGCCCTGGTGGGGGACAAGACCATCATGTTCCGCCTCTGCGACAAGGAAATGTACTTCGGCATGGAAGTCAGCAACCCCAATCTGCTGGTGGAGCGGGGGATGGCCCTGCACAAGCTGATCCGGCTTCTGACCATGAGCCTGGGCGGCGAGGGGTATCTGACCTTCATGGGCAACGAATTCGGCCATCCCGAGTGGATCGACTTCCCCCGGGAGGGCAACGGCTGGAGCTATCTCTACTGCCGGCGCCAGTGGCACCTGGCCGACGACCCGAATCTCAAATACCAGTTCCTGAACCGGTTCGAGGTGGACATGGTGGCCGCCGCCAAGCGGGCCCGGGTGTTGACCGGCAAGACCAAGAACCTCTGGACCCAGCAGGGGGACAAGGTGCTGATCTATCAGCGAGGCGGGGCGGTGTTCGCCTTCAACCTCCACCCTGCCGCCTCCTATACAGGCTACTTTGTCCCGGTGTCGGAGGAGGGAGAATACCGGGTGATTTTGTCCAGCGACGAGCCTTGCTACGGCGGCCAGGGCCGGATCTCCACCGCCCAGACCTACCAGGCGACAAAGCAGCCCGACGGCCGGACCGGCTTCCAGATCTATCTGCCCAGCCGGACCGCGGTGGTCTTGAAGAAAAAACGGGCATCCAAATAAGCAACGGGCCGCTCCCTTTTCAGGGAGCGGCCTGCGACTCCCCCAAAAAGGGGAGCCGTTTTTCTTTCCGCACAGCCTCCGCTCTCCCTGCGGGGGAGCAGAGGAACCAGCGCTTTCTCCCCGCATAGAATAGTCGGAGGCGATTTTATGGCTATCGTACAAACCGACGTCCCCATCACCTCGGAAAGCTGCGACCGGATGATTCGGGAAATCGTGGAAACCTACCCCATCTGCCGCACCGAAGTCATGGGCTACACCGCGTTCCAGCGGCCCCTGCGCACCCTGGTGGTGGGGGGCGGCCCCCGAAAGGTGATTTTCTCCGCCGCCCACCACGCCAACGAGTGGATCACGTCCCTGGTGCTGCTGAAATACGGGGAGGACCTGGCCCGGTCCATCGTAGAGGGGGGCGGCGTCTTTGGGGTGCCGGGGGAAACCATCGGTCAGACCGCCACCATCTATATGGTGCCCATGGTGGACCCCGACGGGGTGGACCTGGTGACCGGGGCCATTCCCATGGGTTCGGTGCCCTATGAGAACGCCCGCAGCATGGCCCAGAATTACCCCGCCATTCCCTTCCCGGATGGTTGGAAGGCCAATCTGCTGGGGGTGGACCTGAATCTCAACTACCCCGCCGGGTGGCTCCAGGCCCGGGAGATCAAATTTTCCCAGGGCTTCACCCGTCCCGGGCCCCGGGACTATGTGGGCCGGGCCCCCCTGGATCAGCTGGAGACGAAGGCCATGGCGGGCTACACCGAGTACATCGACCCGGCGCTGGTGCTGGCCCTCCACAGCCAGGGCCAGGAAATTTACTGGCAGTTCGGAGATTTCCAGGTGCCCGGAGCCCGGGAGCTGGGGGAGCAGATGGCCGCCGCCAGCGGCTATACTCTGGCGGACACCCCCTACGCCTCCAGCTTCGCGGGCTACAAGGACTGGTTCATCCAGAATTTCCGAAAGCCGGGCTACACCGTCGAGGTGGGCCGGGGCGTCAATCCGCTGCCCTTAGAACAGTTCGACGAAATTTACCGGGACTGCCGGGGGATTTTGACCCTGGCGGCCCTGGGCGGTCAGTAAAACAGGGGCCCCAGGCCCCGGTTTGCCGCCGCCAGCCCCGCCGCCCGGGCGGCAATCCCGGGCAAGACCCCCGTGAAATACTCTTGCACCCGGGCCGGAAGTCCCCGACCGCGGCACAAAACCTCCAGACCCTGGGCGAGGGCCTCCGGCCGGGAAAATTCCCCCTCCAATTTTTCCAGCTCCCCCGCCCCCAGGGGCAGGTCCCCCGGGGAAAGCAGACAGCTGCCCAGGCCGTGGAGCAGGGGCTTTTCCGCCAAATTTTCCGGCAGGCCCCCCAGGTCCAGGGAGGTGGCCCAGCAGGCGTCCAGCTCCTCCGGAGTAAAGGCCGCCAGGAGCTGATTTTCCAGCCACAGCCGGTCCAGGAACAACAGGCAGTAGTCGATCCCCTTGATATTTCCCGGGACCGGCAGCAGGGGGCCGTAGTCCGGCGGGGAGGGACAAAAATGGGCGAAAAGCGCCGGTTCATATCCCCGCAGGAACGTCTCCAATTCCCCCAGGGCCTCAAAGAAGCACACGTCCTCCGGGGCCGTGGCCCGGACCAGGCGGAGCAGGTCCCAAGCGGCCCGCTCCTTCCCCTTCAGAATCGCCAGGCCGTTTTCAAAGCTCCGGGCCGGGTCGGGGCCGGGGGCCAGGTTCATGGTGTATTCCAGGGACGTAAGCAGCTCCCGGGCCGTCTCGGTCCGGATGGAGGTGTCCCCCGGCCGGCCCCGGGCCTGAAGATAGGCCCGGATCCGCCCCGCCAGCAGGGTGTAGGCCCCGGCGGCGGCCAGTTCCCCGGTCAATAGAGCCCCTCCTCAAAGGGGATCTCCCCGTCGTTCCTGGCCCAGCGGCACAGCTCCTCCAGGGACAGCCCACACAGCAGCTCCGCCGAGCCCTCCGCCGGGCCATTAAAGACCCGTACCATGTACTCGATCAGCTCCTCGTCGGAAAACTGGTCGTGGCACTCGGTTTTGTAGTAGTAGAAGGCGTCCTGCAGCTCCCCCAGAACCGTGGGGAAATTCTGCCGGTCCACATAGGGCGAGTCGCAGAAGGCCTGGGCCAGCTTGGGCAGCGCACCGCCCCCCAGCTCCACCCGCCCGGCATTCCCCAGCGCGGTCCGGCGCAGCTCCAGCAGGGAGGACACATCCTCCTCCGTCAGCGCCAGGCCATGGCTGGCCAAAACCCCGGTAAGATTCCCCAGCTCCCGCCGGGCCAGTTGGTCCCGGTACAGTTCCAAGGCGTTTTCCATGGTTTTTCCCTCCTTTTCCCCTCCTATCTTACCAGAATCCCCGAAAAGAACAAGTCTTGAAAAAGAAGGGGTTTTATGCTATAATGGTATCGACAAAAAGGAGGGGAAAACGCCATGAAGGATCCTGCTGTATTGCCCGAGGGATATGTGGAGCGGT
>CANQQI010000160.1 GCA_947625945.1 uncultured Oscillospiraceae bacterium
TCGATATAGTCCTTCAGCTCCGCGATGGGGATGCGGACCTGCTCCATGGTGTCCCGGTCCCGGACGGTGACGCAGTTGTCCGCCGGGGTCGTCTCGTCGCCCACGGTCTGGAAATCCACCGTCACGCACAGAGGCGTGCCGATCTCATCCTGCCGGCGGTAGCGCTTGCCGATGGAGCCGGAGTCGTCGAAGTCCACCATGAAGTCCTTTTGGAGCGACCGGTAGATCTCCTCGGCCTTGCCGGAGAGCTTCTTGGACAGGGGCAGCACCGCCGCCTTGAAGGGCGCCAAATAGGGGTGCAGGTGCAGCACCGTGCGGATATCCGGGTTGCCCTTCTTGTCCTGGCCCACCACTTCCTCGTCGTAAGCCTCGCACAGGAAGGCCAGCGCCACCCGGTCGCAGCCCAGGCTGGGCTCGATGACGTAGGGGATGTAGTGCTCCCCGGTCTCCTGGTCGAAGTAATCCAGGCTCTTGCCGGAGGCCTCCTGATGGCGGCCCAGGTCATAGTCCGTCCGGTCCGCAATGCCCCACAGCTCGCCCCAGCCGCTGCCGAAGGGGAACTGATACTCGATGTCCGTAGTGGCCCTGGAGTAGAAGGCCAGCTCCGCCGGCTCATGGTCCCGCAGCCGCAGGCTCTCCTCGTGGATGCCCAGGCTCAGAAGCCAATTCTTGCAGAAGTCCTTCCAGTAGGCAAACCACTCCAGGTCCGTGCCGGGCTTGCAGAAGAACTCGCACTCCATCTGCTCAAACTCCCGGATGCGGAAGATGAAGTTGCCCGGGGTGATCTCGTTGCGGAAGGCCTTGCCCACCTGGCACACGCCGAAGGGCAGCTTCCGCCGTGTGGTCCGCTGGATGTTGGCAAAGTTGACGAAAATGCCCTGGGCCGTCTCCGGCCGGAGGTAGACCGTGGAGGCGGTGTCCTCGGTGACGCCGATCTGGGTCTTGAACATCAGATTGAACTTCCGGATGGGGGTAAAGCTGTGCTTGCCGCAGACGGGGCAGACCACGTCCTCATGGGAAGCGATATAGGCGTCCATCTCCTCGAAGCTCATGGCGTCCACGTTGACGTCCTTGCCGCTCTCGCTGTCGCCGATGAGCTTGTCCGCCCGCTGCCGGGCGCCGCAGCCCCGGCAGTCCACTAATGGGTCGGAGAAATTGCCCACATGGCCCGTGGTGACCCAGGTCTGGGGATTCATCAGGATCGCCGCGTCCAGGCCCACGTTGTAGGGCGACTCCTGGACGAATTTTTTCAGCCAGGCCTTTTTCACGTTGTTCTTAAACTCCACGCCCAGGGGGCCAAAGTCCCAGGCGTTGGCCAGGCCGCCGTAGATCTCCGAGCCGGGGTAGACGTAGCCCCGCCCCTTGCACAGGTTCACGATCATATCCAGGGTTTTTTCGCTGTTTTTCATAGTTATCCTCCAAATTGATACTCCGGCGCCGGGCCGGGGATGGGTATGGTTATTCCGCCGCCACCAGGTCCGGGCCCAGGTCCTCCGCCATCAGCGTATGGACCCGCTCCCCCACCTCCACGGCGGTGACGCCCTTGAGCTCCTCCGGCGGGATCACCGCCACCAGGTGGAACCGTACCTTCGTGGGCCGCAGGCGGGAAATATTGTGGAACACGTTCTGGGTGTTCTGGATCGTGCAGACCACGATGGGCACGTTGGCCTTCTGAGCGATCTTAAACACGCCGCTGCGGAAGCGGTGGAGCTTCCCGTCCAGGCTGGTGTAGCCCTCCGGGAAGACGCAGATGGAGGCCTTGTCCTCCTTGATGATCTTGACGCACTTGAGGATGGTTTTCAGGGCCTCCCGGTCGTTCTCCCGGTTGATCATCTGGCACAGGATCTTGTGCATCAGCTTGCCCACCACGAACATGCTGGAATTTTCCCACTTAGAGATGAAGGCCAGCTGGGCGTGGGGCAGCTTTGCCAGCAGCAGCACCGGGTCCAGGATGTGCAGGTGGTTGCACACCAGCAGGAACCGACCGGTTTTCGGAAGCTGCTCCAGGCCCTTGGACTCGATCCGCATGAAAAGGATCTGGGTGATGGCCTCGGCGTAGAGATTCGTCACCTTCCGGTAGAAGGGGTCGTCCTCCTCCTGGGGCACGTCCATGTTCACCCTGGCGCACAGGATCAGCAGAAATAGGAAGGCGATCAGCGCCAGCACCAAAAAAGTCCCCAAAAAGCCCACCGGCAGCAGCCAGAGCCATCCCAGCGACGAAAAGCCCCCCGCCAGGGCGCAGATGGCCAGCGCCGCCATGGCGGAAAGCAGGGCGATCCCCTTAATCAGCATGGCAAGTCCTCCTTGGGCGGTTGTTTCCTACATTATACGCCACCCGGCCTCGGGAAACAAGCCTTTTTCCAGCATTTTTTTCGTGAGGGGTGGAAATTTCTCCCGGGGCCTGTTATAATAAAGGAAAACTGTCTTCCACGAAAGGATGAATCCCCTATGGGCCTGTCCGCCAACGCTCCCTGGCTGGCATTCTACGGAAATACGCCGGCCTCCCTAGACTACCCCTCCAAAACCATGTATCAGCTGGTGCGGGAGACCGCCCTGCGCCACCCCCAACTGACCGCCTACCTTTTTTTCGGAAAGGCCACCCGCTACGACGCCTTTTTGAAAAAAGTCGAAGCAGCCGCCCGGGGATTGTATCATTTGGGCATCCGCAAGGGCGACCGGGTGACCATCTGTATGCCCAACACGCCCCAGGCCCTGGCCTGCTTTTACGGGCTCAACCGCATTGGCGCGGTGCCCAATATGATCCACCCCCTCTCCGCCGTTCAGGAGATCGACTTTTTCCTGAAGGTCTCCCACAGTAAGGCCATTCTGACCCTGGACCAGTTCTACGGCAAGGTGGCCCAGGTGGCTGGGGAGAATGTGACCATCCTGATCGCCAAAATCGCTGACGAGCTGCCCTTCCCCCTGAACGCCGCCTACCCCCTGACCAAGGGCGGCCGGGCCATTCCCAAGCTCCCCAAATCCGGGTATCTGCTCTGGACGGAGATGGTGGCCGCCGGGAAAAACGAGACCCTGCCCCCCGACGACGGGGAGGCGGAGGACTGCGGCGCCATCCTCTACTCCGGCGGCACCACCGGCACCACCAAGGGCATTCGGCTGTCCAACCTCAATTTCAACGCCCTGGCCCTGCAAACCATCGCCGCTTCGGGACTGGTGAGCATCACGGGAATGAAGATGCTCTCCATCATGCCGGTCTTCCACGGCTTCGGCCTGGGCATCGGCATCCACACCGCCCTGGTGGGCGGCGGCACCTGCATCCTGGTGCCCCAGTTCAGCGTGCAGATCTACGCCGAGATCCTCAAAAAGCAAAAGCCTAATTTGGTCCCCGGGGTACCCACCCTGTTTGAAGCTCTTCTGCGGGCGGAGGGCCTGGAGGGGGTGGACCTGAGCTTCCTCAAGGGCATTTTCTCCGGCGGGGACTCCCTCTCCCCCGAGCTGAAGCGGAAGGTGGACCGGTTCCTAAAGGAACACAACTGCTCCGAGCAGATCCGGGAGGGCTACGGCACCACCGAGTGCGTCACCGCCTCCTGCCTGACCCCCAAGGACTACGCCCGCCCCGGCTCCATTGGGGTGCCCTTCCCCGATACCTATTATAAAATTGTCACCCCCGGCACCGACCGGGAGCTGCCTCCCAACGCCGAGGGGGAGATTTGCCTCTCCGGCCCCACGGTGATGCTGGGCTACCTGGACAATTACGAGGAGACGGTTCAGGTCCTCCGGCGGCACTACGACGGGCGGCTCTGGCTCCATACCGGTGACCTGGGCTACATGGACCAGGACGGCTTCCTCTATTTCCGCCAGCGGATCAAGCGGATGATCGTCACCTCCGGTTACAACGTCTACCCCTCCCAGCTGGAAAACATTCTGGATGGCCATGAGAAGGTGCTGCTCTCCTGCGTCATCGGGGTCAAGGACTCCTACCGGGGCCAGCGGGTCCGGGCCTACATCGTCCCCGCCCCCGGCGTGACCCCCAGCAAGGCCCTGGAGGAGGAAATTCTGGCCTACTGCCGGGAGCGGATCGCCAAGTACGCCATGCCCCGGGAGATCGTCTTCCGGGAGGAGCTGCCCAAGACCCTGGTGGGCAAGGTGGCCTACCGGTACTGGAGGAGGAAGCGGAGGGCGAAGGGGGAAGAACCGGA
>CANQQI010000161.1 GCA_947625945.1 uncultured Oscillospiraceae bacterium
GCAATTTACACTGCCCCATGAAAAACAGGCAGTAGACAAGAAGCCCCCTGTTGTAGGAGAATGACTACGGCAGGGGGTATTATTATAGGGAAATGGAAAAGCCAGCCGGGGAGCTTCCCCGGCTGGCGATTTGGATGGCGGCAGGGCGGCGTAGAAAGCATCTCAGGTTCCCAGTTTGTCTGGGAGCGGTAGGAGCCTTTCTACCCTCGCCACATTTTACAGCTCTCTAAGCGCCTGCTCCAGGGCGGTTTTGGAGCTGGTCTCCGCGTCCTTCCACTTGACGATCTTGGCCGGGCACCCGGCTACCACTGCCCCGGGGGGCACGTCCCGGGTGACCACCGCCCCGGCGGCCACCACCGCGCCGGCACCAATGCGGACGCCTTCCAGCACCACGGCGTTGGCCCCCACCAGCACCTCGTCCTCCACCACCACCGGCGTGGCCGAGGCGGGCTCGATGACCCCCGCCAGCACCGCCCCAGCGGCGATATGGCAGTTCTTCCCCACGGTGGCCCGGCCGCCCAGGATGGCACCCATGTCGATCATGGTGCCCTCCCCCACCTCCGCGCCAATGTTCAGGATGGCGCCCATCATGATGACGGCGTTCTTCCCGATCTTCACCTGCTCCCGGAGGATGGCGCCAGGTTCGATTCGGGCGGGAATGTCCTTCAGGTCCAGCATGGGAATAGCGGAATTGCGGCAGTTGTTCTCCACCTCATAGTGCTCGATTTTTTCCCCGTTGGCCTCCAGCACCGGGCCGATGTCCCGCCAGTCCCCAAAAAGGATCTGGCAGCCCCGGGCGGCGGGGAAAATGTGGCATTTTGGAAAGTCCACCGGCTCCCGGAGCCACAAATAGACCTTCACCGGGGTCTTTTTTTCGGAGGTACGGATGTATTCGATGATCTGCTGGGCATTCATAGGGGTCGCTCCTTTCGTTTTCCCCATCATACCATCTTTTTGCCCGAAACACAAGGGGTGGAAATTGACATTGCCCGGGAAATGCTTTATAATGAGTGCCAAGGAGGCGAGGGATATGCAAATCATCGACGACCGCCGCGCGCTTCATCAGATCCCGGAGCTGGATCGGGAGCTGCCCGGCACCATGGCCTATTTGCGGAAGGGCCTGGAGGGGCTCTCCTGCCGGGTGTTTTCCCCCATGGAGGGGGCGTTGTGCGCCTGGTTCGACTTTGGGCAAAGCAGCGCCATCGCCTTCCGGGCGGACGCCGACGCCCTGCCAATCCATGAGCAGACCGGGCTGCGCTTCGCATCCCGATATCCCGGCAAGATGCACGCCTGCGGCCACGACGGACACATGGCGATCCTGCTGGAGCTGGCCCGGCGGCTGGACAAAAAAACCGCTATGCCCCGGAACATCCTGCTGGTGTTCCAGCCGGCGGAGGAGACCACCGGCGGGGCCAAGGACCTGTGCGCCACCGGGCTGTTCAAGCAGTACCATGTGGAGGCGATCTTCGCCCTGCACCTGTGGCCCGGCCTGGAGGCCGGGACCGTGGCCAGCCGGAAAAATGAGATGATGAGCCGCTCCTGCGAGGTGAAGGTGGACATCATCGGCCGGCCTGCCCACATTGCCAAGGCGGAGGAGGGAATCGACGCCATGGCCGCCGGGGTGGAGTTCTACCGCCGGGTCATGGCTATGGAGGGCGCGCTGCCCAAGAATATCTACCGGGTGCTGAAGTTCGGGAAAATGGAGAGCGGCACGGTGTGCAACGTGATCTCCGGCCACACCCGGCTAGAGGGGAGCCTGCGGGTCTTCCAGGACGACGTATTTTACAGCATGCGGGCAGGCATCGTCTCCGCCGGCAAAGAGGTGGAGCGGAGTTACGGCTGCACCGTGAATATCTACATGAACGACGGCTATCCCGCCATCATGAATCCCCCGGCGCTGTACGACCGGGTGCGGAAGGTGGTGGACTTCTCCGAGCTGGCGGCCCCCAGCATGATCACCGAGGATTTCTCCTGGTACCAGAAGACGCTTCCGGGGCTGTTCTTCTTCCTGGGGGTGGGGGACGTTCCCGCCCTGCACTCGGACAACTTTGACTTTGATGAAAGCATTCTGATCAAGGGTGTGGAATTCTTCGAGGCCCTGGCGGAGGGATTTCAATGATCCCCCAGAGCCCGCGGATGGCCCGGCTGGTCCCCAGCGGCATCCGGGCCTTTACCGCCCTGGCAAAGACGGTCCCCGGCTGCGTGGAGCTGACCCTGGGGGAGCCGGAATTCGACACGCCCCAGCCCATCAAGGACGCCGCCTGGGCCGCCCTCCAGGCCGGGCAGACCCACTACGCCCCCAACCAGGGACTTCCGGCGCTGCGGGCGGCGGTGGCCGCCTTTGAGACGGACCGGGGCTTCGACTGCACGGAAAAGCAGGTGCTGATCACCGCCGGGGCAACGGAGGCCCTGTTCACTGCGTTCCTGGGAACCCTGGGACCGGGGGACGAGGTACTCATCCCCACTCCCGCCTTTTCCCTCTATGAGACGCTGGCCCATTTGGCCCAGGCGACTCCGGTATTTCTGCCCACCGAAAAATGGGACTACCAGCTCCCGGCCGAGGCGCTGGAGCAGGCCGTCACCCCCAGGACCCGGGCCATCGTTCTCAACAGCCCCAACAATCCCACCGGGGTAGTCTACACCCAGGAGACGCTGGCGGCGGTAAAAAAAGCGGTGACGGGCAAGCCCATCACCCTGATCTGCGACAATGTATACGCCCCCCTCACCCCCGGGACGCCGGATCTGACCCTGGATCCGGAGCTGGCGGGGCAGGTTCTGCTGTGCCAGAGCTTTTCCAAGCCCTACGCCATGACCGGCTGGCGGGTGGGCTATCTCATCGGGCCGGAGGAAACGATCGCCCGGCTGGTGCTGCTGGGGGCGGCGGCGGTGGCAAGCGTGCCCACCTTTTTGCAGACCGCCTGCGTCACCGCCCTGACCCTATCCCCTGCCCATATGGCGGCGGAATACGCCCGGCGGCGGGAATACGTCTGCCGCAGGCTCCGGGAAATGGGGCTGTCCTTCCCCGAACCGAAGGGCGGCTTCTACGTCTTTCCGGATATTGCCCGGTTCGGCCTGTCTTCGGACGAGTTTTGCCGCCGGATGATCCGGGAAGCGGCGGTGGCGGCGGTGCCCGGAAGCTGCTTCGGCGGCGAGGGGCACATTCGGATCTCCTACTGCTGCGGCGATTCCCAGCTGGCACTGGGGCTGGACCGGCTGGAAACATTCTTGAAAACATTGTGAGCGGGACCCAGTGGGTCCCGCTCCGTTTTTGGGAAAAGCACACAATGGGCACGCCTGCGCCCTACGGTCCCGCCGTGGTCCCCGGCGCGGTAGTCCCGGGGGCGGAGGCGCCGGGAGCCGTGGTCCCCGGGTCGGTGCCGTCCGGGCCCGTGGCCGGCGGCGTGGAACCGTCGTCTGTACCAGTGGCGGTACCGTCGGTTGGTTCTCCAGTGGGCTCCGAGGCGGCGGGCTGGCTGGGCAGGTTCCGCAGGGTGTAGAAAAACACATTGTCCCGTGCGGGGGTCAGCCCCGTCATCAGGCCCCGGGTGGCGTAAATGGCATAGCTGCGGAACAAAATGGGGATGAGCCTGCCCTCGTTCATAATCTTTTGATGCAGATTGTAGTAATTGCCCCGGTTTGCCAGGGCCTCCAGGCACAAACTGTAGGTCGCCAGATCGTCCATGGCTCCATAGCTCAGGGTGCCGGTGACGTAGAAAAAGGCGGACAGGTCCATATTTGCGGACAGCTTGGTCTGGGACAGGTACAGCTCATAATTCCGCTCCACCAGCCGGGTCAGGAAGTTGGCGCTGCTGCACTCCACGATCTCCACCACCAGCCCCCCGGCGGTCAGCATTTCGGCAATGGCCTTTGCCACACGGAGGCGGAGGCTGTCGTCAGCGTTCACCAGCAGCCGCACAGTCTCCCCAATCGCCCCGGCGGAGGCAACCGCCTGGGAGAATTTCTCGGCGTCGTAACCGTAGCGGGAGGCCAGACCCTCGCTGTAATAGGGAGACTGGGGAGAAGCGGGCAGCGTGGCGCTCCGGGCGAAGCCCCGGTAGTTGTCCTCCACCAGAGTGTCCCGGTCGATGGCAAAGGTGATGGCGGACTGGAGCTTGTACTCCTGGAAAAACTCGCTTTCGTTGTTGCAGGC
>CANQQI010000162.1 GCA_947625945.1 uncultured Oscillospiraceae bacterium
GCCGCCGGACCCAAAGAGAAAGGATGAGGCCAATGGAACCCGCCGTTCGAGAGAACTATCTATCCGTGCTTCGCTCCGAGCTGATCACCGCCCTGGGCTGCACCGAGCCCATTGCCATCGCCTACGCCGCGGCCCGCGCCCGGCAGGTCCTGGGGGAATTTCCGGAGCGGGCCACGGTGCTTTGCAGCGGCAACATCGTGAAAAATGTGAAAAGCGTCACGGTGCCCAACTCCGGAGGCATGGTGGGCATTGAGATCGCCACCATCCTAGGGATTGTAGGGGGCGACGCCGACGCCAAGCTGGAGGTCCTCTCCAGCATTACGGAGGCCCACCGGGCCCAGGCCCGGGAACTGCTGAAGCGCCATTTCTGCCAGTGCCGCCTGGCCACCGGGGTGGACAATCTCTATGTGGACGTCACCGTGGAGTCCCCGGAGCACACCGCCCAGGTGATCGTCATGAACCGGCACACCCTGATCACCAAGGTGGTCAAGGACGGGGAGGTGCTCTTCGCCCACGAACCCATGAACCGGGAGGCCCGGGTGAAGGGGCTGGACATGACCATGGCGGAAATCGTGGAATTTGCCCGCACCGTGGACTTTGACGACATCCGGGAGGTGATTGGGCGGCAGGCGGAGCTGAACCAGGCCATCTCGCGGGAGGGCCTCACCGGCAAGTACGGCGCCCGGATCGGCTACCTGCTCCGCAGCGCCTACGGCGACGACATTAAAATTCGGGCCATCGCCGCTGCCGCCGCCGGGTCCGACGCCCGGATGAACGGCTGCGCCCTGCCGGTGGTCATCAACTCCGGCAGCGGGAACCAGGGCATGACCGTCTCCCTGCCGGTGCTGGAATACGCCAAGGAGCTGGGGGCCGATCAGGAGCAGACCTACCGGGCCCTGGTGATCAGCAATCTGGTGTCCATCCACATCAAGCGGAATATCGGGGACCTGTCCGCGTTCTGTGGGGCGGTATCCGCCGCCTGCGGCGCCGGGGCGGCGATCACCTTCCTGTACGGGGGCAGTCTGGAGCAGATCTCCAACACGGTGATCAACACCCTGGCCAACGTGGGGGGCATCCTCTGCGACGGAGCCAAGGCCTCCTGCGCCGCCAAGATTGCCTCCTCCCTCAACGCCGCCATCCTGGGCCACACCATGAGCATGGCGGGGATCGTCTTCGGCAGCGAGGAGGGCATCGTCCAGGAGGACGTGGAGCGCACCATCAAGAGCATGGGCTACATCGGCCGGACGGGCATGGCGGGGACGGATGTGGAGATCCTGAAGGTCATGCTGGGGCAGGCCCAAGTGGATTAGCGAACTTCCATACAATAATCGGGCGGTATGGCTTTGGCCATACCGCCCGATTTGGTTTGAAACAGCTTTTACGAAAATCACTCGATCTCCAGGCGCCGGGCCTGGGGAAGAATCTCCTGCTTTTTCGGCAGGGTCAGCCGCAGCACGCCATTGTCGTATTTCGCCTTGATATGATCCGTATCGATGGCGGAAACGTCGAATTGACGGCTGTACTTGCCATAGGACCGCTCCACGCGGATGTATTTCTGCTTCTTGTCCTTCTGCTCATGCTCCGAGTGCCGCTCGGCGTTGACCGTCAGGGTGTTGTCGGAAATCTCCAGATGGATGTCCTTCTTGTCGAAGCCGGGCAGGTCCGCCTCCAGCAGATAGTGGTCGCCCTCGTCGGAGATGTCCGTCTTAAATTCGGCAATGTCCGCGCTGCCAAAGAAGGAACCGAAGGGCTCCTCAAAGAAGCGGCGCTCCATTTCCTCCATCTCCCGGAAGGGGTTGTAAGCGATCTCAGCTTTGCTCTTGCGATAAGGTCTCAGTTCAAACATAATACATACCTCCTAAAAACTGTAAATATTATGTCCGCCCTTTTGATGCCGATGGGGTAGATTGGAAATCGGTTTTCAGCGTCCCACCGGACGCCGCATCCAGCCTGCGCCGGAAACAGGGCCCATTGGGAACCACCTTCTTTCTTTGTTCTGAGAATACTCTACCCCTGGAATATGAATAATGTGTGGACAAATGATGTCCAAACTGTAAATTTTAGCACTCTATTAAATAGAGTGCTAAAAATCCTTATTTCGCCGCTTCCTCTACGCACCCCAGTGCGTTCAGAGTCCTGGGGTAGCCGATATAGGGCAGGCACTGGGTCAGCACCTGGATGAGGAACCGCTTGTCGTTGCCGATCCGCAGATTGGCCTTGGCGTGGCTCACCAGCTGGGGCTCGCAGCCTCCCAGAGCCGCCAGGAAGCAGAAGGTGATCATCTCCCGCTGCCGGTAATCCATGCCCCGGCGGGTGTAGTAGTCTCCGAAGCAGTTGGCCGCCAGAAAATACCGAATGTGGCGGCTCTCCTCCGGGCCGGAGCGGTAAAAGTCCCGCATCTGCTCCCCGAAGATGTCCACCTGGGCCTGGGTGCCCGCCTCCCGGCGGGTGGCGGGGGCGGTGGTAGCCTGGTTGGGCAGGGGCAGGGAGATGCCCCGGGCGGCAAAAACCTGGTTGGTGATCCGCAGGAAGGGGTACACCCGCCCGATCCCCAGATAGGCGGCGGCCTGGTAGACCGTCTCCTTCACCTCCACCGGCGTAACGCCGACGTTCAGGGCGGCGGGCAGCATCCGGCGAAATTCCTCCTCCCCCTGGCAGCCCAGCAGCGCCGCCAGGATGGCCAGGAACCGGGTCCGGACGGGAAGCTCATCCTGATTGATCACCTGATCGAATACAAAATCATCAAACAGCCGGGTAAATTCCGGGTCGGTCTGGGCAAATTCCGAGACATAGCCGGGGAGCATTCTCTCCCGGTAATCCTGAGAAAACTGAGACATGGCGTGAATCCTCCTTTTCGGGCGCCGCCCGCTCCAAAATACACCTTATTATAACGCCGTCAGGGACGATTCGCAACCGTCCAGGCAAATTTTTTCCGGGCTTTAAAAACTCCGGCGGGCAAGATCCCGCCGGAGCTTTTTGAATCAGGTTTTCGGTTCCTTCGTTTTCTGGGCGTCGCGATACTGCTTCCGGTAGGCCCGGAAATCCTTGCAGACATCGCCGCGGCGGAATTTCATGCTCCGGATCGTCCAGAAGCAGCCGCAAACCAGGCATCCCGCCAAAACCAGGTAGAACAGCACCGTCACCACGGTAATGCTTCCCGGCGTCAGGAGCTTGATGGTGGTATCCTTTCCCACGCCATTCATGGCGGTGGAGTTGGCCAGGGCGTAGAGGTCGTGGTGGCAGGCCTCCCGCATGGCCTGGACCACGGCACCGTCCTGGCTGTACTTGGGCAGCTGGTTCGTAATGATGAAGGTCATCATGGAGTCGTAGGTGGAGACGCCCGCCAGGACGCCATCCACGCCGCTGATGTAATCGGACAGGACGTTATCCGTGATGATCAGGCCCTGGCAGCCCCACTCATCCCGGAGGATACCGTTGATCAGCTGGCCGTTGGCGCCGGACCAGATGCAGCCCCAGCGGGTGTAAGCGGTCATGACGCCGTTGCCCCCCGCGTCCTGAATGGGGGCCTGGAAGGCCTTCAGATACAGCTCCCGAGCGGACTGCTCGTTGAGCCAGACGCCCAGGCCGATCCGATCCTGCTCACAGTCATTCAGGGCGAAGTGCTTCATCACCACATGGACGCCCCGCTCCTCCATGGCTTGGACCTCGTAGCGGCACATTTCCCCGGACAGGAAGCCATCCTCGGAGTAGTATTCAAAGTTCCGGCCGCCGTAGGGAGTCCGGTGGATGTTGTTGCCGGGGCCGTAGAGAATGTCCACCCCGGCCTCGATGCAGTCCCCCGCGATGACCCGGCCGATCTCGTACATCAGCTCCGTGTTAAAGGTGGCGGCCATCACGTCCTCGGAGGTGAAGGCGGTGGCCTCCACATCCGCCAGGCCGCCGGAGAAGAGGGAGGCGGTCAGGCCCTGGGGGCCGTTCTCGTCCCGGCTGCCGGGGGCCTGGACCGAGGCCACGGGCATGGTCCAGTGGAAGGAATCGCCGATCAGGGTCACCATTTCGTCAAAGGTCAGCTGGTCCAGCAGCTCCTCCCAGGCAGGATCGTCATAGGGCTTCCCCACCAGCTCCACCAGCTT
>CANQQI010000163.1 GCA_947625945.1 uncultured Oscillospiraceae bacterium
AGTATTCTGGCCCGGCTGGCGGCCACAAATCTGGATCAGACCCCCGGCTATGGCACGGACGCCATTTGTCAGAGCGCGGCAGCGCGGATTCGCCGGGCCTGCGGCCGGGAGGATCTGGCGGTCCATTTCCTGGTAGGCGGCACCCAGGCCAATCTGACCGTGATTGCCGCCGCCCTCCGGCCCCATCAGGCGGCTGTCGGCGCGGTCAGCGCCCATATCAACGTCCATGAGACCGGCGCTGTGGAGGCCACGGGGCACAAGGTGCTGCCCCTGCCGTCGGCGGACGGGAAGATCACCGCCGAGCAGGTCCGCCGGACGGCGGAGAGCCACTTGGCGGACCCGGACGGGGAGCACATGGCCCAGCCCAAGCTGGTGTACATCTCCCATCCAACGGAGCTGGGGACCCTGTACACCCGGGAGGAGCTGCGGGCGCTGTCCCAGGTCTGCCGGGAATTTGGGCTGTATCTGTTTGTGGACGGCGCCCGGCTGGGCTATGGCCTCACCGCCCGGGGCAGCGACGTGACGCTGCCGGACCTGGCACAGCTTTGCGACGTGTTTTACATCGGCGGGACCAAGTGCGGGGCCCTCTTTGGGGAGGCGGTGGTGATCTCTGATCCCGAACTTGCCCGGGATTTCCGCTACCTCATCAAGCAGCGGGGCGGGATGCTGGCCAAGGGCCGGCTGCTGGGCATCCAGTTTGACGAGCTGTTCCAGGAAAATCGATACTTCGCCATTTGCCGGAAGGCCAACCGCCAGGCGGACCAAATCCGAGCCGTGCTGGCGGAAAAGGGGATTTCCTGCCTGGTGGAAAGCACGACGAATCAGATCTTTCCCATTCTGCCGGACAAGGCTCTTGCGGAGCTGGGCAGGGAATTTGTGCTGAGCCCCTGGGGTAGGGTGGACGAGAAGCATCAGGCGGTACGCATTTGCACCAGCTGGGCGACTACGGAGGAAGCGGTGGACGCCCTGTGCCGGGCGCTGGAAAAAATTTGACGGTGGGGGAGGGAAAGCCTATGGAAATCGAAAAGAAGACCCTTTGGCGGATCTTTCTCGGTGCGGCGGGCTGCGTGGTGCTGTATTGGCTGCTCCACGAGACGGAGCGGCTCACCGCTTTTGTCACCGGGGTGGGGCGGCTCTTTTCCCCTTTTATTGTGGGCGCAGCCATTGCCTTTGTGCTGAACGTGCCCCTGCGGGGATTTGAAAACCTGCTTCGCGGGGTGAAAAAGCCCGGCCTGCGCCGGACGCTGGCGCTGTTGCTGACGGTCCTCGCCGTTTTGCTGGTGATTTTCGCGGTGGTGCAGCTGCTGCTGCCCCAGATCACCGCCACCGTTTCCGCGCTGGCCGCCAAGCTGCCGGACTTTTTCCGGCGGGTAGCGGGATATGTTCAGGACTTCCTCCGGGACAATCCCAATTTGACCCAGTGGCTCCGGCAGAACACGGATCTGGAAAAGGTGAACTGGGCCGCCCTGGTCCAGCAGGCGGCCACCTTCGCTGGGGACAGCCTTTCCAAGCTGTTCAGCCAGGCGTTTACCGCCGTGGGCACCGTGACCGGCGTGGTGGTGAATCTGTTTATCAGCCTGGTCTTTTCCGTCTATTGCCTGTTCCGGAAGGAGATCCTGGCCCGCCAGGGCCGGCGGCTCCTGTACGCCTTCTTCCCGGAGGCGTTCTGTGACGGAACGGTGCGGATTCTGCGGATGACCAACGCCACCTTCTCCAATTTCCTGTCCGGGCAGTGCCTGGAGGCCTGTATTCTGGGCTGCCTGTTCGCCGTGTCCATGGCTATTTTCCGGATGCCTTACATCCCGCTGGTCAGCGTGCTGGTGGCGGTGACGGCCCTGGTCCCTGTGGTGGGCGCGTTTGTGGGCTGTATTGTGGGCGCGTTCTTCATTCTGGTGGACGATCCCATTCTTGCCATTTGGTTTGTGGTCATGTTCCTTGTTTTGCAGCAAATCGAGAACAATATGATCTACCCCCGGGTAGTGGGCACCTCCATCGGCCTGCCCGGGATGTGGGTACTGCTGGCGGTGACTGTCGGCGGCGAGCTGATGGGCATCGGCGGGATGCTGTTGATGATCCCCTTGATGTCGGTGCTGTACGCCCTGCTCCGGGAGATTACAGACAGCCGCCTGAAAAAGCGCCAGATCCCTGATGAGAAGCTCCAGGATCAGCCCCCGGAGCTGCGATCGAGGCTGCGGGAGAAGGCCGGCTCCGGCCGGTTCCGGCAGCTGCTGGACAAGTGGTTTTCCAAAAAGGGAAAATAGCGCCTTTTTGAAAAAATGCCTTCTCCGCCGGCCCCTTTCTGACGGGAAGCCCATGGGAAAAAAGACCAGCCCCGGCTTGCGCCGGGGCTGAAGAAAACCGATTAATGTTTACATAATATCAGAAGCACTTTTCATCCCGCTCTTTCCGGCAGGCGTCCTGATTTCCGCAGTGGTAGCACACCTCGGTATCCGGGCTGGGGATGCCGGCAAAGAACTTGCGGATATTCTCGACGGTGGTGTGGGCGATGCTGTCCAGGGCCTCGTTGGTCAAAAACGCCTGGTGGGAGGTGACGATGACGTTGGGCATGGCGATGAGCCGCACCAGCTTGTCGTCCTGGACAATGTGGCCGGAGAAGTCCTCGTAGAAGAGGTCCGCCTCTTCCTCGTACACGTCCAGGCAGGCTGCGCCCACCTTTTTCTCCTTGATGCCTTCGATCAGCGCCTCGGTGTCGATGAGGGCGCCCCGGGAGGTGTTGAGGATGGTCACGCCCTTTTTCATCCGGTGGATGGCCTCCTCGTCAATGATGTGGCGAGTCTCGTCGGTGAGGGGGCAGTGGAGGGAGATCACGTCGGAGGCGGAGAACAACTCCTCCAGGCTCACATATTCCAGCCCGGTGCTCGGGTCGGGAAATTTATCGTATGCCAGTACCCGCATTTCAAAGCCCTTGCAGATATTGGCGAAGACCTTGCCGATCTTTCCGGTGCCGATCACCCCCACGGTCTTGCCGTGGAGATCGAACCCTGCGAAGCCGTTGAGGCTGAAATTGAACTCCCTGGTCCGATTGTAGGCCTTGTGGATCCGGCGGTTGATGGTTAGCAGCATGGCCATGGCGTGCTCCGCCACGGCATAGGGGGAGTAGGCGGGGACCCGGAACACATGGAGCTTGCCGTAGCAGGCCCGGGTGTCCACATTGTTGAACCCGGCGCACCGCAGGGCCACCATCCGCACCCCCAGATCGTACAGGGCGTCCACCACCTGGGCGCTGACCACGTCGTTGACGAACACGCACACGCACTCGGCGCCGGCGGCCAGGGAAACGGTGTCCTCGTTGAGATGGGTGTCGAAATATTTGATCTCCAGCCCGGCGTCCTGAGCGTACCGGTCAAAGCCTGGGCGGTCGTAGGGCTTCGCGTCGTAAAATGCTACTTTCAAGGAAACCACTCCTTTGTTGATATCGATATTATTATATCGAATAGTTTTTGAATGTCAATTCCAATTCTATACAAATTCCCGGGGAGAAAGACGGATTTCCTTGCTATTTTGCCCAGGTTTTTTACCGGAATGCAAAAAACCTTGCGAAAGCCGCCCAGGCGTGGTATGATAAAAGAAATGAAAGAAATACAAAGGAGGCCCGCATCTCATGGAAACGGTCCGCAAGCTCTGGCAGAAGTACCGGCATCTGGTGATTTATGTGATCTTCGGAACATTGACCACCGTAGTCAATTACGCCGTCTATCTGCCGCTGTACAACTGGCTACACCTCTCCGCCACGGTCAGCGACATTATTGCCTGGGGTGTGTCGGTGATTTTTGCCTATGTGACCAACAAGGCCTACGTGTTCCACAGCCCGGACTGGTCCGCCAAGGTGGTGGCGAAGGAGCTGGTGAGCTTTTTAGGCTGCCGCGTGGCCTCCGGCGTGATTGAGGTGCTGATCCTGATGCTGACGGTGGACATCCTAGCCTGGGATGGGAACTGGATGAAGCTGATCACCAGCATGCTGGTAGTGTTTGTCAATTACTTCGGTTCCAAGTTTTGGGTTTTCAAGAGCCGCTGAAATTCATAGTTTGTTAGCCAATTCTCCGCGGGGATGTG
>CANQQI010000164.1 GCA_947625945.1 uncultured Oscillospiraceae bacterium
CACACCGCCTGGGCCGACGGGGCTTTTGTGCTGGGGGCGGCCTGGGCGTGGCTGTATCTGGGCTTCGGGATCTGCGGGGGCGATCTGCGGCTGGGAAACTGCGCCGGGCTGGCTCTGGGGGCGGTGGCCTGGGAGACCACTCTGGGGAAAAGCCTGCGGCCCCTGTTTTTCGCCTTTTGGGGGGCCGTGGGGCGGTTTTTCCAGGCGCTGACGGCGCCACTGAAAAAATTTTTCAAAAAAATCGAGAAATTTTTAAAAAATCTCTTTGCAATCTGGAAAAAATGGGTTACAATAAAGAAAAATACCCGCCGTACCCAGCGGCGGGGGACCGGAGGCAGCGCCCATGGCACGAAAACCCAAGATCCGCTATCGGATTGTATTTCAGCAGGGGAAATCCCTGACCAAGACCGTGGTTCTGGCGGCCGTCGTATTGTCTATGGCGGCGCTGTTGGCCCTGCGGGGGGCGGTGATGAGTACCCAGTCCCAGGTGGAGGCGCTGCGGACCCAGGCGGCCGCTCTGGAACAGAAGAAAGCCCATCTGGAGGAAAAGGTGTCCGCCCTGGGCACCGTGGACGGGGTCATGCTCATCGCTCAGGAGGAGCTGGGCTTGGCCGATCCCAACACCGTCATCATTGAACCCGAGGAGTAGCACTAGGAGGATTCGCGAAAGATTATGGAGTTAACCGTAGGCGCCGTTTTGGAGGGCAAAGTCAAATCCATCGCCAGCTTTGGCGCGTTCATTTCCCTGCCGGAGAATAAGACCGGCATGGTACATATCTCGGAGGTGTCCAACACCTACGTCAGCGACATCCATCAGTATCTGACGGAGGGCCAGGACGTAAAGGTGATGGTCATCGGATGCGAGAACGGGAAGATCAATCTGTCCATCAAACGGCTGGAGCCCAAGCCCCAGCGGGACAGCCGGAGCTTCCGTTCCTCCGCCCCCCGGAAGGAGAGCCAATCGGAGAAAACGCCCAGGCCCGCCATGATGGTGCCCGCCGCGCCCAAATCGGCGGATCAGCTGTTCGAGGAAAAGCTGAAGCAGTTCATGTCCGAGTCGGACAGCAAGATTTCCTCGATTCGTCAGTATTCGGAGCACCGTACCCGCAGCCGGAGAAGATAGGGTTTGGTTTTGACCGCTTTCTGAGCGGTCAAAACTTTGTCAGGAGGGGTGTCATGGCAACCGTGGTGATCACCGGCGGCTCCCGGGGCATCGGGGCCGCGGCGGTGGCGCGTTTCCGGGCCCGGGGGGACCGGGTCTTCTTCCTCTATGAAAAGAACCACCCCGCCGCGAAAAGCGTGGCGGAAAAAACCGGAGCCGTTCCCATCTGTCAGGACGTGGCGGACGGACCCGGCGTGGCGGCGGCCTTTGACCGGATTGGGCCGGTGGACAGCCTCATCTGCTGCGCCGGCGTCAGCGCCTACGGCCTGGTGCAGGACGTGACGGAGGAGGGCTGGGACCGGCTGTTTGATGTGAACGTCAAGGGCGTGTTCCATTGCGTCAAGGCGGCACTGCCCGGGATGCTGGCCAGGGGCCGGGGGAGTATCGTCACCGTGTCCTCCATGTGGGGGCAGACCGGGGCCTCCTGTGAGGCGGCCTACTCCGCCACCAAGGGGGCGGTGATCGCCCTGACCAAGGCCCTGGCCAAGGAACTGGGGCCCAGCGGTATCCGGGTCAACTGCGTCAGCCCGGGGGTGATCCTGACGGATATGTGCGCCGGGCTGTCGGAGGACACCTTGTCCACCCTGGCGGAGGACGCCCCCCTGGGCCGGAACGGCCGGGCCGAGGAGGTGGCGGAGGCCATCGAATATCTGGCCGAGGCGGAATTTGTCACCGGCCAGGTGCTGCCGGTGAACGGCGGCTATGTGATTTAGGTGACGGCGTGGGTTCGACTCCCATCGCCTTTAGGAGGAAAGAAAAATGAAAATTGCTATTGGCTGCGACCATGGGGCCTTGGAACTGAAAAACGTCCTGCTGGCCCATCTCCGTCAGGCGGGACATGAGGTGGAGGACTTCGGGACCTATACCAAGGACAGCTGCGACTATCCCGACTACTGCGCCCAGGCGGCCCGGGCGGTGGCGGCGGGGGACTGCGACCGGGGGATCGTCCTTTGTACCACCGGTATCGGCGCCTCCATCACCGCCAACAAGATCAAGGGCGTTCGCTGCGCCCTGCTGGGGGACCTGCTCAGCGCCCGGCTGACCCGGGAGCACAACGACACCAATATGATGGCCCTGGGGGCCGGCATCACGGGAGAGAACCTGGCCCTGGCCATTGTGGATACCTGGCTGGAAACGCCGTTTTCTGAGGCGCCACGCCACCAGCGCCGCATCGACAAGGTCATGGCCCTGGAAAAGGAATAAAGCATGGGCCCCGGTTTAACCGGGGCTCATTTTCTAAAATCGATATCCGGCCTCCAGCAGCCGGGTGAGGGCCTCGTTGGCCTCCGGGTCTGTGAACAGGGAGGTGAAGCGCCGGTCCACCGCCAGGGCCTCCAGGGTCAGGTCCAGCCGCCCCGCGTCCCGCAGGGCGGTAAAGCCGTCGCTGAGGCGGCGGGTGGACAGGGCCCTTTTCGCGGCGGCGAGGGTCAGCTCCTGGGGTCGGAGCCGGATGCTCAGGGCCTGGGCGGCCTGCCGGGCTTTCTCCCAGGCGGTCAAAAACGCCCGCTCCACCGTCACTTCTCCAGGATAATGGGCCCATTCAGGGCCGCCAGGGCCTTCTGAATGTGGCAGGCGGCGGCCTCGGGGGTGAGAAGAAGCTGCTCGCCGGTGGTCATATCCTTCACGGAGCACTTGCCCTGGGCCAGCTCGTCCTCCCCCAGCAGCACGGCGAAGGGGACATGGAGGCTGTCGGCATAGCGCATTTTCTGCTTGAATTTCTTCTGCTCGGCGTAGAGCTGGACCCGCAGTCCCTGGGCGCGGAAGGACTCTCCCAGGGCGATGGCGGGGCCGGGATCGGCCGTCATGGGCAGCACCAGCACGTCGGCGGGGGCGCTGGGCAAGGCGCCATTCAGAAGCCCCTGCTCGTCCAGCACATAAAACAGCCTCGTCAGCCCGATGGAAATGCCCACCCCGGGGAGCTTCCGGGCTGTGTAGTACCCGGCCAGGTCGTCGTACCGGCCCCCGGAGCAGACGGAGCCGATCTCCGGGTGGTCCAGGAGGAAAGTCTCATAGACGGTGCCGGTGTAGTAGTCCAGCCCCCGGGCGATGGACAGATCCACTGCAAAATTCTCCTCCGGCACCCCAAAGGCGGCCAGATTCTTCGTCACCGTGTTCAGCTCGTCCAGGCCCCGGTCGAACAGCGGCTCCTTCCCCTGGTATTCGGCCAGGGCCGGCAGCACCTGGTCCCGGCTGCCGGAGAGGGAGGTGAACCGGAGGATCTCCTCCGCTTGGGTCACCGTCAGCCCCAGATCGTCCTGAAGAAGCCCAGCCACCTTTTCCGGGCCGATTTTGTCCAGCTTGTCCACGGTCCGCATGATCTCCCCGCTCCGCTCCGCCAGGCCCAGCATGGCGTAGAAGCCGGACAGGAGCTTCCGGTTGTTCACCCGGATCTGGAACCGGGTCAGGCCAAACCGGCGAAATACCTGGTAAATGATGGCGGGGATCTCCGCCTCGTTGAGGACGTCCAGGGTGCCGTCCCCGATGATGTCGATATCCGCCTGGTAAAACTCCCGGAACCGGCCCCGCTGGGCCCGCTCGCCCCGGTAGACCTTGCCGATCTGGTACCGGCGGAAGGGGAAGGCCAGCTCCTGCTCATGGAGGGCCACATATTTTGCCAGGGGCACCGTCAGATCGAACCGGAGGGCCAGATCCGAGTCCACCTTCTGAAAGCGGTAGATCTGCTTTTCCGTCTCCCCGCCGCCCTTGGCGAGCAAGATCTGGGCATCCTCGATGATGGGCGTGTCCAGAGGGGCGAAGCCGTAGAGCCCATAGACCTGCCGCAGCACCGCCATCATCCGTTCCATTTTCAGCTGCTTTTCCGGCAGCAGCTCCATAAACCCGGACAGCGTCCGGGGACGAATTTTCTCCATGGGAAA
>CANQQI010000165.1 GCA_947625945.1 uncultured Oscillospiraceae bacterium
TTCTGCTACCGCCACCGCAATCAGGGGATCCCAAATCTGATGCTCTATATCAGCCTGGGCTGCGCGCTGGTGTATGTAATGACCCTGATCGACAGGCAGGGCACCCTTTACGCCATGCTGTGCTTTGACCGGACCGCTATTCTCCACGGCCAGGTCTGGCGGCTGATCACCTATCCGCTGACCTACTACATTTCCAATCCACTGCTTATGGCGGTCAGTTTGCTGTGCTACTACTCCCTGGGCCGGGCCATGGAAAACATCTGGGGTACCTGCCGGTTCAACCTGTTCTACCTCTCCGGCGTGGTGCTGATGGATATCTACTGCCTGATCTTCGGCGGTGCGGCGGACGCCTATTATTTGAACCTGAGCCTGTTTTTGTCCTATGCCACCCTCTACCCCGACGCCCAGTTTTTGCTGCTGTTCATCATCCCCGTGCGGGCGTGGATCTTCGCCGTGCTGGACTTGGCGCTGGTGATCTTCGGGCTCTTCGGGCCCTTCCCGGGGAACCTGTTTCCGGTGGTGTCCCTGCTGAACTACTTCCTGTTCTTCGGCAAGGACGTGCTGAATGTGATCCCCATGTCCTGGCAGGCCAATTTCCGGCGGCTGTTTCGGAAAAAGCCTAAGAAGAGCGGGGCGAAGCCCATCCCCTTTCCCAACGCCGGCTCCTGGGAGGCCAGCACCGCCCAGGTCCAGCAGCCCTACACGCACCGGTGCACCGTCTGCGGCCGCACCGACGTGTCGGACCCGGATTTGGAATTTCGCTACTGCTCCCGGTGCAACGGCTACTACTGCTACTGCCAGGACCACATCAATAACCACGTCCACATTCAGTAAAATCAAAATGGGAGGCGCTTTCAGCGCCTCCCAAATTTTTACAGCTCGCAGTTGTTGACGGTCCGGGGGAAGGGAAGCACGTCCCGGATGTTGCCCATGCCCGTCAGGTACATGACGCATCGCTCGAAGCCCAGGCCGAAGCCGGCGTGGCGGGCGGAGCCGTACTTCCGCAGGTCCAGATAAAAACCGTAGTCCTCCGTCTTCATTCCCAGCTCCCGGATCCGGGCGGAGAGCTTTTCATAGTCGTCCTCCCGCTGGCTGCCGCCGATGATCTCCCCGATCCCCGGCACCAGGCAGTCCATGGCGGCCACGGTCTTGCCGTCGGGGTTCAGCTTCATATAGAACGCCTTGATCTCCTTGGGATAGTCGGTGACGAACACCGGCCGCTGGAAGACCACCTCGGTCAGGTACCGCTCGTGCTCCGTCTGCAAATCGCTGCCCCAGTGGACGGGGTAGGCAAACTCAGCGTTGTGGGGCTCCAGGAGGGCGATGGCCTCGGTATAGGTCACCCGGCCAAAGTCGGAGGTCAGGACGTGGTGGAGCCGGTCTAAGAGCCCCTTGTCCACAAACTGGTTGAAAAACGCCATCTCCTCCGGGGCCTCCTCCAGAACGTAGGAGATGATGTATTTCAGCATGTCCTCCGCCAGTGCCATGTCGTCGGACAGGTCGGCGAAGGCGATCTCCGGCTCGATCATCCAAAATTCGGCGGCGTGGCGGGTGGTGTTGGAGTTTTCCGCCCGGAAGGTGGGGCCGAAGGTGTAGATATTCTTAAAGGCCATGGCGAAGGTCTCCCCATTCAGCTGGCCCGAGACGGTGAGGTTGGTGGCCTTGCCGAAGAAATCCCGGCTGTAGTCCACGGTTCCGTCCTCGGTGCGAGGCGGGTTCGCCAGATCCAGGGTGGTCACCTGGAACATCTCCCCCGCGCCCTCGCAGTCGGAGCCGGTGATCAGGGGGGTGTGGACGTAGACGAAGCCCCGCTCCTGGAAGAACCGGTGGATGGCGTAGGCGATTAGACTCCGGACCCGGAACACCGCCTGGAAGGTGTTGGTTCTGGGCCGCAGATGGGTCATGGTCCGCAGATATTCCAGGGTGTGCCGCTTCTTCTGCAGGGGATAGTCCGGTGCGGAGGGACCCTCCACGGTGACAGCCGCCGCCTGAATTTCAAAGGGCTGCTTGGCCTCGGGGGTCAGCACCAGCTCCCCCTCCACGATCAGGGCCGCGCCCACGTTGGTCTTGGAGACGGCCTGGAAATTTTCCAGAGTATCATGGTACACCACCTGGACGGGGCTGAAAAAGGTCCCATCGGAGAGCACGATGAAGCCGAACTGCTTGCCTGCCCGCACGGAGCGGACCCAGCCCCCCACCCGGACGGTCTTTCCGGCGTAGGACGGGGCGTCCCGATACAATTCCCGAACCGATACCAGATCCATAGCAAATTACCTCTCTTTTCCATGTGTTTTATAAAGTATACGCCATTTTTCCCGGTTTTACAAGAGGGAAATTGGCCATAGCCCCATCATCAGCCGCAGGACGCCCCACAGCGCCGCCAGGTGGGCGGGGTAGAACAGGTAAAAGGCCCACTGCACCGCCGGGCTGGCGGTGGCCTTCCGGCCGGAGTAGAAGGCGATGGGAATCACGGCCCCCACATAGAACAGCTCGATATCCATTTGCCCGGTGAGCAGAGCCAGGGCCGGCAGCCCCAGAGCCAGGAGCAGCAGCCGGAACTCGCTGTCCCGGACCAGGACGAACAGCGCCGCCACCAGGATGCCGAACCCGGCGTAGTCTGTCCGCAGCAGCTCCGCCAGGACCGCCGCCGCCGCGACAGCCAGGAGCTTTACCAGGGGACTTTTGGTATTTTTCATCACCAGGGCCATACCGAAGGCCAGAAGCAGCGTCACCATGACGCTCTGATGGTCCCAGGTCCAGCCGCCGTAGAACAGCATATCGAAGGGCAGCTCGGAAAGGACCATGCCGATGGCCAGCCGCAGGGCGTACCGCCCCGGATGGCGGGTGTGGTGAACCCCCTCCACCAGCAGGAAGCAGTATATGGGAAAGGCGATCCGCCCGATGATCCGGAGCCAAAGGGCGCCGGGCGCCAGGGTCGCGCCAATGTGGTCCAGGAGCATGCTGGCGCAGGCGATGAGCTTCAAGCCCTCCTGGGAGAGGCCTTTAGATTGGGTTTTCATGGTCTCACACCCTTTTTTTCATTATATACCGCCCCGGGAAAAAACGCAATACCCATTGAAAAATCCCGGCGGATGTGGTATGCTGGACAAAATGAAGAGGAGGCGCGGCCATGAGCAAGGCGGACGAAATTTACCGGGCGACCTGCCTGGACATTCTGAAAAACGGGGTCTGGGACACGGACCGGGAAGTGCGCCCCCGGTGGTCTGACGGGACCCCCGCCCACACCATCAAGAAATTCGGGGTGGTGAACCGGTATGACCTGCGGGAGGAATTTCCCCTCCTGACCCTCCGGCGGACCTACTGGAAAAGCGCCGTGGACGAGCTGCTGTGGATCTGGCAGAAGAAGTCCAACCGGATCGCGGACCTGCACAGCCACGTCTGGGACGAGTGGGCCGGCCCCGACGGCACCATCGGCAAGGCCTACGGCTACCAGCTGGGCATCAAGTATCAATTCCCCGAGGGGGAGTTTGACCAGGTGGACCGGGTGCTTTTCGATTTAAAGCACAACCCCGCCTCCCGGCGGATCCTGACCAGTCTGTACAATTTCCAGGACCTGCACGAGATGAATCTCTATCCCTGCGCCTACTCCATGACCTTCAACGTCTCCGGCAACACCCTCAACGCCATTTTGAACCAGCGCAGCCAGGATATGCTCACCGCCGGGAACTGGAACGTGGTGCAGTACGCGGTGCTGCTGCACATGATGGCCCGGGCCTCCGGCCTGGAGGCCGGGGAGCTGGTCCACGTCATTGCCGACTGCCATATCTACGACCGCCATGTGCCCATGGTACAGGCCATGCTGGAAAAGGAAGGGTATCCCGCGCCGGCATTTACGGTGGACCCGGCAGTTACCGATTTTTACGCCTTTACCACAGACAGCTTCCGGGTGGAGGGGTATCGGTATCACGACTTCCCCTATGAAATTCCCATGGCGGTGTGAGTATGGACGCGATCGTTGCGGTGTATGACGACTGGGGCATCGGCCGGGA
>CANQQI010000166.1 GCA_947625945.1 uncultured Oscillospiraceae bacterium
GGGCTGAGCCAGGCAAGGGCGATCAGATTGGGAATGGCCATGAGGCCGTTGACGGTCTCGGACAGGAGCCAGACCGTACCGGTTTTCAGCACCGCCCCCAAAATCACCGTGCCGGCCTGCAATAGGGCAAAGGGCTTCCACACAGGGCGGCCAAAGAGGTATTCGGCGCATCGGGCGCCGTAGAGCCCCCAGCCCAGCACCGTGGCAAAGGCAAAAGCGCACAGCGCCGCCGCGATGGGCACAGCGACCCAGGAGCCGTAAAACTGGGAAAAGGCCCGAGTAGTCAACTCCACGCCCACATCCTGCCCGTAAGGAATGGGGATCCCACTGCACAGGATCACCAGGGCGGTCATGGTACAAATCACGATGGTGTCCAGAAATACCTCCATGATCCCCATCAGACCCTGTTCTCCGGGATGGGACACCCTGGCCCCGGCGTGAGCGATGGAGGCGGTGCCCATCCCCGCCTCGTTGGTGAACACCCCTCGGGAAACCCCCACCCGCAGCGCCCGGTAAGCCGAGCCCAGCATCCCGCCGGTGACGGCGGCGGGAGAAAAAGCCCCCACGAAGATGGCCCGGAAGGCCCCGGGGATAGCGGACGCTCGTCCGATCAGCACTCCCGCCCCCAAAAGAAGATAGCCCACGGCGGCAAAGGGCACCAGCAGCTCCGCCGCCTGCCCGATCCGTTTGGCGCCGCCCAGAAGCATGGCCGCCACCAGAACCGCCAGGACCACGCCCATGATCAGGTTGCCCCGGAGAGTCTCCTCCCCGCCGAAGGCAATGAGGATGCCGTTGAGGCCCGTGATCACCGCGTTGATCTGGGTGGCGTTTCCCACGCCGAAGGCTGCCACAATCCCAAAAAAGCAGTACAACAGGGCAAGTCCGTTCCACTTCTCCCCCATGCCGTTGCGGATGATGTACATAGGGCCGCCCACAAATTCCTGGCCGGAGCGCTCCCGGTAACGGACCGCCAGGACCGTCTCCGCGAACTTGGTCATCATGCCAAGGATCCCGCACAGCCACATCCAGAAGATGGCGCCGGGGCCGCCGATGGCGATGGCCCCCGCCACGCCGGCCAGATTCCCGGTCCCCACCGTTGCCGCCAGAGCGGTGCAGAGAGCCTGAAAGGGGGAAACGCCCTGGCCTTCCCCGCCCCGGCCCCGGAGCTTGGCGAAAAACTCCTTCACCGCTCGTGGAAACAGCCGGAGCTGGGCAAAGCCGGTGGCGGCGCTTAAATACAGCCCCACCCCCAAAATCAGGACCAGCGTCGGCACGCCCCAGACAAAGCCATTGACGGATTCCAGGAATTTGGTCATAGTGCCCTCCTACAATACCACTTTTTTGTGAGTTTTGCAAGAACAATCTTTCTTATTTTCCAAAAAAAGCGGTTTCCTCCAAGGAAACCGCTTTCGTGCTATTTCCATTGCTGCCAGGCCTCCGGACAGAAGCCCACGGTGGCCTGGCGGCCGTTTCGGACGATGGGCGTCTTCATGAGCTCAGGATTCTCAAAAACCTTGTCCTCCTTGGCCCGCCGGTCGTCCATGTATCGCAAAAGGGTGATCTCCTCCCCCTTGCCGCCATAGTCGATCAGGTTCTCGATGCCGCCCACCGCCGCCAAAACACTGTCAAATTCCCGGCCAGACAGGCCGTAGCGATCCAGATCCACATACTGGAATGGGATCCGCCGCTCCTTAAACCAGCGCTGGGCTTTCTTGGTGTCAAAGCACTTGGCCTTGCCGAAAATCTGGATGTTCAATAGTCTACCTCCATCAGACACAGCCCCGCAGCGGGGGCAAGGGGCCCGGCCAGGGCCCGCTTCTCTCCAAACAGGGCGGGGATGCTGTCCGGGTCCCGCCGGTGGGTCCCTACCTCCATCAGCGTTCCCGCCAGGATCCGCACCATGCCATATAGAAATCCGTCCCCGGTAACGGTGAGGGTCACTTCATGCCCCGTCCGCTCCACGGTGAAGCGGGAAATGGCGCGGACCGAGGAGCGCTTTTTTCCCTTGCGCAGACAGAAGGCGGAAAAATCATGCTCCCCCAGAAAATAGGCCGCCCCCCGGGCCATGGCGGCATCGTCCAGCGGCTCCGGGAAGATGGCCACATACCGCCGCTGGAAGACGCAGGGCTCTTCGCTGTTCCAGATCCGATAGCGGTAGGTTTTGGCCTTGGCGCTGAGCCGGGCGTGAAACCCCTCCGGAACCTCCTGGCAAGAATATATGCCGATATCCTCCGGCAAATACCGGCGAAGGCCCGCCAAGATCTCCCCGGCGGGCATCTGACTACGGCAGTGAAAATTGGCCACCTGTCCCAAAGCGTGAACGCCGGCATCGGTGCGCCCGCTGCCGGAAACACTGATCTCCTCCCCCAGGATCTGGGAGAGGGTTTGCTCCAATTTTCCCTGAAGGGTGTTGGCAGCGCCTCCAAGGCGCTGCCAACCGGCGTACCTGGTTCCGTCATAGCACAGATCAAGACGCAGATTCCGCATCCGATTCCAGCTCCTCTCTGACCTCCCGTTCGTTGTCCGCCGAAAACAGGAAGTTGCCGTTGCTGTCGTAAACCTGAATGTGTCCATGAACATAACGGATAGAATACATAACCATCAACCTTTCCTTTTGTTTTTCTGGCTGTATTCTATCACATGAACTGTCCAAAATATTGGACTAATTCAAGTAATTCCGACTTTGTTTTTCATTTGGTGTACCCGCGTGATCCGCCATCCAGCCGGTGAGGTAGGCGTACACCTGATCCTTCCGGGCTTCCCGGAGGATCTCGTGGCGGGCGTTGGGAAACAGCTGCTCGGTGATATCTTTCATCCCCGCCCGCTGAAAGGCGTTGGCGGCCTGGGTCACCCCTCTGCCGTAGGCGCCCACCGGGTCGTCAGCCCCAGAGGCGAACAGCACCGGGAGCTCCTTGTCCATATGGGCCAGGGTCTCCCGCCGCTCGGTATACTCCAGCCCCAAAAGCATATCCCGCATCAGCCCAGCGCTGACGATAAATCCGCACAGAGGGTCGGATACAAAGCCGTCCACCTCTTGCGGGCTGGAATTGATCCAGTCGTAGATGGTGCGGGGCTCCTTCACCCGCCGGTTGTAGCTGCCGAAAACCAGGCTTTCCAGCATGGGGTTGGGCGCCTGCTCCCCGTCCAGGCGGCAGAAGACCTGGCAGGCGGGCACCGCCAGCCGCAGCAGGGCGGGATTCTCCCAGGCGGTGCCGCAGAGAATGCAGGCGGAAATGCCGCTGTCCGGGTGCTCTGCCAGAATGCTCCGCGCCAGGAAGGAGCCCATGGAGTGGCCCAGCAGCACATAGGGCAGCGCCGGATATTCCATCCGGGTGCGCTCTAAGAGCTGGTAGGTGTCCTCCACAGCGGAAAACCAGCCTCCATGGAAATAGCCATGGAGGCGGTCCTCCCCGATGGACAGGCCGTGGCCCATGTGATCCTGGGCAACTACCAGAAATCCCAGTCTGTTGAGATATTGGGCGTACTCCTCATACCGGGCCGAGTGCTCGGAGATGCCGTGGACGATCTGCATCACCGCCTTGGGCTCCCCCTCCGGCACCCAGCGCCAGGCGTGGATCCGCCCGGATCCGCAGGAATTGTAGTAAAACTCTCTGCGCATATCAGCCGGCCACTTCGTAACCGGCGTCGGTGATGGCCTTCTTCAGTGCTTCGGGTGCGGCGGTGCCCTTGACCGTCACCTGCTTCTTTTCCAGATCCGCCACCGCCTCCTGGGCGCCGGGGACCGCCATGCAGGCCTGCTCCACCCGGGCCTTGCAGTGGCCGCACATCATGCCGTTTACCTTGATCGTTGTTTCCATGGGTTTTTCCTCCTTGATTTTCCTGGCCTTGGGGGCCGGATGATTCCCAACCGCCGAGGCGGTTTTGGGCTTGAACAGGCGCAGCCGCAGGGCGTTAGATACCACGAACACCGAGCTCAGGCTCATGGCCGCCGCCCCCAGCATGGGGCTCAGCTGCAAATGGAAGGCCGGATACAGCACACCCGCGGCAAT
>CANQQI010000167.1 GCA_947625945.1 uncultured Oscillospiraceae bacterium
ATGGCTCAAGTATTCGTTAGCATAAGTGGCTCAAATATTGGCTAGCACTTGGCTCAATTTTTTATTGACATTTACAGGCATAGCTGTGCCGCTGCCAATTCTTCTTGTGCATGGAGATATAGGACAGCATATCTATCGGCGCCTCGAATAGCAAGAGGTAGCGGCTTTGTCCGGTCCAGTGAAAGCTGTACTCCGGTACACTGCTGTCCGCGTTGCCCTTGAAGGTACTCTCGCTCCCTGTGCCGCGCATATTGGCATGACGGGGGACGCCGTCCGGATCGAAACCGACGAACACGGCGTTGTGGTACTGTGCGGATTCATAGATCATCTGCTTATGAGCGAAGGCATTTACTACCTCACGATCCAGCCCCCGCCGGGACAGCAGATAGGCATAGACTCTACGCATATTATCGTTGCGGGGAGGCAGCTCAAACGGTTTGGATGGCTTCCGCTCTATCGGCGGTGAGACAGACAGCGTTCCGTCACAGCCGCCGAGCAGATATTCTACCGCTTCGGGATAGTCCTTGTGATAGAATCTTCGGACGAAGTCAATAGCGTCGCCGCCCTGCCGCTCGTACTGGTGGAACCACAGGTTGCCACGAATGGTGACCTTCTGTGATCCGTCCTGCCATTCGTATTCCGAGCCGGAGCGTTTGAGCTTTTCTCCCCGCGAGCGAAGCAGCTCGCATAGATCCGTCTGACGAGCCTGTTCCTTCTGCTCGTCAGTAAAATGAATATATTTTGTTGACATGATTTTCTCCTTATCCTTGCTTGAGGCCGTGGGCTTGTTTTTTCTCGTCGATCTTTCTCTTGAGCTTTCGATCGATGAGGCCAGAGTTATCCCTCTTTCCTTCATCAAGCTGGTTTTGGATCACCCTGCTCAGATGATGCAGCAGCCGGATCGCGCCAAGCGCCGCGGGCCAACTGCGGTTTGACTGGATGCTATGCAAAAGCTGCTCGGCATACGGATTTCCGTGCTCCGCCGCGGAGGACAGATAGGCAACGGCTTTTTCATCATCCCGCTCTACCTCTTTGCCGTAGAGATAAATCTTTCCGAGCTGATATTCTGCGACGCCGCATCCAAGTCCGGCCGCTTCGATCAGCAGATCCACGGCGGCGTTCGGATCGTAGGCGTCGCTTTCTCGGTCGAGCAGTTCCTTGGCCTTCCGGTATAACTGCCACATACGGGAACGCTGAACAGCGCTTGGCGCAGGCGCATACGCTTGTTCCTCAAACTCATCCGCTTCCGGTTCAGACGCCTCCGCGTCAACCTCGGCCTGCTCATCCTGCTCGTCCGCGATCACTCTGTCGGAAGAAATATTGAGCGCCTCCTGAATGACCAGGTTCTTGATGGATTTGAATTCGGGATTGTCCACCAGCGGAATCCGTTCCGGCAGTTCCTCTGTGTAAGTCCGAATAACTTCTTCCCGCTGTTCATACCACAGGTCGTAGAGCAAAGCGATTCGCTCGTCGGCCGCGAGATCAGAAACGATTCCATTCACGATAGCCTTAACGTCTGCTTTCAGATATCCGTATTGTTTTTTGCCGCTCGTTTTTGACAGTCGGTCAGCAAGCTCGAGCAGTTTGTTTTCAAGTACAGGATTATCATAGGCGCCGCTGTTGATCCGAGAAACGATTTCAGCAATCACATCCCTGCTCTGTCCGCGAAGCACATCCCGACGCTCCGTCTGCTTTTCATAGATGCTTATCAGATCCTGATGGAATATCTCTCGCGCTATGGATGATCGCAGCTTATCGATTCCAGTCTTTGATAAAAATCCCTCGCTGCGATTTGTTGAGTACACCATGAGATGCACATGCGGATGATGCCCTTCGTTATGAAAGGCGGCAAACCACTTTAGATCCTGCATCGGAATATGAAGCTGATCGGAGAACTCCTGCGATTGAGCACGGAGCATTTGTCGCCAACGCTCTCCTGTGTTATATCCAAGCCTCTCCGCGTCTTCACGGCGAAGGGAGATGATTGCTGTCCAAACGTTTCCGTCGTGTAGATTCAATTCCTTCGAGACCTTCGCCAGGTTTACTTGAACGCCTTCGTCGGTAAAGAGGCCGTGCGAACCTATTCGCTCGGCTCGAGGCCGTGTTGCAATATAGTCAGCATAAGTTTTGCTGGTCATAATTTCGTCGGCGTGATTCTCAATCGCTCTTGAGATAAACTCGGACGCATTTTCACGAGTTGGATTATTCAGATAGTCTTCATACTCCAACATGGAAATGCTCTCCGGGAAGTCTGAAACGAGTTTTTGAATGAACTTTCTTTGTCTTTTCGTTTCGGGAGCATACCTTTGTGAGTCATCTATCTTTTCAACGCCTTCACGGGTTGCTATATATTTCGCGTAACCACCTGGGCTTCTTTTGTCAGACGGTTTGAGATATTTGAACTTGGTAATGAGCTTTGCCATCCGTTAGTCCTTCTGCCAGTTGACCGCGTCTTCGAATGAGAATGAACCGTTGAGTCGCTTAACTTCTTTTACGCATTCACCGCGAAGCCGTTGCAACACATCTGGATCTACTTGATACTCAAAGGCAAGAAGATTCATCATGATTGCCATCTCTACAGACATTTTAAAGAGTAACCGGCTGATCCTTGTATCACTCTCTGAGACGATTCCTCGCATGTTTGACAGAAACATATTCGGAAGAAAACTGGATTTGTCTTCCGCGGTTAGGAAACCGATATAAAACCGAATGGCTTTCTCGATAAACTCGGACTTACTGACGCAATCATCTTTGCGGTAAAGCTCCTTGACTTTCGCCAGTGTTTCCGGGTAGAGCCATAGCGCGAACTTGTATTTGTCTTTTGGCGCAGGCATATTCTCAACTCCTTCCTTCATTTCGTGACCCCGCAATTATCCTTGTAATCACGGTGTTTTTGCTCTATGGTAACCACCCTAAGTTCAGATTTTCAGAACAGGGTGCAACCCAGCAAAAGAGGCATTCAAGCCGTCAAAAACCCTTGCGCGGTCGGCGTTGCCGTCCGCTGTGACTCGGCAAGGGGTGCATCAGCAACCCCTTGCCTTTGTCCTGCTTGATTTTCGACCCTGTCGAGAATCCTTCAAATGGGCGTCGTCCCGCTCCTGAACATCTGCCCGAAACCGCCTCAAATTCGGCTTATCTTCTCTTGGCGGGTCGCTGGCTGTCCCGCGTCGGAAAAGCCGACACAAGGGCTTCACGGCTCCCACAGCCGGCTACATCCGCGGGATGGGATTCTTGGCCTCACCCTCCCGGTCGTGATCAGTCATCTCCGGATTTGGTTTTGGTTCCGTATTCAGCTTCCGTACCTTTGGAGTGGGCGGCTTCGCGTTGCCGGAACGCAGATTCAGAAACGCGCGGACGCCGGCGGGGACGTGCTTGGCGTAAAGCGTATCCAGCGATTTGGTCACCTCATCCTCGACCTTCAACCCTTTCTGCTCGAGGTACAGTCTGAGTGTGGAGAGCTTCTCCTCGTCGTAGGATACGCTGACAGAAATTTTTTTCATGGGATTCCCCTCCTCACATGGTCATTCCGAATCCCGCGCTGGCGTAAGCAAGGCTGGCGTCGTTGAGAACGGTGAGACCGTTGTTGTAGTCCTCAACCATTTTCTCAGCTTCGGTCATGGTATGCCTCGCGTCGAACCATCGGGACTCCATTTCATCAATCGTTTTGTCAATGCTCTCCGGATGCACATGGGAAGAGTAGTCTTTGGCCGCTTCGAGAAATTCCGCCCGCCCGTGCTTTTTGTAGATGCCGTGAATGGTTTTCATTTTTCCACGCATTGTAGCTCACATCCTCATCGTCAGATGCTCGTCCTCGTCATGGTAGACATCCTCGTCCATAAGATCCGCACCGAGCATACCAAACATATTGCCGAGCCGCTCCGCGCCGGAACAGCAGTCGGGGGCGTTGGCGATATACGCCGTGGTCTGAACCGCGTCCTCGGCCAGGAGTATTTCGTTGGTTTCTTTTTCTACCTGTACTTCCTTTTGTTCAGGATC
>CANQQI010000168.1 GCA_947625945.1 uncultured Oscillospiraceae bacterium
ACGCCGTCGGCGATCATGAAAACGCTGGCCCGGATGTGGTCCGTGATGACCCGGAGGGAGACGTCGGTCTTGTGGCTCTGGCCGTAGGCCGCGCCGGTGAGCTCCGTGACCCGGTGGGTGATGTTCATCACCGTGTCCACGTCGAACAGGCTGTCCACGTCCTGGCAGACCACCGCCAGCCGCTCCAGGCCCATGCCGGTGTCGATATTCTTCTGGACCAGGTCGGTGTAATTGCCGTGGCCGTCGTTGTCAAACTGGGAGAAGACGTTGTTCCAGACCTCCATGTACCGGTCGCAGTCGCAGCCGACGGTGCAGGTGGGCTTGCCGCAGCCGTACTTCTCCCCTCGATCGTAGTAGATCTCGGAGCAGGGGCCACAGGGACCGGAGCCGTGCTCCCAGAAGTTGTCCGCCTTGCCGAAGCGGAAGATCCGCTCGGCGGGGATGCCGATCTCCTTATTCCAAATGGCAAAGGCTTCCTCGTCGTTTTCATAGATGGAGGGGTAGAGCCGGTCCGGCTCCAGGCCCACCACCTTGGTCAGAAATTCCCAACTCCAGGCAATGGCCTCGTGCTTGAAATAGTCGCCAAAGGAGAAGTTGCCCAGCATCTCAAAGTAAGTGCCGTGGCGGGCGGTCTTACCGATGTTCTCAATGTCGCCGGTGCGGATGCACTTCTGGCAGGTGCAGACCCGGCGGCGGGGGGGCTCCACCTCGCCCTTGAAATAGGGCTTCATGGGGGCCATGCCGGAGTTGATCAGCAGCAGGGACTGGTCATTCTGGGGGATCAGCGAAAAGCTGGGCAGGCGCAGATGCCCCTTGCTCTCAAAGAAGGACAGGAACATCTCCCGCAGCTCGTTGACCCCATAGGACTTGTGTGACATTTGGTTTTCCCTCCAAAAAAAGTTTTTTGCAAAAAAGAAACACCTCACCCCCAAATTTAGGGGCGAGGCGACTCGCGGTACCACCCTAATTGCCGCCTAGAGGCGGCATCTTTCACGCTCTGTAACGGGAGCGCCCGTCCCGGTCTCCCGGGCAGCTTGGAAGTGGCTCGCGAACGTCCCGGCAGGGGCTTGCACCTGACCCCCCTCGCTAAAGACGGAGCTATCCGCTTGGCTTCCGCATCGTTTTTTTGCATATCCTTAGATATTGTAGCACGAAACGGGAATTTGTCAACTTTTTTCTTTAGGTTTTCCGGGTTTCCAGGGTAGTCCCCTGATAATAGTGGGCCAGGATCGAAGCATAGTCCGCCCCGGCGGCGGCCATGGCGTCGGCGCCGTACTGACTCATGCCCACCCGGTGTCCAAAACCATGGGTGGTGATCCAGATCCCCGCCGCTCCCACCTCCACGGTAAAGGCGGTGGAGCGCAGGCCCAGTAGGCGCCGCAGTTCGGTACCCCGGTAGATCCTTCCGCCGATGGCCATCTCCTCCACCCCGCCGCCGGCGGTGTAGGATGCCGCTCCGAACCAGGACTCCGGGTTTCCAGTCAAGCCGCCGCCCAGGGCCTGGGAAAATTCCTCCGGGGTGAAGAACACCCGGTCCGTATAGTGGGCCGCCCCCTCCTCGCCGGGGCTTTCCGTGGAGCGGAGATAGGGTACGTCGGCGCCCCAGACCGCCAAGGCGTCCTCCGTCCGGCCGCCGGAGCAGGAAAAGTAGGTCGCCTCGATCAGCTCCCCCTGATAGCACAGCACCTGCCCCCAGGTGGCCTGGACCGCCGCCGTCACCTTTTCCACCGCCGCCTCCTCGCCCCCCTGGGCAAGATAATCCGCCGGGGCGCAATAGGCCTGGCAGCAGGCGGCATCGGTGCAGACCATGCCGGGGTGCTTGGAATTTTGCTCCTGGGCCCGCAGGGCGAAGGTGCGGGCCACTACCGACTGAGCTTTCAGCGCCTCCGTTTCAAAGTCCGCCGGCATCTCCCCCAGAACCACCCCCACCAGATAGACCTCCAGATCCATTTCCTGAGCCTGTCCATCGGGCAGAAGCACCCGTACCTTTGTGGTGTTCGGCTGGGTCCCGGCAGGCTGGGAGGCTCCTTCGGACTGAACGGGGGAAGCGCCTTTGGCAGGGGAATCTGTCAAGCTGAACAGGATCCAGGGAAATAATACCCCCAGCGCCACCGCCAGGATAGCTTCCAACCAAAATCTTTTCACGGCCAACGCCTCCTTTTGCCCATTTTACCAGGGAACCCCGGAGAAAATCAGCCGCAATCCGCCGGAAATCCATCCAATTTTTCCCCAGGACTTGACATTGCTCCCCAAGCTCTGTATAATAAATTACAAAGTATAACAAATTGGAAACGGAGCACGAACAAATGAAACGAGCGATGCGCGTGATCCTGCCGCTGCTGCTGGTATTTGCGGTACTTGGCAGCGCGGCGTGGTATTTATTTGTATATGATCAGGATTTCACCCGGGATATGTTGCTGCAGCAGGCCCGCTACTGGGAGAGCAACGGGCGCCAGTCTCTTGCCACCTGGTTCTACAATCAGGCCTACTCCCAGGCCAATCAGGATGAGGACGTGGCCATCGAGCTGGCCATGCAGTATAAAAACGCCGGGAACTACACCAAGGCGGAGTACACCCTGTCCAACGCCATTGCCGACGGGGGCACCTCCAAGCTGTACCAGGTCCTGTGCCAGATCTATGTGGAGCAGGACAAGCTGCTGGACGCGGTGCAGATGCTGGACACGATCTCCAACCCCGAGATCAAGGCGGAGCTGGACGCCATGCGCCCCCCCGTCCCAGTCTGCTACCCGGAGCCGGGCTTTTACACCCAGTACATCACCGTGACCATGGAGGCTGAGGGCACCCTGTATTACAGCGATCTGGGCGAGTACCCCTCCATTTCCGACGAGCCCTACTCCGTGCCCGTGGAGCTGGGCCAGGGAGAGACCACCATCTACGCGGTCGCCGTGGGGGACAACGGTTTGGTCAGTCCCCTGGCGATCTATGGCTACACCGTCGGCGGCATCATTGAGCCCGCCACCTTCGCCGACCCGGCCATGGAGGCCGCCCTCCGGGAAGCGCTGGGTGTGGACGAAAACAAAACCGTCTACACCAACGACCTTTGGGTAATCTCCGCCTTCACCGTTCCGGAGGACGCCCAGAGCTACGCCGATTTGGCCCTCCTACCCTATCTGGAGAGCCTGACGGTGAAGGATGGACTTCCCCAGGAACTGCACTACATTGCCTCCCTTTCCTATCTGACAGAGCTGAACATCTCCGGCTGCCGGGTCAGCAATGAGGATCTGGCCTCCATCGCCGCTCTGCCGGAGCTGACCAAACTGACCCTGGAGGACTGCGGCCTGGCCTCGGTCAACACCCTCTCCACCGCCCAAAAGCTGACCTATCTGAACCTGAACGACAATACCATCGGCAATCTGGCCCCCATCGGCGGCATGGCGGAGCTGCAGGAGCTGCGCCTATCCCGGAACGCGGTGACAGACCTGGGCTATCTGTCCGGGCTGAACAATCTGACCACCCTGGACGTGTCCTACAACTCCCTGACCTCCATTGCCCCGGTGTGCGGCATTCGGAGCCTGGCTTGGCTGGACGTGAGCCACAACAAGCTGGCCAGCCTGGGCGCGGTGGACAACCTACCCGCCCTGACCTACCTGGCGGCGGGGGCCAATCAGCTGACGGAGGTGGGGCAGCTGGCCCACTGTTCCGGTCTGGAAACCCTGGACATCTCCAACAACGCCCTGACGGACATCACCTCCCTGGCGGCGTTGGACAAGCTGGTGAAGCTGGTCTTCTCCCACAACCAGGTGATGGAGATCCCCCAGTGGAGTCAGAGCTGCGCCCTGGTTACCATCGACGGGTCCTACAATCTGATCGAGTCGCTGGCGCCTTTGGCCGGGCTGAACGCTCTGAACAACGTCCTGATGGATTACAACGATGCCATCGAATCCGTGGAGGAGTTGGCGGAATGCCCCAATCTGATCCAGGTCAACGTCTTCGGCACCGCCGTTACCGACGCCTCCATGCTCACGGAGCAG
>CANQQI010000169.1 GCA_947625945.1 uncultured Oscillospiraceae bacterium
TTCGACACGGGAGATTTAATGGTGGTCCTGCTTCTGCTGCTCATTGCCGGAGACAACCCGGACCAGCGGGGAAACGCTTTGATGACCCTTCTGCTCTATTTGATGATGTAAAAAGCCTCCGGCGTGGGAAAGGATTCCGCGCCGGAGGCACTTTTTTAAGTAATGTAGGGCATGGGGTTGACGTACTCCCCATCCACCATAATGCCAAAATGGAGATGCGGGCCGGTGACGCCGCCGGTGGCGCCGGAGTAGCCAATGATCTGCCCGGCGGTGACGTACTCGCCCATGGACACGATATAGTAGGAAAGATGCATGTACACGGAGCGGTAACCGTTTCCGTGTTCCAGCATGACGTAGTTCCCGGCGCCGCCTTCCTCATAGTCGGTGTAGTACACCAGTCCGCTGCGGCTTGCGTAGACTGGAGTGCCGATGGGGGCGTCCAGATCCACGCCGTAGTGCATCCGGGCGTCGCCATAGACCGGATGGGTGTCCCGCCAGCCGAAGGTGTCGTTTACGGCGGCGACAAAGGGCAGGGGATAGAGCCAGTCCCCACCGCCGACATAGCCTGCGCTGCCTGGGTCATCCCCAGAATTTCCCTCGTTATCCGGATCCTCCGGATCCCCGTTCTGTCCGGATTGATTGGGAGCGGAGGTTGCTTCGGTGGAGGGGGGCTGGGAGGTCGCCAACCACTCCAAAAAGGCCGCCTCGTCATAGGCGATCTTCAAATCCCGGAGCCGTTCATAAAGATCGTTTTCCCGGGCAACGCTCTCCTCCATGTAGCGGCGGTATTCCTCTCCCTGGGCCTGCATTTGCAGCAGCAGGGCGTCGGCCTCCACCCGTTTGTCGGCAAGGGTGGTCTGGGTAGCGGTGAGCTGGACTCGGACCGTCTGCAAATTCTCCCGCTCCGCTTCCAGCTCGGCACGGGAGGCGTCCACCTGTTCCGCCGCTTCCCGGAGGACCTCCAGACGCCGCTGATCCGCGGCGGCGATCTCCTCGATCATGTTCAGCCGGTCCAAAAAATCCGAAAAGCTGTTGGCCTTGAACAGCACCGACCAGTAGGACAGGGTTCCGTTTTCCTCCATGGCCCGGATCCGCTCCCGATTCTTTTCGTTGAGCTCCTCCAGCCGGGCCTCGGCTTCCTCCAGCTCCGCCTCCTTGTCCGCGATCAGCACCGCGTAGGCGGCAAGCTGCTGGTTGATGTTATCGATTTCACTGTTGAGCAGAAAGACCTGCTGGTCGATCCGGTTTTTCTGCTCGACAATATCCTGCATACCCGCCAAATTGTCGGACATCTGCTGTTCCAGAGCGGCCATTTCTTCCCCGAGCGTCTGCTGTTCCTCTTCCAGGGCATTGATTTGTTCCCGAATCTCTCCGGAGGTCTGGGCGTGGGCCTGGGGCGCGGTGGGGCAAAGGGTAAAAACCATGACGGCGGCGAGAGCCAGTGCGATCATGGCCTTTTGATGTTTCACTAGAACCCCTCCTTTTGGAAATGATCGACTTGATTGTAACACTTTGTAACCGCCTTGTCAAGCAAAAGGCAAAAAGAGCTGTAAATATATTATGAACCCCACAATTCCCCTTGACAAAATGCGCCTCTGGTAGTAGACTAGGGATAAAAGTCTACTGAAAGTAGACAGAAAGGAGGAGGCCCTATGGAGCCCATGCGGCTGGGTACGGTGGAGTCCCGGTTTGCGGATATGATTTGGAATGGGGAGCCGGTTTCCACCTCCGCCCTGGTGGCCCAGGCGGAGAAGGCCCTCTCCTGGAAGCGCACCACGACCTACACGGTCCTCAAACGGCTTTGCCAGCGGGGAATATTCCAGAACCAGGGGGGAATCGTGACCAGCCTGATCTCCCGGCAGGAGTTTTACGCCCGGCAGAGCGAGCGGTTTGTGGACGAGACCTTTCAAGGATCGCTCCCGGCTTTTATGGCGGCCTTCGTCTCCCGCAAGCGGCTGACCACGGAGGAAATCGACGCGTTGGACGCGATGCTCCAGAGTATGCGGGCGTGATTTTTCTTCCGGCCCCTCCCCAACGACCGGGAGATGGCAGCGGGGAGGCCCCACGCTTTCAAAACTGCGCAAAACCTTTATTTAAAAAGAGGAGGGATTCCTATGAAGGATCTCATGCTTCGTATTCTTGCTTTTGTTCTGGCTGCGCTCCTGCTGGCTGGCTGTGTCCAAGATCCCGCGCCTACATCCGTGCCGCCCACCAGTACCACCGCCGCGCCCACCCAAGCCGAACCGACTGAGAGCAGGCCCACCGGCATGACCGTGGGGCCGGATTTCCAGGTGATCCGGGAGCCGGAGGAGATTCGCATCTATCCCTTTACCGATCAGGAGCTCCAGTCCGCCCGGGAGGCGGCCATGCGTCAGGTGGAGCTTTTAAGGACGGAGCCGGGGGTGCTGTCCTTCCAAGTGGAGCTTTTGGCCTTTGACCCCATCTCCACCGATGTGGCGGTGCGGCAGCAGATCGCCACCGGCTGGTATCCCGACTGGACGGAGGATGATTTCTATATTCGCCACTGCGTTTTTACTCTTTTGCGTACCGTTACCTTTGACCACAGCGTCACCGATCAGGCCGACGCCGAGTGGGACCCGGTGATCATCCACTTATTCCGCGCGGATGCTAACCAGCCCTGGCAGGTGGGTGGAGTCGGTTCCACGGATTCTCCCTATCCCACCAGGCTGCGAAACGCCTCCGGCCTGCCGGTGGAGGGGGAGGTGCTGGCGTCCTACGACCTGGGTGGGGGAGAATATATCGTCTATGTCAAGGATTCGAATGGCGCTGCCTTCTGCCAACGGCTTACCGACGTCGTCGCCCAGGAGCTGCAAGAGATGTACCGCCAGAACGAAGACCTGGTCGGATGGCTGAGTTTTCCGGACAGCGAGGATATCATCATCGACTATCCGGTGATGCACCATCCCGAGGAAAAGGATTACTATCTCCACGCCAACTTCCAGAAGGAGTACAGCGATCATGGCACGCTGTACATCAAGGAGGACTGCGACGTTTTTGAACCCACGGACAACGTGGTGATTTACGGCCACAATATGCGGGACGGCTCCATGTTCGCCGGGCTCCTCCAATATCGGAGCAAGGATTTCTGGGAAGAGAACCAGACCTTTGTGTTCCAGACCCTGACGGAGAAATACGAGTATCAGATCATTGCCGTGTTCCTTACCTCCGGCTACTATGGGATCGGCTATCCCTTCCATATGTTTGTCCGTGCGGAGAGCGCGGCGGACTTTAACCAATTCGTGGCGGATATCAAGGATATGGCGCTTTACGAAACCGGCGTCTCCGCCCAGTACGGCGACAAGCTCATCACCTTGTCCACCTGCGAGTATTCTCAGGAAAATGGCCGTCTGGTGGTGGTTGCCAAGCGGACGAATCCGTTGGATACCCCCAGCACGCTTCCCCAGGAATAGTAAAAACCGGCGGGCTTGCCCGCAAAACCGTCCCCGGCGGCAACGTCCGGCCTTTTGGCCGGGCGTTGCCGCCGGAGTTCTGTTATACGTTCGCCGTTCATTCAAGCTGGCTGAAGATCTTTCCCAGGCTCTCATGGAGTACCAGGTTCGCCTGGCTGTCATAGGGGGTGGCGTCCCGGTTGATGAGGACCAGACGGCTGCCCCGGTAGTATTGCAGCAGCCCCGCCGCCGGGTACACCGTCAGGCTGGTTCCGGCCACGATCAGCATATCCGCCCGGCGGATGGCGGCGACACTTTTTTCCAGGGTGCCATAGTCCAGCTGCTCCTCATAGAGGACCACGTCGGGCTTGACGATGCCGCCGCAGGTACACCTGGGAACGTCCTGACTGTCCCGAATGAACTCGGCGGGGTAGAATTTCCCGCATTTGACGCAGTAGTTGCGCAGCACGCTGCCGTGAAGCTCATAGACGTTCTTAGAGCCGGCCTTCTGGTGCAGACCGTCGATATTCTGGGTCACCACCGCCAGGAGCTTGCC
>CANQQI010000170.1 GCA_947625945.1 uncultured Oscillospiraceae bacterium
ATGGAATAGTAGTAGGTGCCCACATCGGACTTATACAGGCTGACGAAGTAGAACACGTTGAACAAAATCCCAATGATCGCCAGGTTTGAAGAAAGGGAATTCTTGGTAAACCTCATCCGGTCTCTCTGGACGCTGCGTTCTTCCGCGGTCATACGGCAGCCCTCCTTCCTTCCTCAATGAGCTTGGACTCCTCCTTCATCAGCTGGACCTTCCACACGGCGTTGGCGATCAGCAGGACGCTGACCAGCAGCATCAGGCCGAAGACCGCGTAGTGGATGTCAAACCAGAAGGTGGATTCGGTGTACAGCGTGCCCCACATCTCGGCGTGCTCCTTCAGCGCGGCAAAATCCACCTGGAGGAACTGGGCCTTGAAGATCTCAATGTAGCTGTGGCCGAAAATGGTGATGTACACGCTGGCGGCCGCGAACAATCCGATGGAAACATAGTTTCCGATATAGTATTTCCGGCGGCTGTGGGTGTTGGTTACAAACAGCAGGCAAGCCAGCAGGATCAGACCGATGCTGTAGATCAGAAAATACTGGTTAAATTCCTGCATATTGTAGTACACGATCGATCCGGGGACGTCCGTCTGGTACAGGTTGTTGGGATTGCGCATGGTGTCGTACAGGGCGTCATACAGATCGGTCATGATCCCCAGAGAGTAGAGAAACAGCACAACGCTGACCACGATCGCCGCCAGGCAAAGGACCCTTTGCACAGTCAACTGTTTTTTATACATGACGACCTCCTCCCAAGGAAGTATCGTCCCACTCTGCCCGGGCGGCGGAGCCGCCCGGGACAGTGGGTCATCTTATCCGTTTCGGGCAAATGCCCTTCTTTTTCAGGTCTCGCGATTAGGCCAGGGAACCGTAGTAGGTGAGGTCACGCTGCCAGGCATCTTCCATGATGGCCAGGTACTGCTTGCCCATCCAGGTTTCGTTGACGGTTGCGGCGGCAGACTCGGCGTCCTTAATGGCGGCGTCGAAGGTGTAGCCATTGACGATCAGGTCGATGAGCATGTTGTAGTTGTTCTTATCCATCTTGAACTTTTCATTCAGCTCGGTGAAGCTGTTGATCCGCTCGTTCTCCACGGAGGTGGTGGGCAGGACGGTGGGCACGATGGTGTACCAGCCGTTGTCGGCCACAGCCAGCTCGGGATGCTTGATGGTGCCCAGAGCAATGGCGGTGGAGATGTAGCCGGCGCCTTCCCGGCCGACCTCGTGCGTGCACTGATACTCAAAGGCTTGGCTCTTCACGAAGGACAATGTGGAACCCAGATAGAACCGGGCGTAGTTGGTGTAGTTGCCGCTGGCCTTCTCCCACAGCTCCTGGTAGGTGGCGTCCGCGATCACGGGCCACTCCTCGCCGTTGAAGTTGAAGGTGACATAGCTGCCGTCGTCGTTGGTCTTGATGAAGGCGTCGGGGCCGTAGCTCATCAGGATCTGGCCCTCATGAGAGTAAGCGAAGTCGATGAGCTTCAGGCAGGCGTTCAGCTTGTCCTGATCGCTGCCCACGCCGGCCTTGGAGATGCCCCAGCCGTCGGTCTTCACGGAACGCCAGGACTCGGTGAACCGCATGTAAACGCCCTCGTCGGAAGTGCCGTCGTACCACCGGGCCACGGGGACCATGACGGCCATGTACTTCTCGCCGTCCTGCAGCTTTGTCTCGTTCAGAATGGTCTGGGTCTGGTTGTAGTCATAGTGCATGAAGCCCAGGTCGTTCTCCAGCATGGTGCCGGAGTTCTCTTCAGAGCCGTCGATGAAGGACTTGGAGATCAGGCCCTCCTCCACCATGGCGTGCATCCGCTCCATGGCCTTGTAGGTGTCCACTTCTTGGCGGGCATCCTTCATGGTGCCGTCGGTGCCCACGTACAGGTATTCCTGACGGGACTCCAGGCCCCGGACGCCGAACAGGGTGCCGGCAAACCGGAACATATCTACCCGGCGCTGGTTGTTGGCGTCTTCCCGGGAGAACAGGCCTTGGACGGAATCGGTGCCGTTGAGGGTCTGGGGGTTGGCAACGACGCAGCGGAGCAGGGCTACCAGCTCGTCAGCGTCCCAAGCGGCGTTCTGGCCGACGAACAGGTCGGAACGGGTGGTGCCGTAGTAGCCGCCGTAGGCCTCGTCGATGTACTTCCGGAGCATATTAACCGCGGCGACGCCGTCCAGGGTACCGGCCGCGTTCATGTTGGCAATGATATTGCCGGCGGCATCATAGTCCTTAGTGACCTGCTCCACACCGGAGCCGTCGGCCTTGACCACGTCCACGGTCACCTTGCCGGTGGTGGGCATATAGGGCTCGTAAACGGCGGCGGCCAGGGATTTGCTGGCGGAGGCGGTGAATTCACCCTCGCCGTCCAGGAGCTTCACGACCCAGTCCACCCGCATCAGGGGCATCCGCTCGATGTCGTTGACACCGTCGAAGTAGGGGCTGAAGTAGATGGCGCCGGTGTCGGTGTTGCCGGTGATGGACAGACGGACGATGGGGTTGGCGTCCAGATAAGCCTTGAAGTTGGGCATCTGGTCCAGGTACTCGGCCAGGTTGACCAGGCTGCCGGCCTCGCCGTTCTCGCTGAGGAGGTCCGCGGTGCCGCTGACCATGTCTACTTCGCCCAAGCGCTCTTTCCAGTACTCAAATTCCTTGCTGGCGCTGTTGCCCTGGTACTTGTCTTCAAACTTCATGCCAAGCCGGTTTTCCACTTCCACCCAGGTGGGCTTCAAGTCGCCGGCGCGGTAGGTCTTGCCATCGGCCAGGGTGATGCCCTCGCCGGCGGTCTCGGCGTCAAAGAACAGGCCGGTCTTGGTGCTGTTGTAGCCGACGGCCATCCGCAGGATGGTACCCGGAGCGAAGGTCAGTTCGGAAACCGGGGGCTCGGTGGCCTCGGAGCCGTCATTGCCGGAGGTGCCTGCGGGCTGGTTGGGGGTGGTTCCCTGAGAACCGGTAGAGGCCGGGGGAACCTCAATGCTGGGGCCGCAGCCGACCAGCAGGCCGGCGATCATTACGACGGCCAGAAGCAGAGAAAGAACAGACTTTACATTTTTCATGGTAATGAATTTCCTCCTAATTCCTTATTTTTGCCGGGTCTTCCCGGAATGCGCACTGAAATGAAGGTAGGACGCTTACTCCTTCACACCGCCCATATTCACGCCCTTGGCGAAATATTTCTGGATGAAGGGATAGATGATTAGGATGGGCACAATGGAGCAGACGATCAGGGCGTAGATCACCGAGTCCGAGGCATATGCCTCGTTCCATCCTGCCATGACCTCCGAGTCGGTATACTGCTCCAACCGCAGCCGGATGAAGACCTGCAGGGGCTGCTCGTTGGCGTTGGAAATCATCTGGCGGGCCCAGAAGTAGCCGTTCCAGCGGGAGATGGCGAAGAACAGGGCTACCGTGGCGATGGTGGATTTGCTCATGGGGATGTACACCTGGGTCATCACCTGGAATTCGCTGGCGCCGTCCACGATGGCGGCCTCCTCGATCTCCGAGGGGACGCCCTCAAAGGCGTTGCGCAGCAGGATGATGTTCATGGCCGCCATGCCCATGGCGATGACCACCAGCCACTTGTCGTCCATGATGCCCATGGCGTTGAACACCTTCTGGGTATCCAGGTAGTTCAGGTACTGGGGCACGATGCCGGCGGAGAACCACATGGTGAACACCAGGAAGAAGTTGAAGAACTTCCGGAACAGCAGCCGCCGCTTGCTCAGGGCATAGGCGCCCAGAATGGACACCAGCATGGCCCAGATGGTGCCGAAGAGGGTCAGGAACAAGGTGTTGGAATAGGCATTCCAGAACATATTGTCCCCGAACATCCGGGCAAAGGCCTCAAACTGCAGGCCCTTGGGAAACAGGACCACCTCGCCGTATTCCACCGCGCTGCGGCTGGACAGGGAGGCCGACACCGCGTACACGAAGGGATACAGGCAGCACAGGGCGAACATGGTCAGCAG
>CANQQI010000171.1 GCA_947625945.1 uncultured Oscillospiraceae bacterium
CCCAGCTTTTCGTCCAGCTTCTCCCGCTCCCCGGAGAGGACCAGGGCCACCACCGCCAGGCCCCGGATCGGCTCCTGGGGCTCCCGGAGGACCAGCTCCCCCGTCTTGGCGGAGAGCTTCCAATGGATCTGCCGCAGATCGTCTCCGGGGCGGTAGAGGCGCAGCTCGTGATTTTCGGCGAATCCCCCGCCGGGCTTGGGCCGGAAGGCCAGTTCCAAATACTTGTCCAGAGAGGGCGGGGTTTCCATGGGAAGGGGCCGGGGCCGCACCAGCATTCGGGCGCCTTCCTTTTTCCCCAGGGGCAGGCGAAACAGCAATAGATAGTCAAACCGCCGCACCTTCACCGGCTGGACCTGCCAGGCTCCACAGTGGGCCGTGGGCAGGGGCTGCTCCGGCTTCTGCCGGGTGCGGCTGCCGGTAAAGCAGTCTGTCAGCTCCAGTCGCAGCTTGATGGGGGCCTGGGGCAGGGGCCCCGATTCGAAGAGCTGAGGCAGGGCCTCGTCACCCACATTGACCACGGAAGGGCAGCGCACCTGCAGCCGGGCAGTCAGCAGAGCCGGCAGACTCAGAACCAGACTGACCCAGGGCAGGGCCAGCATCCCAACCAGGAGCAGCCAGCCCAGCCACTCCCGATAGGCGGCATAAAACACCAGGCAGCCGGAGAGGGCTGCCAGGTATGTCAGTCTGCGCCCCCACATATCAGCGTAGCCGGGGGGCGGGCACGGCGGAGAGAATCTCCCGCAGCACCTGCTGGGCGGATTTCTGACTGCCCTCCGCCCGGGCGGAGAGGAGCAGCCGGTGGGCAACGGTAAGGGAGAAGACCTCCCGCACATCCTCCGGGACCACATAGTCCCTTCCTCTGAGCCGAGCGACGGCCCGGGCCATGGCGGTGACGCTGAGGGCCGCCCGGGGACTGGCGCCTCGGGTGATATCCTCGGAGGACCGGGTGGCGTTCACCAGATCCACAATGTAGCCCACCACCTCCCCGGCCACATAGGTCCGGGCCACATCCTCCTGGAGGGCGGTCAGATCCTGAGGGGTCATCAGGGGGTTCACATCCTCCAGGGGATTGCGGCCCTGGCGGCTCATGATCATGGCCATTTCGTCCTTAGGACTGGGGTAGCCCAGGCTCAGCCGAATGGTGAACCGGTCCAGCTGGCTGTCCGGCAGGAGCTGGGTCCCGGCGGCTCCGGTGGGGTTCTGGGTGGCGATGACGGTGAAGGGCTTCGGCAGGGGATGGCTGACGCCGTCCACCGTCACCTGGCCCTCCTCCATGGCCTCCAGCAGGGCGGACTGAGTCCGGGAGGTAGCCCGGTTCAGCTCATCCGCCAGGAACAGGTTGCACAGCACCGCCCCGGCCTGGTAGGTCATGGCGCCGGTGGTCTGGTTCAGCACGGAATAGCCCGTCACATCCGAGGGCAGCACGTCGGGGGTGAACTGCACCCGGTTATAGCTCAGGCCCAGGGTTCGGGAGAAGGCCAGGGCCAGGGTGGTCTTGCCCACCCCGGGGATGTCCTCCAATAGAATATGTCCCTTGGCCAAAATGGCGGCAAGTACCCAGAGCAGCACCTGATCCTTGCCAACCACGACCTTGCGCACCTGACCCAGCACCCGCTGGGCATAGGAAACCACGTCTCCGTCTTTGGTCTGCACGGAAAACCCTCCTAAAATCATTTCATTTTGCAAATTATAGCACACAGAAGCAAAAAAAGCAAGACTTGCCGGGACGCGGAATCTTCCGGCGGCGATTTGTCAAAACGCCTGGTGTTTTTGCGCGTTTCTAACGAACTTTTCCACATATATTGACAATTTTTTGTTGACTTAGTATAATGAAAACTGTATTTGTTTCGGTTTTGTTTCAATAAAAAGGAGGACTATGATGGAAGAGAACAAACGGGAATACAAAACGCGGAAGCGGGCCTACAACAAGGCCCGGCGGCGGGCGATCCGGCCCTTTAAGGGTTTGACGATCTTCCTGCTGGTGCTGGCCCTGATTCTGGGGCCGGCGATGATGGTGATGAAGATGTTCGACAACACGGTGGCGGTGTTCTTCGGCGGCGCCTTCTGGGAACTGGAAAACGAGGATCCCAGCGCCATTTACTATGGCAAGGACTTCGCCACCCAGAAGGAGCTGGCCCAGTACGGCGTCCAGCTGGCGCAGCAGGTGGAGGCCGAGGGCGCGGCCCTGCTGATGAACGAAAACGGCGCCCTGCCCCTGAAATCCGGGGCCAAGGTCAGCTGCTTCTCCAATTCCTCGGTGGATCCGGTCTTTGGCGGCACCGGCTCCGGCAACATTGACGCCTCCAAGGCGGATACCCTCCGCACCGCCCTTTCTAAGGCGGGCTTCGCCGTTAACGATACCTTGTGGCAGTTCTACGCCACCGGAGAAGGAAGCCAGTATGGCCGCGGCGGCTCCACCGCCGTATCTCTGAGCGGCGCCGTGGTCTCCGAGGTGCCCATGAGCGCCTACACCCAGGAGGTGAAGGACTCTGTCAAGTCCTATGGGGACGCGGCCATTGTCATGATCTCCCGGGTCGGCGGCGAGGGAGCGGACCTTTCCTATGGTGAGGTCAATTATCTGGCGCTGGACCAGAACGAACAGGACCTGCTGCGCTATCTGGCGGAGGAAAAGCGGGCCGGGAACCTGGAAAAGATCGTCCTGCTCATCAACTCCGCCAACGCTTTGCAGGTGGATTTCCTGAAGGACAACACATACGATCTGGACGCGGTCCTCTGGATCGGGGATGTGGGCATCTCCGGCCTGAACGCCGTGGCGGACATTCTGGCGGGCCACACCAATCCCTCCGGCAGCCTGGTGGACACCTACTGCTACGACAACTACTCCGCCCCCGCCATGGCCAACTTCACCCCCACGGTCTACGGCGGCTACAACGGCTCCAACATCCCCTCCGCGGCCAGCACCTACATGATCTATCAGGAGGGGATCTATGTGGGGTACAAGTACTATGAGACCCGGTATGAGGACTACGTCCTGGGTACTGGCAACCCCGGGGACTACCACTACAGCGACCTGGTAGCCTTTCCCTTCGGCTACGGACTGAGCTACTCCACCTTTACTTACAGCGATCTGAACGTCCAGTACGACCAGCAGTCGGATCAATTCGCGGTCCAGGTGACTGTGACCAACGCCGGCTCCATGGCCGGAAAGGAAACGGTCCAGATCTACGCCCAGTCCCCCTACACCGATTACGACCGGGAAAACGGGGTGGAAAAGGCTTCCGCGGCCCTTTGCGGCTTCGGCAAGACCGGCGTCCTTCAGCCCGGGGAGACAGAGACCTTGACCATTTTGGTGGATAGGTCCGAGCTGGCGTCCTTTGACGCCTACGGCGCCGGGACCTATATCCTGGATGCGGGAGACTACTACCTCACCGCCGCCACCGACGCCCACGCCGCGGTGAACAACATCCTCGCCGCCAAGGGCCATACCCCCGAAAACACCGGCGGCCGGATGGACGCGCCGGGAGATGAGAAGCTGGTCTACACCTGGTCCAACCCGGCCCTGGACGTGACCACCTACTCCGTCGCCCCTAACGGCCAGGCCATCACCGCCCGCTTGGGTGACGCGGATCTGAACCGGTATGCCGGCAGTCCCACGAAGATCACCTACCTGTCCCGTTCCGACTGGATGGGGACCTTCCCCAAAGAGACGGTCCAGCTGACGCTGAATGACACCATGATTGCCCACCTGCAAAACGTCCAGCATCAGCCGGAGCCCGGCGGGACCCTGCCTACCATGGGGGCTAAGAATGGCCGTAAGCTGGTGGAGCTGGTGGGGAAGCCCTATGACGATCCTGCCTGGGAGGAGCTGCTGGACCAGCTGACCTTTGACGA
>CANQQI010000172.1 GCA_947625945.1 uncultured Oscillospiraceae bacterium
CCCCGCCGCACCGTGTGGGAGTCATAATCCAGCACCATATCCCCCACGGTGATCCGCCGCTCGTCCACGATGCGGGCGCGGCGCAGCAGGGCCCGGATGCGAAGCAGCAGCTCCTCCTTATCAAAGGGTTTGGTCAAATAGTCGTCGGTGCCCACCAGGAATCCCGCGCGCTTGTCCTCCGGCAGGGCCTTGGCGGTGAGCATTAAAATGGGCAGCGTGCTGCCGGTGTCCCGGATCATCTCCGTCAGGGCCAGGCCGTCCAGCCGAGGCATCATGACGTCGCACACCAGCAGATCCACGTGGACCTCGTCCAGCTTCCGCAGCGCCTCCTCCCCGTCAAAGGACGGCACCGGCTCATAACCCGCCCGGCTGAGAATGGCGCAGAGCAGCCGGTTGGTCCTGGCGTCGTCCTCCGCCACCAAAATTTTGAACATGGCGCTCCCTCCTTTTTTTGATACTATACTACCAAAAAGTAAACGAAAAATAAACAACGCAGTTTATCCGAAGTTGATTTTTGTTTGGTATGCTCTCAGCACAGTTCAGAGGGAACATTCCCAGAAGGAGGACATTATGAAAAAAAAGAAAAAGAGCGGCCTGATTTGGGCCCTGATCGCGGTGATCGCCGTCATAGCGGTGGGAGCCGTCCTGTTATTCTTCCGCCCCGGGCAGGGGGCGGCCCAGCGCGCGGCGGCGGATATGCGCTCCGCCACAGCGGAGACCGGCGACATGACGATCACCGTCTCCGCGTCCGGAGCCCTTCAGATGGCCGCCGCCGAGGACGTGGCCATCCCCGAGGGGGTAGAGCTGGATGAAGTCCTGGTGGAGCAGGGCGATCCTGTTGGTCAGGGGGATCTCCTTGCCACGGTAACCGCCGACTCCATCCATTCCGCCCTGGCGGATGTGAACGATCAGATATCCGCCGCGAACAGCCGCATGGCCCAGCTGGCCGACGCCAGCGAATCCGCGTACATCCAGGCCGGCGTGGGAGGCCGGGTCAAGGCCATCTACGGGGCGGAGGGCCAGGCTGTCAGCGAGGCCGCACTGGAGTACGGCGGATTGCTCCTGCTGTCCCTGGACGGCAAAATGGCGGTCACCTTGCCGGCCTCGGATCAGGTCGCTGTGGGCGATTCGGTCACGGTAACCCGCTCGGATGACTCCACCAAAACGGGAACCGTGCTGAAAAACGACGCGGACGGCCTGGTAGTGACCCTCACCGACAACGGCCCCATGCTGGGCGAGAAGGTCACCGTCGCCACCTCGGAGGGTACGGCCCTTGGTTCCGGCACGCTGAGCGTCAACGCCCCCATGATGGTCACCGGCTACCGGGGCGTCATCACCGACGTGCTGGTTGAGGAAAATGACTACGTCTACGCCTCCACCAGTCTGTTTGAACTCACCGCTCTGGGCCACACGCAAGCGTATGAAGAGCAGCTCGCCCAGCGGCAGGAGCTGGCAGACCGGCTGGCAGAACTGCTTCAGTTGGAGCGGGACGGCGGCATTATCGCCCCCTTTGATGGCACCGTCCGGTCCGTGCCGGACAGCGGACTCGGTACCAATCGCTTCACCCTGTCCCCCAATGGCGATATGACCGTCACCGTGGAGGTGGATGAGCTGGACGTCCTGTCCATCCAAGAGGGGCAGGAGGCCGACGTCACGGTTGCCGCGGCGGGAGACGGCAGCTTTACCGGTACCGTCGCCGCCATTGACCCCTTCGGCAGCAGCGCCAACGGCGTGACCAAGTATTCCGTGAAAATCACCGTGCCCAGAGCGGAGGGAATGCTGCCGGGGATGAACGCCTCGGTAGAGATCGTTGTGGACCGCAAGGAGGGCTGTCTGCTGATCCCGGAGGACGCGCTGAACCAGTCCGGAACGACGACCTTTGTCTATACCGGCTACGACCCCGAAACCGACACCTACACCGAGGAAACGGAAGTGACCACCGGACTGTCTGACGGCGTCTATGTGGAGATCACCGCCGGGCTGACCCAGGGGGCTACGGTCTACTATCGCTATGCCGAGGCCGAGACAGAGGATAGCGCCGCGCCCTGGCAGAACATGGGCCCCTGGGGGAACTTCGGTTGAACGGGGGCGATGGTATGATCATCCTAAAAGACGTCTGTAAGCGCTATCAGGTGGGCGGAGAGACAGTCAATGCCCTGGACCACGCCTGCCTGCATATCCGGCAGGGAGAGTTTGTGGCCATCATCGGACCCTCCGGCAGCGGAAAGTCCACGCTGATGAACATTATCGGCTGCCTGGATCTGGCGGACAGCGGGCGCTATGAGCTGGATGGCCAGTCCATCGAGGAGTATAGCGAAGAGGAGCTGGCGAAGATCCGCAGCAGAAAAATCGGCTTCATTTTTCAGAATTTCAATCTGATCCCCAAACTGACCGCAGAGGAAAACGTGGAGCTGCCCCTGATCTATCAGCAGCTTCCAAAGCGGGAACGGCAGGAGCGGGTGAAGCAGGCGCTGGAGCAGGTGGGGCTGTGGAACCGGCGGCAGCACAAGCCCACGGAGCTGTCCGGCGGCCAGCAGCAGCGGGTGGCCATTGCCCGGGCCCTGGCGACCCAGCCCGCCATTTTCCTGGCCGACGAGCCCACCGGCAATCTGGACTCCAAAACCACCGGTGAGATCATGGATATTTTCCACGGCCTGCACCGTCAGGGCAGCACCATCGTGCTCATCACCCACGACAGCGGCGTGGCGGCCCAGGCCGCCCGGCGGGTCCACATTTTAGACGGCAAAGTGACGGAGGAGGAGACGGTATGATCGTTCAAACGGCCAAAATGGCCCTACAGGCGGTGTGGGGCAGCAAAATGCGCTCCTTTCTCACCATGCTGGGCATCATCATTGGGGTATTCGCCCTGGTGGTGCTGGTGTCCCTGATGCAGGGCTCCACCGACTATATCGCCGGAGAGATCTCCGCTCTGGGCGGCAGCTACTATACCGTGCGGATCGAGGACGACCACAACAAGCCCCTGTCCATGGACGACCTGGACGCCATTATGGCGGAGGGCCTGGGCTCCGCCGCGCCCCTGGGACAGACTTATGTCACCGGAAAGAACGGCCGGGCCAGCGACTCTTTTCTGCTCTACGGCACCACCCCGGTCTATTCCGCCATCAATGACTTGCGCGTGGAGTACGGCACCTTTCTCCGGCAGAGCAACGAGGACAACCACAGCCGGGTGGCGGTCATCAACCGAGCGGCCGCCCTGGATCTGATGGGCACCCTGGACTGCCTTGGCCAGGACATTCTGTTCAATGGCATCCCGTTCCGGATCATCGGCATCCTGGCGGAGGACGACGGCATGGCCAGTATGTTCCGCATGCAGGACTACGTCGCCTATATCCCCTACTCTACCGCCCAGCGGATGGACCCGTCGGTGTCCTCCGAGCTTGGCAGCTTCTATTTCAGCGCCCCGCAAGACGCGGACTCAGAGCAGGCCCAGGACCGGCTGGATCATTGGCTCCGGGAGCGCTTTGACCAGGACGAGGGCGCGTACTCCATCACGGACAACACCGCCATCGAAGAGACGATGCGCTCCGTCACCGGCGTTCTCCAGACCCTGATCGGCGGCATCGCGGCCATCTCTCTGATCGTGGGCGGCATTGGGATCATGAACATCATGCTGGTGTCTGTCACGGAGCGCACCCGGGAGATCGGCATCCGCAAGGCCATCGGCGCCAGCCGGCGGACCATCCTGCTCCAGTTCCTGCTGGAGGCGCTGGTACTCAGCCTGTTGGGCTGTGTGTTGGGCCTGGCGCTGTCCGGGATCACCCTGGCCATCGTCTCGCTGGCCTCCGGCATCTCCTACTATGTGATCAGCCCGGGGGTGGCCG
>CANQQI010000173.1 GCA_947625945.1 uncultured Oscillospiraceae bacterium
TATCGTTCTGCTGTGTAGACAATCTTATCCGCGCATGATTTTATCCGTTCATATTCCTCGATATCGCTGGCGCTCCATCTGATCGTCTGATCCTTACATAGCAGAACAAGAATCGCTGATATCGTTACCCGAGTTCTTGTCTTTCTTTCTGCTGTAATATCTTTTCAGGTGGGAAGTTCCCCTTCTCCTTTCATGATGACAGGTAGCACCTGTCATGAAATAGGTATAGTTCCCTCTTGGCGGAGGGAACTTTTTTCAGCCTTGCTTTAGAGCATAGAGTAAGCTGCTCTTCCGCGTTTGGGTTTCGTCAAATGCAATGGGCTGGAACCCGAAGCTGTCGCAGAAAAAAGCGCCGTTGTCATTCACCACCACGTCAGAGACGGACAGCGAGTGACCACGGTGCAGAGGATGCCCCTCGGTATTAAAGCGGCGATAGATCTCCTCCGGGTCGGATTCGTCGATTTCCGCGCTGAACACCTCATCGTAGATGGTGGGATCAATAGCTTTTTCGTGGCCGGTGTTTCCGATTTTGAGTTTAATCATAACTTTAAATCTCCTCCTTGAAGTGAATGGCGCCGAGGCCAAGCCGCTTGATCGCCATGGCGTTGCAGATGAGGGTAAAGGTTTTCGGCGGAATCAGCTCGGTGTCGGCAAGGTCGCTGACCGTCAGATGCTTTGTGCCGAGATAGAGATCTTTGGCGCAGCAGAGGAGGGCATAGCCGCTTTCTGTGCTGTCCTTCGGTTTGAAGCTGTGAAACTGGATCTCATCCCGTTCCACGAATCTTCTGATCCGCGTCCAAAGCTTGTGTTCCGCGGTCAGCAGATACAGCGCCGCCATGAGGGCCTGGTCCTTTTGGTTCAGGCGCTTGATCGCCTCGGAAAATACGACGCGGTGTTTTTCGTTTCGGTACTCCATAAGTGCTACTTCCTTTCCTAGAAAATAAAAAAAGAGCCGACCGTTTGAATCAAACGATTGGCTCTGAAAAAACGAAAAGCAGGCGGGATTTTTCCTGCCTGCTGATCTTAATTTTTGCGATATTCGGCTTCCACGAGGGTTCAAGTCTACAAAAAGCGAAAAAAACGCATTTTATATCTACGGTTTTGAATCCTGAAATTTCGCCCCTTAGAACGCCGAAAAGCCTTGCGGCGCAAGGCTTTTCGGGGACAATATCTTTTTTATTGTCTCTAGATGGTGCGAGAGATGGGACTCGAACCCACACGGCGGTCGCCACACGCACCTCAAACGTGCTTGTCTACCATTCCAACACTCTCGCAGGCCAAGTTATTATAACCCCAAGGGCTGTTTTTGTCAACTGTTTTTAAAAAGTTCCCAAAGATTTCTTTTTTCTGATGCAGTCGTGATGCACCTTTCCGGTAATCTTGCATTTAGAAAATCTAAAGCATTTTCAACCGCAATTCTTAAGGAAGTCTTAAAGACTTCTTAAACCTTCCGATGGTAAAATATTGGCAGATCTCAAAAAAGGAGGAATCTTAAATATGCGCCGCAATACTATTACGATCGCCGCTCTGGCGCTGGTCCTCTGTCTCGTCACCGGGCCGCTGGTCTTCCGGGACGCGAGGCAGGTCTGCGCCCTCAAAAATCCGTCCCCGGCAGAGCAGACGGTGATGGCTTTTGCCGAAAGCCGGAACCTTTCCATCTCGGACTACCCGGCTTCCCTAATCCAACTTCTGGAGCGAAATCCGGAGACGGAGCGCTTCGTCCTGGACTATCCCCTGGAACACGACAAGGAGCATCCCGTAGACCTTTCCGATGTGGATCTAACGCAGGGCGTCCCTCTGTTTTTGCAGTGGGACCAGCGGTGGGGGTACCTGCGATACGGGTCCGACGTGGCCGGTCTCACGGCCTGCGGGCCGGTGTGCCTGGCCATGGTGGGCTACTATGTCACCGGCGACGCCGCCTTTGCCCCCGACAAGATGATCTCCTTCGCCCTGACCCACGGGTATTACAGCTGGGGAAACGGCACCAAGTGGACCCTGATCAGCCAGGGCGGCGTAAAGCTGGGGCTGGATGTGACCGAAATCCCTCTGGATGAGGGACGCATCCTGGCCAATCTGGAAGTGGGGAACCCCATTATCTGCGTGGTGGGCCCGGGCGATTTCACTACCGAAGGGCATTTCATCGTTCTTTCCGGCTGCGAAAACGGTCGGATTCGGGTCAACGACCCCAACAGCGTGGAAAATTCCCAAAAGCTGTGGGATTACGCCCAACTGGAAGGGCAGATATTGAATCTGTGGGTCATTCGGGCGGGAAGCTGATTTTGTAACAAACTTTTTACATTTTTTTGAAAAATCTTGCGCTATAATAGGGACAAGCGTAAGGGGGAATGGGCATGGCAAGCAGGGAAAATCGCCGGTTTACCGGCGCGATTGGGATCGTGGTGGCAATTCTGCTGATCGGGATCTTTGCCGTTTATCGGGCGGTGGCTCCGGAAATCGTCCCGGACGCTCCTCCGGAAACGCATTCGTCCTCAGCCGCTCCCCTGCCCTCTCATGCCGACCTGCAGGTTTCCGTGCCGGGTCCCACCCTTACGGAGGCGGAGCAGACCATCTCCGCTTTTGCCCAGCAGCACGGACTGACCTTGGGCGATTATCCCACGTCCCTCATCAATCTACTGGTGCGCAACCCGGAAACCGAAGATTTTGTACTGCAATACCCCATGGAGTACGGCAAAGAGCATGCGGTGGATCTGTCGGAATATCGAGGAAACGGCGAAGGGGGCCGTCCTTCGGAAATGCCCCTGTTTTTGCAGTGGGATAAACGGTGGGGCTATCTGCAATACGGGGCCGACGTAGTGGGCCTGACAGGCTGCGGCCCGGTGAGCCTGGCCATGGTAGGTTTTTACCTCACCGGGGATGAGAAATTCTCTCCGGATAAAATGGTGGCATATGCTTTGGAACACGATTACAGCGTGAAGGGCAGCGGCTCCTCCTGGACCCTGATCAGCGAGGGCGCTGTGGATCTGGGGCTGACGGTCACGGAGCTTCCCCTGGACAAGGAGCGGATCCTGGCCAATCTGGAAGCGGGAAATCCTATTATCTGCGTGGTGGGGCCGGGGGACTTCACCCAGGGCGGTCATTTCATGGTACTCTCCGGGTGTCGGGACGGGAAAATTCAGATCCACGATCCCAACAGCCGGGAGAATTCCGGCAGACTCTGGGACTATGAGCGGCTGGAATCCCAATTCGAGGTCCTGTGGGCTATTCAATACGAGGCGTAAACTTCGCCCCTCCTTCACAGGAGGGGCGAAGCTTATTGTTCTTTTTCCAGTCTTCTCAACATCCCCAGCAGCACCGCCACGGCGGCAAAGGAGAGGACCAACTCGGCGCTGGTCTGGGCATAGGCCAGGCCGTAGAGGGGAAACAGGGCATTCAGCAGGAACAGGGCTGGAATTTCCAGCAGAATTTTCCGGGCCAGAGCGAACAGCAGGGACAGCAGGCCCTTGCCGCTGGCCTGAAACGCGCCGACGCACAGGAAGTCCAGGCACAAAAACGGGGTGCCCAAGCACATACCCCGGAGAAACCGGGTGCCGTAGGCCACGATCTCGGCATTTTTCATAAACAGCCGGATCAGGTCCCCGGCAAACAGGTAGTACACCGCGGACATAGCCGCCAGGAAACTGATCGACAGCTTACCGGCAAAGGACAGCGTTCTGCGCACCCTAGGAATGTTCCGGGCGCCGAAATTGTAGCTCATCAGGGGCATGATGCCCTGGGACAGGCCCATGGCGATGTACATGGGAATCATGTTCAGCTTGTAGGAGATGCCCATGGCGGTGACGGCGTTGGTGCCAAACGCGGAGGTAAAGTTGTTCAGCAC
>CANQQI010000174.1 GCA_947625945.1 uncultured Oscillospiraceae bacterium
ATCATGCTCTACCTCATCCAAAAGGGGCTGCCGGAAAAGCGGGCCTTCAAGATCATGGAGGCCGTGCGGAAGGGCAGGGGACTGCCGGAGGGCGCCGAGGGCGAAATGCGTGCCGCCGGGGTGCCGGAGTGGTACATCGACTCCTGCAAGAAGATCAAGTACCTGTTCCCCAAGGCCCACGCCGTGGCCTACGTCATGATGGCCTTCCGCATCGGCTGGTTCAAGGTCAACTATCCCCTGGCGTTCTACTCCGCCTATTTTTACCGCCGGAGCCAGAAGGGGGGCTTTGACGCGGTGCTGATGACCCACGGCATCGAGGCGGTGAAGGCCAATATCAAGGCCATCTCTGGCAACGATGACGCCACGGACAAGGACGAAGACCTGCTGACCACCCTGGAGGTGGCCTACGAATTCTATCTCCGGGGGTTTGAGTTCCTGCCCCTGGACCTGTACAAGAGTCACGCCACCCGGTTCGAGATCGTAGACGGCAAGCTGCTGCCCCCCTTCGTCTCCATCTCCGGCCTGGGGGAGACCGCCGCCTGGGATCTGGTGGAGGGCCGGAAGGGAAGGGAGTTCCTCTCCATCGAGGAGGTGGCTCTGGCCTGCCCCAAGGTCTCCAAAACCCATATCCAAATGCTCAAGGATGCCGGCGCCTTCGGCGATATGCCGGAGACCAGCCAGGTGAGCCTGTTCTGAACCTCCTTGTCCTTTTGCCGAAGCGAAATACACCGTTCCCCCGTCTTCCGGCGGGGGAACAATATTTAGAAAAATTTCTAAATACCTCTTGACAAATGGAGGATTTGACGCTATTATCTATTTAGAAGAAATTCTAAATAGAAGGAGGCGGTAGATTGGGCTTTCAGGAGACGTTCAAGGCGCTGGCGGACCCGGCGCGGCGGCAGATCTTAGTGATGCTGCGGCAGGGGGCCATGCCGGCGGGGGAGATCGCCGCCCGGTTCGACATGACCGGGGCCACCATCTCCTATCACCTGGCCCAGCTGAAAAAGGCGGGCCTGGTGACGGAGCGGCGGGAGAAGAATTTCATCTACTATGAACTCAACGCGTCTGTCTTTGAGGAGGCCATGCTCTGGCTGGCCCAGTTTCGGGAGGGAACAACATGAAAAAGAAGCAAATTTTGACCACTGTCGCCCAATTCGCCCTCTGTCTGCTGCCCATCGCCTATGGCTTTCTGCTCTGGCCCTGGCTGCCGGAGCGGATTCCCACCCATTTTAACGCCGCCGGGGTCGCCGACGGCTACCAGGGGAAGCTGGAGGCCATTTTGTGGATGCCCCTGTTCTTCTGCGCCATGGAGGCGGTGGTGGCCCTGGCCCTCCGGTTTGACCCCAAGGCGGAGAAGCACTCTACTACCCTTCGGGCCATCGGCCTGTGGACCATGCCGGTGCTGGGGAACCTGGTCCAGGTGTGTGTTTTCGCCCTGGCCATGGGGATGGAGGTCCCCATCACCCAGTTGATCCTGACGGGGGTGGGGGTTTTGGTTCTGGCCGTGGGCAACTATCTGCCCAAGTGCAAGCAGAATTACACCATGGGCATCCGGGTGCCCTGGACCCTGGACGACCCGGAGAACTGGAACAAGACCCACCGCTTTGCCGGCTACCTCTGGATGATCGGCGGGGCCGTGCTGCTCCTGACCCCGTGGTTCGGTCTGCACTGGCTGCTGCTGCCGGTGCTGCTGGTCCTGGTGCTGCTGCCCATCGGCTACTCCTTTATCCTCTATATGCGGAAAAAACAAAATCCTCCGCAGAATTGACAAAATTCGTCTTATGAAAACCTTGCAAAAATTTCCTCCCTGTGCTATAATATTTTAGTAATTTTCACAAGGAGGGGCCAATATGCAAGCGACGGAAAAACAGTTTCACATTCAGTGCGTCCAGGGGGACGTGGGCCGGTACTGCATTTTGCCGGGGGACCCGGGCCGCTGCGAGGCCATCGCGGCCTATTTTGACGAGCCCGTCCACATCGGCATGAACCGGGAGTTTAATATTTACACCGGAAAACTGCTGGGGGAGAAGGTCACCGTCTGCTCCACCGGCGTGGGCGGTCCCTCGGCCTCCATCGCCATGGAGGAGCTGCACAACATCGGCGCGGACACCTTCATCCGGGTGGGAACCTGCGGCGGTATCGCCATGGACGTGCAGCCCGGGGATGTGGTGGTGGCCACGGGGGCCATCCGGTTCGAGCATACCTCCCTGGAATACGCGCCCATGGAATTTCCGGCGGTGGCGGATTTTGATATCACCGCCGCCCTGAAGGAGGCGGGGGAGGCCCTGGGCTACCGGATCCACACCGGCGTGGTCCAGTGCAAGGACGCCTTCTACGGCCAGCACGCCCCGGAAAAATCCCCGGTGTACTACGAGCTGCTGCAAAAATGGGAGTCCTGGAAGCGGCTGGGCGTCAAGGCCAGCGAGATGGAGTCGGCGGCGCTGTTCGTGGTGGCGGCGGCCCTGGGGGTGCGCTGCGGAAGCTGCTTCCATGTGGTGTGGAACCAGGAGCGGGAGAAGGCCGGGCTGTTCCAGCCCATGACCGAGGACACCACCGGCGCCATCCGGGTGGGCATCGAGGGCTTGAAGCGGATCATCGCGGCGGACAAGGCAAAGTAAATCGGGCCGGGGCAATTTTGCCCCGGCCGTTACTTGCGTTTTTCCCCGGTATCTGATATAATGGCAGTAATTTCCTTAAAGGAGGCAGTTTTATGAACGATCAAAACCGTCTCCGCCTGCGCAGCGAGATTCCCGTGGAGGATACCTGGGCGACGGAAGACCTTTTTCCCACGGATGACGCGTGGCGCCAGGCGCTGGGCGAGGCCCGTCAGGCCGGGCTGGCGCTGACCGCCTATGAAGGCAAGCTGGGCAGCTCTGGGGAGACCCTGTTCCGCTACCTGTCCGAAATGGAGCGGGTGGACCAGTTGTTCGGCCGCCTGGGGAACTACTGCTCCCGGAAGGCGGACGTGGACACCCGGGATCCGGTATACCAGGCCATGAGCGGCGAATTTGGCAGCGTGGCGGTGGAGGTAAGCACCGCCGGCAGCTTTGAGACCACGGAAATTCTGGCCATCCCCGACGAGACGCTGGACCGGTTTTACCGGGACTGCCCGGAGCTGTGCCGCTACCGCCGGTACCTGACCAAGGCGCGCAGCCGCCGGGCCCATATTCTGTCCCCGGCGGAAGAAAAGCTCATGGCCGCCATGGGGGAGGTGGCGGGCCTGCCGGACGATGTGTTCGGCACCCTGTCCAACGCGGATATGACCTTCCCCGACGTCCGGGATAGCCAGGGGGATCTTCACGCCGTGACCCAGGCCAGCTTCATACCCCTGGAGGAGAGCCCGGACCGGACCCTTCGCAAAAATGTCTACGAGTCCCTGTACGGCCGGCTGGACGAGTTTAAGAATACCTCCGCCGCCCTGCTCAACGGCCAGTTCAAGAAGCTCAAATTCTACGCCCAGGCCCGGAAGTACGGCTCCAGCCTGGAGGCTGCCCTGGATCGGACGGAGGTGCCGGTGAGCGTCTACCACAATCTCATCGAGGCGGTCCATCAGAATCTGGACAAGATGCACCGCTATGTCCGGCTGCGGAAAAAGCTGCTGGGGCTGGACGAGCTGCATTTTTACGATATTTACACCCAGCTGGTCCCCGGCGTGGACCGGCAGATCCCCTTTGCCCAGGCCAAGCAGACCGTGTATGAGGCCCTGGCCCCTCTGGGCGAAGACTACCGCCGCATTCTGAAGGAGGGCTTCGACAACCGCTGGATCGACGTCTATCCCAACGTGGGCAAGCGCAGCGGCGCCTATTCCGCCGGCGGGGA
>CANQQI010000175.1 GCA_947625945.1 uncultured Oscillospiraceae bacterium
ATGGCTCAAGTATTCGTTAGCATAAGTGGCTCAAATATTGGCTAGCACTTGGCTCAATTTTTTATTGACATTTACAGCTTCATCCCCGCAATATGTATCATTTTGTATTATACCACTTCTTTCATGATTCCTCAACTGTATTCAGCATTAATCCCGCAACCTCATCATTTTTCATTTTGCCGACTATGATTGTCTCTTGGGTGAAAATGAAACTAAGTAGAGGTCACGCCCGCACGCCGTATTTCTTTGTCTACTGCGACGCAAAAAATGGGCGTGGAAAATTTCGTCAATCGAGCGTTATCATCATTTTTACAACAACAAACGCTACCAGCAGAGGCTAAAATGCATGACGCCGATGGAGTTCCATCGCGCCGCCGCGTGAAAAATTCCACCCTGCTGCGCAGCAGGGTGGAATCTCCACTCATTTGTTTTTGCTTTTTTCACTGTCTACTTGACATGGTGCGCTTCAATGTTGACCTGGCCCAGCACTTTCCTTGTTTACTGCGGTGCAAAGAACTGATTAGATGGACATATAATAAAATACAATTTATCCCTAAACTTCGATAAAAATTTTAGAAAAGATTAATTTAGTAAACAAATCATCAAGTTGTACAGCAATATGTTTTGATTCCATCAATGCCCCTAGTTCTATATTGCCCTGTTGCCCATGATATGATAAGTTCGCAGATGTGATTAATGTCTGCCTCTGATCGACTGAAATAACCTTTGCATGAAGCGCAGCCATCTTATCATCTTCCTGATGGTAGTTATAGATTTTTAAGAATCGTCCTCTATATCGAAGTATCTTATCAAATTCGGGTTGATTATCAATGTCGTTCACAAAAAACTTTACGAACACTCCCCGCTGACTTTTATGAACGATTGTATCGACCAGTTTTGAAAAGTATGAGGATAAGGAGTATCCCGTGATCAGGATATTTCTTTCAGCGCCATTTATCATGGACTGGACCACATTCATTGTGGTTCTCGCATTAATAGAAAAGGATGGTGGGGCTGTAACTACGAGCGACACCTTAGCTACTTCCGACATATTCATAGCGCCGATAATTGATTCTATGATATCCTCGCAATGTGCATCGGTTAATTCCGGACAGCTTCTTTTCAGCATTGGTAAGGCATTAGTTGTTCCATTTGCCACATCGCTTTTTACCATATTCAAAAAAAGCTCTTTGTTTAGATTTCCACTTGGCATAGGTCACTTACTAACTCCTTAAAATATGAACAATTCTCACGTCCCGGAATAGGAACAACAAGGCCTCTGTCAAGCATCCTGTTTCCGTTCTCACACGCCGTTTCAGATATCATGCAGCATGAGTGGCAGGCAGCGCCATTCGAGTTCTTGCCAGCCGGCAAGTTGCTCATACATTCCGGATCATTCGTGCAAACAAGAGCTTCTTGGAAAGCATCTCTCATAAGATTTGTCATCTGAACGATATTGCCGAGTTCAACTAATCCTCCCAGTGACCCCTCTTTGTCAGAGCTTCCTGTGTATAGAAGAATACCTGCCATTTTATCACCAAAATAAATTCTTTCTCTGATGGCTGAAGAAGAATACCCTGATGACATAGACATTTGTTTTATCATCAAGTGAGCAAATGTATGCATTAAAACATAGACGGCATTTCTCACGGCTGTGATTGTCCAGCCTTTTGACTTGCAAAAATCCTTGTATGAGTTAGAATATTTCTCTGATAAGCCTTTCACAGCAGATGAATTAAGCCACGATGTAAGCGTATCTTCATTAAACTTTATGAAGATTCCTTCGCCGTTTACTTCCGCCGCAGGCAACCAGCGTTCCTGCTTCCCTTTGCTCAAAGTCACAATATTCGGCTGTTCATCAGCATCCGGATCGGGTGCATCTACTCTTGTAAATCCAAGAAGAACACGAACCTCTCTAAGTCTGGTCACTCGGATTATGCGGCTGAAATATTTCTGCAAATATCTAGGCAGAGCATCCTCTTCAGCCTTGAAGTGCTTTTTGTTTGACTCATATGCAGGGTCATTGTGGTGTGTGATAGCGTTGTATTCCATCTGCTTGATTTCTGTAAACTCTTTGATATTGCTCATGCGACGCTCAAGAGCCTCATCAAATTCCTTTCTGGAAAATGACGAGAAATATTTTTCGTATACTTTCTGGACGCCTACATCTCCAAAATCTTCCTTGTAACTCTCAATAAGTCTCAGATGTTCATCTATTAGATTGTACAACGGATTAATCCACGGCGGAATAGAGATAGCACTCCTGCTCACAGCAAAGTAAACATTAGATGCACCACGCTGTGATGGAATGATGGGCTTGTTGCATTTTTGGTTTTTCACATTCGGTCTGAACGGATGATGTCCGGGGCAGGCAACGCCGTCAAAATTGTCTCGTTGAGTTGCTCCGCTCATGCTCCGTTTAGCACCACAGGTGCATTCAACCCACATATCTGCAAGCGTAGAAGTATTACCTGTTGAATACATCTTTAATGTGCCGTTGCAATCAGACTCGCCTCTGTGCACCCACCACTTCCAAGGGAAGTCTGCCATGTGACCGTCCTCGCAGATTATGATAAAGCGGGACGGATATGCAGGGTGATGACACTCAGGGCAAGTGACGCCATACTTGAGATACTTATCCAAGTCAAAATTTTTTCTGGCATCAAACAGCTTGCCGCATTTCAAATTAGAGCATACGTGCCAGTACGGAAAGGTCACAACAGGAACATCACCCGAAAAACTTGTCCGAGGCATATAGAAGCAATCGACGCCCAAGTATGATGCAAGCCTGCCATCGATTATTTTTTGTCCCTTCTGTTTCCAGTAGGAGATGTCAAGAATCGTAACCGAGTCCTTTACCGCATCGACTACCGAACCGGGTCCAAAGGTGGTTATGATTTGGTTTGGACGTAACTCTCCAAGTTTATTATTATCAAAAGCCATGTCAATCCTCCGTGTAATAGAACATATTCGCAGAACTCTCGACCTCACGCATGGAACGAAGTGTAGCTTTTTCGTTCTCATCGTGTGGCTGGTCATACGGATTCATCAACCTGTTATAGCGTTCAGTTCCAACAACGTAATACCGCAGCGGTTTCGTCTGTGCCGCTTGAAGTTTCCACCAGTCAATGAAACGGTCAATTTCTTCCTCCGCATCTGCCCGTGCTGATGGCTTGATGATATTAAGTCGGTCAATTATCAGCTTCTTTACAGAGTCAAGCTGCTCTGTGGTTAGTGATCCAATAGCCGCCGCATCCGGATTATTTGCCATGTTCGGGAAGTTCAGGCGTATTGCAGATATTATCAGCGCGTGCATAACACGGTCTCTTGCTCTGGCAGAGAACGGTGTTGCCGTTGTTCCCTCGACAAAACGATAAAGCTGTGAATGATAGCCTGTAAAATTCTCATAGTGCGATAAGTCACGAGGACGGTACGCATTGTAGAGCGTAACAACAAGTCCGGGGAATGCACGACCGATACGGCTTGTTGCCTGGATATATTCCGAGTTCTGTTTCGGTTGACCTGTCACAACCATCAGTCCAAGGCGGTCAACGTCCATACCAACAGCAATCATGTTTGTGGCGATAGCCGTATCCAGACAGTCTTTTGACGCACAGGTCGTTTCAAGCTGATTCAACTTTTCCGGAATCTTATATGATGACATACGAGAAGTGATCTCCACGTTGTGGTTCAAATACCGCTGCTTATCCAAGCCGTACTTATTCTTGATACGATAAATTCTCTTCGGGATGTCGTCTTGTAAAAGTCTGACCGCACCGCCTAGCTCTCGAATACT
>CANQQI010000176.1 GCA_947625945.1 uncultured Oscillospiraceae bacterium
AAGACGTTGATTCCGGTTCGTTCTCCCCGGGCCACCAGCGTCTTAAAGACCTGATCGGCGGGAAGCCCCATAGCCTGGGCGGCGTGGATGCCGCTCAGATCCTTTTCGTCATAGTCGTAGGTCAGCTCCCGACAGGGGATCTTTGCTGCCTCCGCCAGACGCAGGGCGTTGGTTTTTCCAGACATTTCCATCACCGGCTCCTATTATACTTCAAAAGTTTCCCGCTTGCAACCGCGAATTTCCTGAAAAAAACGGGTTATCCTAATGAAAAAACAGGAGGTACTTGTTATGCAGGAGCCAAAAGAGCCGGATCAGAAAAAAGAGGAGCGGGAGCAGGTCATTGAGCTGGGTTCTGACCTGACCCGGAGCCGAAACGGAAATATTTACACCCTGACCATCATCGGCCAGGTAGAGGGGCATCAGATCGCCCCAGACAACGCGAAAACCACAAAATACGAACATGTTCTGCCTTTGCTCGCGGGGATCGAGGAGAGCGACGAGATCGACGGGCTGCTGCTCCTGCTCAACACCGTGGGGGGCGACATCGAGGCGGGCCTGGCCATCGCGGAGATGATCGCGGGCATGAAGAAGCCCTCGGTGTCCCTGGTGCTGGGCGGCGGCCACTCCATCGGCATCCCCCTGGCGGTGTGCGCCAAGAAATCCTTCATCACCCCTACCGCCAGCATGACCATCCACCCGGTCCGGATGACGGGGCTGGTGGTGGGGGCGCCTCAGACTTTTCGCTATTTTCAGCGGATCCAGGAGCAGATCACGGAATTTGTGACAGCGAACTCCAAAATCTCCAAGGAAGATTTCGAGGGCTTTATGATGGCAACGGGGGAGATGGCCACAGATGTGGGAACCATCCTCTATGGCCGGGAAGCGGTCCGGTCCGGCCTCATCGACCATTTGGGCGGCCTCAACGACGCCCTGACTGCCCTGCACAAAATGATCAGCAGGCAGCAAGACGGCTCCGCGCAGATAAAAAGGCCCAGAAAAACCAGGAAGGACGCAATCTGAATCAAATGCGGGCGCGGCTCAAGCCGCGCCTGCTGCTTTTGAAAAGGGAGCTTCCCAGCTTGACCGATTGCTCGGGTGGTTAGGCTGCTTCTTTGCTTGCTTTTTTTCCATATTTGTGTTATGATAGAAAGACGACTGAAAAAGGGGGGATGGGCGTGACGCTGGGCTATTGGCAGAGCCTGCTGCTGGGACTGGTTTCCGGGCTGACGGAGCTGTTGCCTGTTTCCGCCCCCGCCCATCGGGCCCTCCTGTTGCGGATGTTGGGACAGGACAGCGTCGGAAGCGTGATGCTCCTGTTCCTCCATGCCGGTGCGCTGCTGGCTTTGTACCAGAATCTGCGGAGCCAGATGCGCTATCTGAACCGCCAGCGGCGGTTGGCGGCCCTGCCCACGCGCCGCCGGAAGCGCCAGCCTGACCGTCAAAGCGTGCTGGAACTGCGTCTGCTCCGCTCCGCCTGCCTGCCCATGCTGGCGCTGATCCTGCTGTTCGGCCTGGCGCCTGACTGGTTTGAGAGCTTCCCGGTCCTCTCGATCATCCTGATTCTCAATGGGATTATGCTGTATCTGCCCTCCCGGCTTCCAACCGGGAACAAAAGCGCCCACTGGATGACCCGGCTGGACGCCCTGCTCATGGGCCTGGCGGCGGGCCTGGGCGGACTGCAAGGATTTTCTACCCTGGGCGCCGCGGCCTCCGTGGCCCAGATCCGGGGGGCGGACCGGCAAAAATCCCTGAACTGGGCCCTGCTGATGACCCTCCCCGCTCTGCTGGCCTGGATGCTGCTGGACGGGTATGGCATCGTCACCGCCGCCGCGGGCGGCGGCCTGGGGATCGAGCCGCTCTTTTTGCTGCGCTGTGTTCTGGCGATGGCGGCGGCCTGGGCCGGAGCCTATGGGGCGATTCTGTTCCTGCGGTTCCTGTCGGTCAATCTGGGCTTTTCCGGTTTCGCATACTATTCTTGGGGCGCTGCCCTGTTTACATTCATTTTGTACCTGACCACCTAAGGAGGAACCATGGCAGAACAAAAACGGAAAAATCAAGCGTCCAGGGCGGCTTCCGCCGCCAAGGGCAAGAAATCCGGCTCCAAGTCCGGAAAAAAGGGGAAAAAGTCCGAATCCCTGTTTTCCCCCCGGTTTATCGGCGCTGCCGTCAGTCTGGCGGTGTTTATTCTGCTGCTGGTGCTGGTTTTTCAGCCCCAGGGAGCGCTGATGACTTTGATTTCCAATGTGCTCCAGGGTCTGGTGGGCAGAGTCGGATTTCTGGTGGCCATTCCCGCAGCGCTGTATTTGTTTATCATCCTGGCCTTCAGCGGGAAACGGCCGGTGCGGCTGCGGACGGCCTGCGTCATCGCCTTTGCCTTTTTCTGCGGGGCCGTGGGTCAGCTGGCTCTGAATCCGGACCCCAAGAGCCTGGGCACCGGCTTCGGCGTGATCGGCGCGCTGTACCAGGGCGGAGCCATGGGCAATACCGGCGGCGTCCTCTGCGGCGGACTGGCCCTGGGGCTGCAGTGGCTCTGCGGGACGGTGGTTGCCTACATGATCCTGATCCTGCTGGCGGTGCTGACACTGCTGGGCGCCCTGCAGATCACCATCCCCAGTATCGTCCGTGCCATTCGGAACCGCCCCCGGGCGGAATGGGAGGACGAGGAAGACGACGAGGACCTGCTGGAGCCGGCGGAGGTGGTGGTCAACCACATCGCCGCCAAGCGGATCGAATATGTCCAGCAGCGCCGGGAGCGGCAGGCCCAGCAGGCGCAGCAGGCCCAACAGCCGGCCCCGCCTGCGCCCCCAGCTCCTAAGAAGGAGCCGCCCAAAGCCAAACCGGCGGAGCGCCGCCCGCTGGACGCCAAGGCCAGCGAGATGCTTCGCCAGATCGACGCCGACGTGGAGTCCCCGGTAGCGGCAGCCGCCGTCCGGGTGACCGCTTCCCAGGAGATTGAAAACGAGCTGCTTTCCCCGCCGGTAACGGAGGAAAAGGTTGTCCCGGAGCCGGTTTTGGAGCCGCTGGAGACGGAGGAGGAGCCCGAGCAGGATTATCCGGAGGAAATGCCGCCCTTTGACATCGACGCGCCCATTCCGCCCGCTCCGGTGCTGGAGAAGCCCCCGGTTCCCGAAACGCCCGCCCCTGCCGCGCCAAAGCAGGTCAAGGTAACCGTGAAGGACACCAAGGCCGCCGCCGCCCAGGTCTCCCAGGAGATTGCCCAGCAGGCGGAGGAGCAGAAGCCAGAGTACAAGTTCCCGCCCATCGAGCTGTTGAAGGCCCCTGCCGAGGGGGCGGCGGACGGCACCGCGGAGATGCGGGAAAATTCCCGCCGCCTGAACGAGACTCTGGCCAGCTTCAAGATCGAGGCCCACATCATCAATGTCACCCGGGGCCCCAGCGTCACCCGCTATGAGGTGGAGCTGGAAAAGGGCGTCCGCCTGAATAAGCTGACCTCCGCCGCCGACGACATCGCCCTGAATCTGGGGGCCTCCGGCGTGCGGATCGCCGCCGTGCCGGGGAAAATCTCCGTCGTCGGCATCGAGGTGCCCAATCAGACGGTGACCACCGTGACCCTACGGGAGGTCATCGCCTCCCAGGAATTTGCCCGGGCCAAGTCCAAGGCGACCTTTGCCGTGGGCAAGGACATCGGCGGCAGCTGCATCGTGGGCAATATAGCCCGGCTTCCCCATATGCTCATCGCCGGCACCACCGGCTCCGGCAAGTCCGTGTGCATGAATTCCATCATCATCTCCCTGCTCTATAAGGCCAGCCCCGAGGACGT
>CANQQI010000177.1 GCA_947625945.1 uncultured Oscillospiraceae bacterium
GCGGCGGTCAGGCCCCCCAGCATGGTCAGCAGCAGGAGGCAAAGGTTCGCCCCCAGGCAGACCCAGTAGTTCGCCAGATACACCTGGGTCCGGGTCTTGCCCACGGCCAGCTTTCCCCGGATGGCTCCGCCGCCGTACTCCGCCCCCAGAAACAGGGCGGTAAAGACGGCGTAGGCCAGGGCCATCATGGGCGACACGTCAAAGTAGACCTTGTCCAGCGATGCCTGGACCTTGTACAGGGCGGCGTCGGCGCCCACCCGCCAGCCGTTGAATGCGGAGAGCGCCAGCGCGGCGGCGGATAGGGCCCAGAAGAGCCCGTCCCGCCGGAGGCGGTAAAACTGAGCGGATAGGAGGTTAATCATGGCGTTCCCCTCCCATCAAGTTTACATAAAATGTCTCCAAACTCTCGTCCCGCTCCTGCACGCCCACCAGCTCGCAGCCTTCCTGGTCCAGCGCCTTGGTCAGCTTCGAGATATTCAGCCGGGCGTAGACGTCGGCCTGGGTGTCGGACAGCACGGTGTATTCCGCCCCCAGCTTCTCCAGTGCCCGGGACAGGGGCAGCGTATCGCTGACCGTCAGCCGCAGGCACTTCCGGCAGGTCTGCTCCAGCTCCTGAGCGCTGATCTGCCGGAGCATCCGGCCGGAGTCCAGGAAGCCGTAGTGGGTAGCGACCTTGGAAAGCTCGTCCAAAATGTGGCTGGACAGGAGCATGGTGATCCCCCGCTCCCGGTTCAGCCGCAAAATCAGCTCCCGCACCTCGATGATGCCCTGGGGGTCCAGGCCGTTCATGGGCTCGTCCAGCACCAATAGGTCCGGGTCCCCGGCCAGGGCCAGGGCGATGCCCAGCCGCTGCTTCATGCCCAGGGAGTAATTGCGCACCTTTTTCCCGCCGGCGTCGGACAGGCCCACGAGCTGTAGAAGCTGCCGCGCCTCTCCCCGGTCCGGCAGGCCCAGCACCCGGGCCTGGTACTCCAAATTTTCACCGCCGGTCAGATCCGGGTACACCGCCGGCTCCTCCACCACCGCGCCGATCCGCCGCCGGGCCCGGGCGCCCTGCCGGGAGGTCCCGGGGCAGCCGAAAAGCCGGTATTGGCCGGAGGTGGGCGTCTGCAAGCCGCACAGGATGCGCATGGCGGTGGTCTTCCCCGCCCCGTTGCGGCCCACCAGGCCGTAGATGGCCCCCTGGGGCACCGCCATGGTCAGGCCGCTGAGAGCGTGGAAGCTCCCGTAGCGTTTGCAGAGGTCCTGGGTTTCCAAGACGTATTCCATAAATAGTGGCCCTCCTTCATTTTTGGATGGCCCAAGGATACCGCCAAATGCTTCACAGAGCGGTCAAGAAAAGCTTCCAGATTTGCTCAAGATTCCCGCAGCCGGAACCCGATGCCCCACACCGCCTCCACCCGGTCCCCGGCCCCCGCCTCCTTCAGCTTCCGGCGGAGGTTGCTCACATGGGTCTTGAGAGAGGACTCGGTGCAGTCCGGCGTGTCCAGGCTGATCCGGTCCAGGAGCCGGCCCTTGGGCAGCACCTGGCCGGGATTTTGGAGCAGGAGCTTCAAAATGGCGTACTCCGTCCTTGTCAGGTGGACCGGCGTCCCCTTGAAGGAAGCCTCCCGGGTGTCCGTATTCAGCTCGATGCCGCCACAGCGCAGGACCCGCCCGGCGGGGTTAACCGTCTCCCGGAGCCGGGCCTCCACCCGGGCCAACAGCTCCCGCAGGGCAAAGGGCTTCACCAAATAGTCGGCGGCCCCCTCCTGGAGAAGCGCTACCCGGTCCTCCAGATCCGCCTTCGCACTGACCACCATCACCGGGATGCCCCGCAGCCGGGGCAGCAGCTCCTCCCCGGTCATTCCCGGCAGCATCAGATCCAGAATCGCCAGGTCTGGGGTCTGCTGGGCCAGCAGCAGCGCCGCCTCGGTGCCGGAGTAGGCCCGGCGGACCAAATAGCCCGCCTGTTCCAGGGCCTCCTGCATTAAATTCCCGATGGAAACATCGTCGTCGATCACCAAAATGGTCTTCATATTCCCTTTTCCCCCTTTTCTGCTATTATACCCGTCTGTTCCCCACCCGTCAAGGATGGCATCGGGCAGCAGAAAAGCGCCGCCCGCCGAGAATCGGCAGGCGGCGCGAAATTCGCTTCTCAGTCCTCCAGCAGGGGCGCCACCAGGGACTCTAAGACCTCGTAGGTCACGGACCCCACCTGATTGTAGACAATGACGCCGTTTTCATCCAGCACCACGGTCTGGGGCAGCATGGTGGAGCCGCCAAAGCTCTCGATCAGGCCCCCCGGGTCCTGGGCAAAGGGGATGGAATAGTCAAATTCGGCTAAATAGGCGTCCACATCGTCGGTGATAAGCTCGGAATGAATGGCCAGGACCTGAATCTGGTCCCCGTAGTTCTGGGCAAGCTGGTCAAAATGGGGCAGCTCCGCCACGCAGGGGGTACACCAGGTGGCCCAGAAGTTGATCACCGTCACCTTTCCCAGACCGTCCTGGCGCAGGGTGAACGTCCCGCCGCCGTAGAGGGGGGCGGTGAAGTCCGGGGCCAGCATCCCCACCTCGCTGCCGGTGGGCAGGGTCTCGGGGGGCGCGGTGGTCGTCACCGGGGCCTGGGTCTGGCTGGGGACGCTCTCCGTCTGGGCCGGCGGGGTGGTGGCGGCAGTGGTCTCGGCAGGGGACGGGCCAGCAGGTGCCGGGGCGTTAAAGTAGATCAGCAGGCCCACCAGCACCGCCAGGGCCACCGCCCCGGCGATGGTCCGGTAGCGGGTCAGGATCTTTTTCCTGGGCGCTTCCTCCACCTCCCGGCGGCGAAGGGTGATGTTCCCCGCCCGGAAGGTGATGGCCCCGGTGGGGCAAGCGTCGATGCAGCCGCCGCAGTGGATGCACTCGTGGTCCCCCACATGACGGATGTCCATCTGGCAATGGCCGGCGCAGAGGCCGCAGTGGGTACACTTGCTTTCCTCCACCTTCACCCCCACCAGATTGATCCTCGAAAACAGCCCGTAGATGGCCCCCAGGGGGCAGAGGAACCGGCAGAAGGCCCGGAAAATGAACACACTGGCCCCGAAGATCAGCACCATGATAATGAATTTCCGGGTGAACAGGATGTTCAGCATGGAAAACGTCGCCTCGTTGGCGGGGTTTGCCAGCAGGCCGATGGCCCCCTCAAAGGTCCCGGCGGGGCAGATGTACTTGCAGAAAGCGGGCACCGGGAATTTTTGCAGGGCGTACCACAGGGGGATCGCCACCACAAACACCGCCAGGATCCCATATTTTAAGTAGGACAGCACCCGGGTCACCCGGTTTTTCTTCAGCTTGGGGGTGGGGAGCTTGTGCAGCAGCTCCTGGATGAGCCCCATGGGGCACAGATACCCGCAGATGGTCCGGCCCAGGGTGATGCCGAACAGCAGCAGGATCCCCAGCACATAGTAGGGCGCCCGGTTGCCTGAGGAGGCCAAGGCGTTTTGCAGGGCCCCCAGGGGGCAGGCCCCCACGGCCCCGGGGCAGGAATAGCAGTTTAAGCCCGGCACGCACAGGGCCTTACTGCCGCCGGTATAGATCTGCCCCGTGATGTAGCCCTTGAGCTGGGCGTTGTAAAGCAGGGCGGCATAGAGCTGGATCAGACGCCGCCGAGTGGGCAGATGGGTTTGGATCCAATTTTTCATCTTAACCAAGGCCGATACACTCCGTACAGATATTGATGGCTTTTACCAGCACATCCCGCAGTCCCCCGTTGGC
>CANQQI010000178.1 GCA_947625945.1 uncultured Oscillospiraceae bacterium
GCCACCAACGCCACCACCTATAACCGGGAGCTGCTGATCGTGGAGAAGGAGGCGGACGGCAAGCCTTTTGAGCTGCACACCACCTACGAGGATCAGATCGCCTGCGCCGGGGTGCTGCGGGGCCCCTGGCTGTGCATGGCCGCGATGTTTGTGTTTTTCGGTGTGGTATTTCCCCATGTAGTCTTTTGGGTGCTGGCGGCGCTTTTCGCCCTTCCGGCGCTGTATTACCAGGCGCAGATCTGGCGGCTTCGGCGGGAGGCTAAGACAAAGGAGTGGTAGGGCGGCCAGTGGCCGCAGACAATGCGTGCGCCAGCCTGGTGGTAATCGTTACACCTCCTGGGCTCGCTCGGTATCGTTAGGTGTCAGAGGCCCGGCACTGGGCACAGGGACTGGCGGGCAGGGTCCGCGGCCAGTACGCACCGGGATGCCGGTATTCGTTCTATCTGTTGGGCTCGCCCGGGCGGCGAGTCGCCGCTGACAATACGCACGGGGATGGTGCTAATCGTTCCATCTGTCGGGCATGCCCGGTAACGTTCTTGCGTACAAGGTAAAATTGGCCCCCAGCCCACAGGGTTGGGGGCCTTCCCTATTGACATTCCGATGGAAAAGGGGTATGATAAGGTGCCCTTTGGGCATGGATTCTGATATTGGAGATCTTCAAAATGAAACAGGCAATTCGGCAGCGTGACGTCGACATGATCCACGGCAGCCTCTGGGACAAGCTGCTGCTTCTGGCCCTACCTCTGGCAGCCACGGCCATGCTCCAGCAGCTCTTTAACGCGGCGGATGTGGCGGTGGTGGGCAATTTCGTCCCGGACGAGGCCCTGGCCAAGGCTGCCATGGGCGCGGTAGGGGGCAACAGCGCCGTTGTCAATCTGCTGGTCAACCTATTTGTGGGCGTTTCTCTGGGCGCCAACGTGCTCATCGCCCAGTGCATCGGCATGGGCGACCACGACAGCATCCGCCGGGCCATTCACACCTCCATTGTGGTGTCGGTTCTGGGGGGACTGGTCATGGGCCTGGCGGGGCAGCTCCTCGTCCGGCCCCTGCTGCGGCTGATGACGATGCCGGCGGATGTGTTCGATCTGGCGGCGCTGTACCTGCGGATCTATTTGGCGGGTCTGCCGGTGATTTTGCTCTACAATTTCGAGGCCGCCATTTTCCGCAGCGCCGGGGACACCCGGACGCCCCTGCTGGTGCTCACCGCCTCCGGGGTGCTGAATGTGCTGCTCAATCTGTTCTTTGTGCTGGTGCTCAAGCGGACGGTGGACGGGGTGGCTGTCGCCACCGTGGTCTCCAACGCTGTCAGCGCGGGGGTGCTGTTCTTCCTGCTCTGCCGGAAGACCGGGGATGTGCGGATCGATATCAAGGCCCTGGGGGTGGACTGGGGCATTTTGCGGCGAATTTTGCGGATCGGGATGCCCGCCGGGGTTCAGGGCATGGTGTTCTCCCTGTCCAATATCTGCGTCCAGTCCGCCGTCAATTCCCTGGACAGCACCGCCATTTTGGCGGCCTCCTCGGCGGCGGCGAACCTGGAGATGTTTATTTACAGCATCATCAATTCCTTCGGCCAGGCCTGCACCACTCTGGTGGGCCAGAACTACGGCGCAGGGCAGCTGGACCGCTGCCGGAGCACCTTGAAGCTGAGCCTGCGCTTTTGCATGGGCTTTTTCGTGGTGACGGCGGCGGTGATGCTCCTGTTTGGCGAGAGCCTGCTGTCCATTTTCAACCGGGACCCGGAGGTGCTGCGCTTCGGCATGATCCGGCTGCGGTATATTCTGCTGGGTTATGTGTTCACCGAGTTCGTGGAGGTGCTCTCGGGCTACCTCCGGGGCTTCGGCATGAGCGCCGTGCCGGCGCTGTGCGCTCTGGCCTTTACCTGCGGGACCAGAATCCTGTGGGTGAGCTTTGTGTTTCCAAAGGACCCCACCTTTGCCACCTTGATGGCGGTCTATCCCGTCAGCCTGGCCCTGACTGCCGGGGTGATCGCCCTGTGCTGCCTGGGGCTTAAAAAGCGGCTCCTGTCGGCGGCCTGACCGGCCCAAAAAATACGGAAGCTCCCCGGTAAAAGCGCCGCTTTTACCGGGGAGCCCGTTTTTCACATAAAAATCAGCACAGCGGGGTGAAGATCCGCAGCACGCCGTCCACCAGCCATTTTCCAAAGCTCCGGTCCAGGCTGTCCAGCGTCCGCTCCACGCTCTGCTCCTGGGTGGCCAGGAAGTCCGCCTTCAGGTCCTCCAGGATGGAGGCCCGGTAGAACAGGGAGTTGTTCTCAAAGTGGAGGAACAGGCTGCGGTAGTCCAGGTTCACCGTGCCCACGGTGCCCACCTTGCCGTCGATCAGGCAGGCCTTGGCGTGGACAAAGCCGGGGGTGTACTCATAAATTTTGACCCCCGCCTCCAAAAGCACCTCGTAGAAGCTGCGGGACATCCGGTAGACCAGCTTTTTGTCCGGCACGCCGGGCATGATGATCCGAATGTCCACGCCTCGCCGGGCTGCCCGCACGAAGGCGTCCAGCAGGGCGTTGCCGGGCATCAGGTAGGGGGTGAAGAACCAGGCTGTCTCCTCCGCCTGACTCAGCAGGTCGATATACAGCTCGTTGGAAATGGCGTCCACCCCCAGGGGGGAGTCGTAGTAGCTCAGTACCAGGCCGTCGGCCCCTTCCAGCTCCACGGGCCGCTCCACGATATAGGAGTCGGGAACCCGCTCCCCGGCGAAGGCGTTCCAGAACTGGGCGAACATCCGGGTGTAATTCTCCACCGCCGGGCCGGTGAGCTTAAAGCCGATGTCCTTCCAGTGGCCGTATTTGACGATGTGGTTGATATACTCGTCGGCCAGGTTGACGCCGCCGCTGAAGGCCACCTTCCCGTCGATGATCAGCATTTTCCGGTGGTCCCGGCAGTTCAGGGTGCCTTTAATAAACACCAGCGGGTTGAAGGCCACGCAGCGGATGCCCTTCTTTTGGAGGGCCTCCACGTCCTTTTTGGTGTAGGTGGAGATGCTGCCCAGATCGTCGTACAGCACCCGCACGTCCACGCCCTGGGCGGCCTTTTCCGCCAGGATGTCCACCATGGAGCCCCACATCAGGCCGTTGTCGATGATGAAGTACTCCACGAAGATGAATTTTTCCGCCTTTTTCATCTCCGCCAGCATCTCCGGGAACAGGACCTCTCCCAGGGGATAGTACTGGGCGGATTCGTTGGGATAGGGGAGGAAGCCGGTTTTATTCTGCACCCACCGGAAGGTCTGGCTCAGGCGGCGGTCCTCCTTTGCCAGGGCCTGGTACACCGGCTCTGGGTCGGTGGCGTCAGTGGGCAGGGGCGGGGTGGCGTTAAACTTCTTTTGCAGGGGCCGGGTGGTGCGCTTGTTGCCGAAGACCAGGTACAGCAGGGCCCCGGGCAGGGGGAAGGTGAGGATCACCAGCAGCCAGAGGATCTTGTAGGTGCTCTCGTCCTGCTTGGTGATCAGGTACAGGACGAAGAGCAGCGCCAGCACGGACAGTACGGCGTTGATCAGCGCCGCCCAGGGCGCCAGCCACTGAAAGAGGACAAAGAGCCACAGGGCCTGGAGTATAATGGCGGGCAGAATGGTGAGGGCGCGGCGGATAACGTTCTTCATTCTTTTTCTCTCCTTTTCGTTCTATTTTACGCGGGGGAGTGCTGAGAATCAGTGTATAATTATAGCACA
>CANQQI010000179.1 GCA_947625945.1 uncultured Oscillospiraceae bacterium
AGAATCCCATTGGGTTTTTTGAAAGGTCCGCCCAGTATCCTGAAAGAAGGATACCGGGCGGGCTTTTTTGCCCTCCCACGCGAAGGAGGGCTTTTTCATGTCCAAAACTCGTCAGGCGGGCCCCGACCTGCTGCGCTGTCTGGCGCTGCTGGGAGTGGTCACCTTCCACAGCTTTTTGTTTAACGGCTACTATTACCAGCCCCAAACCGGGGCGGCCATGGCCGCCGCCGGGTCGGTCCGGTGGCTCAGCGTGACCTGCGTGGGGCTGTTTTGTATGCTCACGGGCTATTTTCGGGGGACAAAGCCCCTGGGGCCCGGGTTTTTCCGGGGCCTTCCCCCGGTGCTGCTGGGCTATCTTTTGGCCGCGGCGGCGTCCATCCCGGTTCGGCACTTTCTTTTCGGGGACACCCAGAGCCTGGCCGTCTGGACGACCCGGTTTTTCTCCTTCTCCGGGGTGTACTACGGCTGGTATGTAGGGATGTATCTGTGCCTGATCCTGCTAAGCCCCCTGCTGAACCTGGCCCTGGCGGCGGCGAAGACCAGAAAGGAGCTTGCCTGGCTGGTTTTGGGAGTCCTGGCGGTAACGGCCCTGCCCCGGCTCACGCCCCTGCCCCTGATGCCGGAGCAGTTCCGGCCCCTCTACCCCGCCGCCTACTATCTTTTGGGGGCCGCCGTAGCCCGAGAGCAGCCCAAAGTGCCCTGGTGGGCAGGGGTGGGGGCCGCCCTGCTGATCGCGGCGTTTTTGGGGACCATGACCACCCTCTCCACCGAAGGGAATTTGGACCAGGCCTGGACCTTGGAATTTGGGGATATTTGGATCGTCCTGATGACCTTCTCCCTGTTCGTGGGGCTCTACCGGCTGGAGCTGCCACGGCTGGGCCGGGTGCTGGCCTGGGCCGCCGGCGGGTGCTACGGGGGGTATCTGCTGTCCCACCTGCTGGACGGCTGGGTCTACGCCCGGCTGCCCCAGTGGCACAGTCCGGAGTTTTATCCTCTTCTGTTTTTCTGCGTCACCCTGCCCATTTTTCTTCTGAGCCTCCTCGCCGGCAAGGGGCTGGACGCCCTGACCCGGCGGCTCCTGGGAAGGGGGACGGCGGCATGAACGCGGTAAAAACGCCCCTTTTGCCACGGCTGGCCCGGCGGGTCCTTCTTTCCTATGCCCTGGCGGCGGCGGTGGAATTTTGGCTCCTGCCCACCGCTGCCAAGGAGCTTTCCGACACGGCGGCCCTGGAGGCCATCGACCCCATTCGGATGGGCCTGATTTTCGCCGGGGCGCTGGCGCTGCTATCCCTGCTGCGGCTCCCCGGGAAATGGGAGCGGTGGTGCCTGGTTCTGGCTCTGACGGCGCTGACCGGCGGCGCCCTGCTGTTCAATTTTTCCTGGCAGCTTCTTCTGGCGGGAGCGCTGATCCTAGCCCTGGAGATCGCTTACGCCCGATTCGGCTGCGCCAAAGAGACGGTCCCCATCCCCGCCAAGGAGCCCACCCGGGCTTGGATCTGGGTGGCGGCGCTGGCAATCCTGTTTTTCCTGCTGGTGAGCGCTTGGACGGTGGCCCGGGTGTTGGCTTTCTGCGCCCCCACCTTTGATTTCGGCATCTTCTCCCAGATGTTTTACTATCTTCGCTCCACCGGTCTTGCCATGACCACCGTAGAGCGGGACGGTCTAATGTCCCACTTGCAGGTCCATGTCTCCCCCATCTATTATCTTTTGCTCCCAGTCTACGCCCTGTTTCCCTATCCCGTCACGCTGCAAATCTGCCAAGCGGCGGTCATGGCCTCGGCGGCCTGGCCCATGTATCTGCTGGCCCGGCAGCGGGGGCTCCGGAGCTGGGCCGCCTGCGCCCTGTGCGCCCTGCTGCTCCTGTGCCCCGCCTTCGCCGGGGGTGCGGGGTACGACATCCACGAAAACGCCTTCTTAACGCCGCTGCTCCTGTGGCTGTTCTACGCGCTGGAGCGAAAAGGGCCCTACGGCGCCGCCGCCTTCGCCTTCCTGACCCTGCTGGTCAAGGAGGACGCCGCGGTGTATGTGGCGGCGGTGGGGCTCTACCAGCTGCTCCGCGCGCCCATGTCCCCGGACCGGAAATTCGCCGTCTGGTCGGGCGGGGGGCTACTGGCGGGGGCGGTAGGATGGTTCAGCCTTGCCACCTTCTTCCTTGCCCGGTTTGGAGACGGGGTGATGACCTACCGGTATCAGAATTTCCTCTTTGGCGGCGGCAAGGGGCTGCTGACCGTGGTGGAGGCGGCGGTGCTGTGCCCCATGAAGGTGCTTTGCGAATGCCTGGAACCGGAAAAGCTGCCCTATATCGCCTGGACCCTGCTGCCGCTGGGCCTGCTGCCGCTGCTCACCAGAAAGTACTACCGGCTGGTCCTGCTGATCCCCTATCTTCTGGTCAATTTGATGAGCGACTATCCCTACCAGCACCACATCTTTTTCCAGTACTCCTTCGGCTCTCTGGCCTGCCTGGCCTATCTGGCGCTGCTGAACTTCGGGGACCTGCCCTCCTGGCGGAGCGCGGCGGCGGCGGTGCTGGTGGGGGCCAGCCTTGGGTGCTTCGCTTGTACCATCGTGCCCCAGGCAACACAATATGTTGTTATGTACCTCCAGAATTATGACTACTACCAGGGGTTAAACAGCGTCTTAAGCCTGGTTCCGGAGGGGGCCAGCGTGGCCGCCACCACCGCCTACACCACGCCGCTGTCCCAGCGCGAGGTGCTTTACGACCTGCAATATGCCTCTCGGGAGCACCTGCTTTCCTGCGATTATTGGGTGGTTGACCCCCGTTCTGAGGCCAGTTTTGCCGGTTTTGGCGGTTTTGAAGCCCTGGAAAACACCCTTTTTCGCCTGGGATACCAAAAAATCGGGGAGACGGATGGGGCGCTCGTAATCTATGCCCGAAGCCCTTCGGCCCGATTCGAGCAAGATGTACAAACTTCGTAATTTTGTGAAAATCCTCTTGATTTTTCGAAAAACATTATGTATACTATCAGCACCGCAAAACCCCTATTTTTCTTCCGTGGGAGGGAAAAACGATGCTGAAAAAACGACCCATTCTCCGCGCCCTCGCGCTTTTGGTGGCCGCCGCCAGCCTGCTGGGCCTCTTGGAAGGCCAGCGGCTGTTCCCCCAAGCCAAGGCGGAGACCGTGACCCCCTATCGCTGGTTCTACGACCAGCTGCAAGGGGGCACCATGGAAAAAGAATTTTATGACGCCCTGCTGCGCATGCTGAATACCGGCATTCTGGACGCCGACGGCAGCTATGAAATTCCCCTGGACTCTAACCCCGCCATTGCCACCGCCATGGCAGGCTTCAACGGCAACATGGCCCCCCTGACCAACGCCATGGCCAAGGCCCGGGACGGCTTTGAGTGCGACTATCCCGACGTATTCTGGGTGGACTACGGAATGCTCACTGTCCGCGTCACGAGGGACGCCGCCCAGAACCTCCATGTCTACCTGGGCACCGGCCGGGGATCGAGCTACTTTGTCCCCGGCATCACCGCGGCGGACCTGCCCGCCAAAAAGGCGGAGTACGAAAACGCCATGGCCTCCGCTCTGGCCTGGATCCGGGAGCAAAAGCCCACCTATGAGGGCGAGCCGGCCTCCAAGACCCTGGCCACCGCCGCCCACGACTACCTGACCACCCACATGGTCTATCACTTTGAATACGAAGTGGATC
>CANQQI010000180.1 GCA_947625945.1 uncultured Oscillospiraceae bacterium
GACTGGGGCCGGGACACCATGATCGCCCTGCCGGGCTGCGTCCTGGCCCGGGGCCGGTACGAGGACGCCAGGAGCATTCTCGGCACCTTCCTGGCCTATGAGCGGGACGGCCTGGTGCCCAATCTGTTCCCAGAGGGGGACGCCCCGCCAAGGTACAACACTGTGGACGCGGCCCTGCTGCTGATCAACTGCGTTTGGCTCTACTACCGGGACACCGGGGACGGGGATTTTGTCCGGCAGGCCTGGCCGGTTTTGAAGCGGATCGTGGGGGCCTATCAGACGGGGACCCGCCACGCCATCTCTATGGACGCCGACGGCCTGATCCGGGCCGGGGCGGGGCTGGACCAGGTGACCTGGATGGACGTGTGCGTGGACGGTATCCTGCCCACCCCCCGCCACGGCAAGCCGGTGGAGATCAACGCCTACTGGTACAACGCCCTGCGGATTCTGGAGGCTCTGGCCCCCGTAGCCGGGGAGCCGGGGACGGAATACGGCCTTTTGGCGGAGCGGGTGAAGGGCAGCTTTGTTTCCGCCTTCTGGATGGAGGACAAAGGATATCTAAAGGATGTGATTTCCGGCACCCAGGCCGACGAGCAGATTCGCTGCAATCAGATTTGGGCGGTGTCCATGCCCTTTACCATGCTCTCCCGGGCCCAGGAAAAGCAGGTGGTGGAGACGGTATACCGCCATCTCTATACGCCCTGCGGGCTGCGGACCCTCTCCCCGGAGGATCCGGAGTTCCATCCCTTCTACGGCGGCCCCCAAAAGGAGCGGGACCTGGCCTACCATCAGGGGACGGTCTGGCCCTTCCCCCTGGGAGCGTGGTATCTGGCGTATTTGAAGGTGAACGGCTGCTCCGCCCAGGCCATCGCCCAGGTGCGTTCTTGGCTGGGACCAATGGCGGGGCTGCTCCGGGAGGGCTGCGTGGGCCAGCTGCCGGAAATTTATGACGGTGGGACCCCCGGCCCCTCCAAGGGCTGCTTTGCTCAGGCCTGGAGCGTGGGGGAGCTGCTGCGGGTCTACCAGGCCCTGGAACAGGAGGAACAACATGCTGGATAAGACCAAACGGGGCTGGTGGCGGTCCGCCGTTTTCTACCAGATCTACCCCAAGAGCTTTCAGGACTCCGACGGCGACGGCATCGGGGACCTGCCGGGCATCATCAGCCGGCTGGACTATCTGGAAAAGCTGGGCGTCGACGGGATCTGGCTGAGCCCCGTCTACGATTCCCCTCAGGTGGACAACGGCTACGATATTTCCGACTATCAGGCCATCTGGCCCCCCTTCGGAACCATGGGGGACATGGAAAAACTCATCACGGAGGCCAAAAAACGGGGTATCTCTATCATCATGGACCTGGTGCTGAACCACACCTCCGACCGGCACTTCTGGTTCCGGGAGGCCCGCAAGGGGAAGGACAACCCCTACCACGACTACTATATCTGGCGGCCCGGGACCCCCGACGCCCCGCCCAACGATCTGTGCGCCGTCTTTGGCGGGTCCATGTGGACCTATGTGCCGGAGCTGGGGGAATACTATTTCCACCAATTTGCCCCGGAGCAGCCGGATCTCAACTGGGACAATCCCCAGGTGCGCCGGGAGCTGTACGACATGATCCGCTTCTGGGTGGAAAAGGGCGTGGAGGGGTTCCGGCTGGACGTCATCGACTCCATCGCCAAGGAGCCGGACCGGCACATCACCAGCCGGGGGCCCCATCTCCACGAGTACATCCGGGAGTTGTCCCGGGAGGCCTTCCGGGAGGAGGGGCTGGTCACCGTGGGGGAGGCGTGGAGCGCCGACGTGGAGGAGGCCAAGCGGTACAGCGCCCCGGAGGGGCGGGAGCTGTCCATGGTCTTCCAATTTGAGCATACCTTCGCCGACTGCGCCCATGGGGACAAGTGGGATGTAGCGCCCCTGTCCCTGCCCACTTTGAAGCGGTGTATGGAGCGCTGGCAGTTGGGCCTCCACGGCCAGGGCTGGAACAGCCTGTTCTGGGACAACCACGATCTGCCCCGGATCGTCTCCCGGTGGGGAGACGAGGGGGAGTACCGAGTTGCCTCCGCGAAAATGCTGGCCACCGCTCTCCATGGTCTCCAGGGCACTCCCTATATTTTCCAGGGGGAGGAGTTGGGGATGACCAACATTCGCCTGCCTATCGAAGAATATGAGGACTTAGAGACCCGGAACCGTTACCAAGAGCAGATCGCCCGGGGGGTGCCGGCGGCGGAGGTGCTATCGTCCATCTACGCCCGGAGCCGGGACAACGCCCGAACCCCCATGCAGTGGACGGGTGGAGAAAACGCCGGCTTCACCACGGGAAAGCCCTGGTTCGTCCTGAATCCCAACTATCAGCAGATCAACGCCCAGGCGGCGCTGGCGGACCCGGACTCGGTGTTCTATTACTATCAGGCGCTGATCGCCCTGCGGAAGCGCTACGACGTGTTCCGGGAGGGGGACTTTACCCTGCTGGCGCCCGACGATGAACGGCTCTTCGTCTACACCCGGGAGACGGAGACGGAGGCGCTGCTGGTAGTGTGCAATTTTTCCCGGGAGGAGACGGCCTTTACCCGGCCGGAAGGGTTCGGGGAGGCGGAGTTGCTGCTGTCCAACTACCCGGATATTCGGGAGACGCTGCGGCCCTATGAGGCCCAGATTTTCTACCGGAGGCGGGCGCTGTGAGGTATCTGGACTGTATTTTTGACCTGTACGGCACCCTGGTGGACATCCACACCGACGAGACACGTCCCGAATTTTGGCGGGAAATGGCCGGCTGGTACGCCGGCCAAGGAGCGGATTATACCCCGGAAGCGCTGATGGCGGCCTATTTTCAGGCCGTCCGGGAGGGGGAAGCGGAAATGGCCGCCGGAGACATTCCGGGTGGCTACCAGGAGATCCGGCTGGAGGCGGTTTTTGCTCGACTGTTCCGGGAAAAGGGGGTGGATGCGGACCCTTCCTTAATCCAGAAAACCGGCCGGGCCTTTCGCAGGGCGTCCCTGGACTATATCCGGCTCTACCCCGGGGCAAAGGAGCTGCTTTTGGGCCTCCGGGCCCGGGGACAGCGGGTCCACCTGCTGTCCAACGCCCAAAGGATGTTCACCCTCTATGAGCTGGAGAAGCTGGGGCTGATCCCCTTGTTCGACAGCATTTCCATTTCCTCCGACTGCGGGGTGAAGAAGCCGGATCCCCGGTTTTTCCGCCGGCTGCTCCAAGAGCGGGGGATCGACCCGTCCCGGGCCGTCATGGTGGGCAACGACGGGGACTGCGACATCCGGGGGGCCCAGGCCGTGGGCCTGGCCACGCTGTACATCCGCTCCAATCTGTCCCCTGCGGAGCCCATGCCCCCGGCGGATTACATCCTGCCCCAAATGGATCTGGGGCGGGTCTTCAAAATTTTGACGGAAGATTGACGCAGAAAGGACGGCAAGGAATGAAAATCGGTTTTATCGGTCTCGGGATCATGGGCAAACCCATGGCGAAGAATCTGAAAAAGGCGGGCTACGATCTCCTAGTGAACAACCGGAGCCGTGGGCCCATGGAGGAGCTGGCGAATTTCGGATGCGTCCCCGCCACCCAGGCGGAGATCGGGCAGCTTTGCGACGTGGTGCTGACCATGCTCCCCAACTCCCCCCAGGTCCGGGAGGTGATGCTCGCCCCCGGCGGCGTGGCGGA
>CANQQI010000181.1 GCA_947625945.1 uncultured Oscillospiraceae bacterium
TGAAATCCTGCCACGCCAGCTATCTGACGGAGATCTGCGCCGAGCCGGGGATCTCCCAGGACCGGCTGGCCCAGCGGATCTGCATCAATAAAAGCAACGTGGCCCGCCAGGCGGTGTGCCTGGAGGAGCTGGGGCTGATCGATCGGATCCCCTGCCAGGCGGACAAGCGGGTGATGCGGCTGTATCCCACGGAAAAGACTCTGGCCCTGCTGCCCCAGATCCTGAGCGTCATGGACGCCTGGGAGGCCTGCCTCACGGCGGACTTCTCCGAGGAGGAGAAGGAGCTGCTGGCCACCTTCCTGGAAAAGATGAAGGCCAAGGCCGTCGCCTGGATGGAGGCGCACTGATTTGGTTCAACTGGAACGGTACCTGCGCCCCCACTGGTGGTATATTTTTCTGACCATGGCCATCAAGCTCCTGGCCACGGGGATGGAGCTGTTCATCCCAGACCTGATGGAGGTCATTCTGGACGAGAAGGTCCCCGCCGGGGAGTTGTCTCAAATATATATTTATGGCGGCCTGATGCTTTTGTGCGCGGCGGCCTGCCTGGGGGGCAATATTTTAGCCAACCGGATGAGCGCCGTCAGCTCCGGGCGAATCACCCGGGCCATCCGTCACGACCTGTTCTGGCGGCTGGAGACCCTGTCGGCCCGGCAGATGGACCGGCTCACCGTGCCCTCCGCCGAGAGCCGCCTGACCAGCGACACCTATAACATCAACCAGCTTTTGGCCCGGTTCCAGCGGATCGGCGTCCGGGCCCCCATTTTGCTGGTGGGCGGGGTCATCATGACCCTGCGGATGGACGCCCCCCTGGCCCTGGTGCTGCTGAGTCTGCTGCCCATCATCGCCGTGGTGGTGTACTTTGTGACCAAGACCAGCGTGCCCCTGTATACCCGGCAGCAGTCCGTGCTGGACAGCGTGGTGCGGGTGGTGCAGGAGAACATCACCGGCATCCGGGTCATCAAGGCCCTGAGCAAAACCGAGTATGAGAAGGAACGGTTCCACGGCGTCAACGAGGAGCTGGCCGCCGTGGATCAGAAGGCGGGGATCATCACCGCCATCACCAACCCCACCGCCTCCCTGACACTGAATCTGGGCCTGACGCTGGTGGTGGTGGTGGGCGCCTTCCGGGTCAACAGCGGCGCCTGCCTTTCCGGCGTGGTGGTGGCCTTTTTGCAGTACTTCACCATGATCCTCAACGCCATGCTGGGCATCACCCGGATCTTCGTCATGTGGTCCAAGGGGGAGGCCAGCGCCAAGCGGGTGGCCCAGGTCCTGGCGGAGCCGGAGGATCTGACGGCCCTTCCCCCGGAGGAGACGGAAGGGAATCCCGCCCACATCGAGTTCCGGGACGTGTGCTTTTCCTACACCGGGGTGGGGGAGAACATCTCCCATCTGTCCTTCCGCCTGGAGCGGGGCCAGACCCTGGGCATTTTGGGCCCCACCGGCTCCGGCAAATCCACGATTCTCGCCCTGCTGCTGCGGCAGTACGACCCGGATTCCGGGGAAATTCTCATCGACGGCCAGGATATCCGCACCATTCCCTATGAGCGGCTGCGAGAGAAATTCGGCGTGGCCTTCCAGAACGACTTCATCACGGAGGGCACCGTCGCCGGGAACATCCGGTTTTTCCGGGACCTGCCGGAGGAGGCCCTGACCCGGGCGGCGGAGGACGCTCAGGCCATGGAATTCATCCGAGAGAAGGAGTCCGGTATGGACTCCGAGGTCATGGTCCGGGGCAACAACCTCTCCGGCGGCCAGAAGCAGCGGCTGCTGATCGCCCGGGCCCTGGCGGGGGATCCGGAGATCCTGATCTTGGACGACGCCTCCTCCGCCCTGGACTACGCCACCGACGCGCGGTTGCGCCGCTGCCTGCGGGAGCACTACCGGGATACCACCACCCTGCTGGTGGCCCAGCGGGTCAGCGCCCTGCGCCACGCGGACCGGATCCTGGTGCTCTCCGACGGGGTCGTGATCGGCGCCGGCCAGCATGAGGAGCTGATGCGCTCCTGCCAGGAGTACCGCCTGATCGCTCAGACCCAGATGGGCGAGGGAAAGGAGGGCGCCTGATGCCAAATCCCAATGTGATCGGCGGCGGCCGGATGACCCGGGGGGAGACCAGCGGGGACCGGCGGCATTTCTCCGATGTAAAGCTCAACGCCCCCAAGCTGCTTGCCCGTCTGTGGCAGTACATGGGCAAGAACCGGCGGCTGGTGATCTTGGCCCTGGTGCTTTCCCTGAGCAGCAGTATGCTCTCCCTCTACGGCCCCAAGCTCTCCGGCCAGGCCATCAACGCCATTGACCTGGGAGCGGGGAAGGTGGATTTTGACACGGTCTTCCGCTGCGCCGTGCTGATGACGGTGTTCTACCTGGCCTCGGCGGGGCTGACGTACCTATTAAATGTGGTGATGATTCGCCTGTCCCGCACTGTGTCCAAGCAGATGCGCCACGATGTGTTTGAAAATCTCACGGCCCTGCCGGTGGCCTTTTTCGACCGGTTCCAGACCGGCGACATCATCAGCACCATCACCTACGATGTGGACACGGTGAACCAGTCATTGTCCTCGGATCTGCTGCAAATTTTGCAGAGCACGGTGACGGTGGTGGTGTCCTTCGTCATGATGCTGACCATCGCCCCCCGGCTTGTAATCATCTTTGTGTTCACCATTCCGGTGACGGTGCTGTTCACCCGCTGGCTGGCGGGGCTGGTGCGGCCATTGTTCCGGCGGCGCAGCGCCAAGCTGGGGGAGCTGAACGGCTTTGTGGAGGAGATGCTCTCCGGCCAGAAGACCGTCCGGGCCTACGGCCGGGAAAAGGCTGTCCTGGAAAAATTCGACGAGAAAAACGGCGCCGCCGTAGACGCCTACACCGTGGCGGAGGCCTACGGCACCATCACCGGTCCCTCGGTGAACTTTATCAACAACGTTTCCTTGTCGCTGGTGTGTGTGTTTGGCTCTGTGCTGTTTTTGCAGGGGAAGCTGCTCATCGGAGACCTGTCCAGCTTTGTCCAGTACAGCCGGAAGTTTTCCGGCCCCATCAACGAGGTGGCCAACATCCTCTCGGAGCTGCAAAGCGCCTTCGCGGCGGCGGAGCGGGTGTTCTCCCTGATCGACGCCAAGCCCGAGGCCCAGGACGCCCTGGACGCCGTGGAGCTGACCCAGGTGCGGGGGGACGTGGAGCTGAAGCACGTGGACTTTTCCTACGATCCGGGCAAGCCCATCATCAAGGACCTGAGCCTCCACGCCCAGGCCGGGAGTCTGACAGCCATCGTGGGCCCCACGGGAGCGGGGAAGACCACCATCATCAATCTGCTCATGCGCTTTTACGACGTGGACACCCCGGAGGACCGGGGCGGGGTCTATGTGGACGGAACGGACGTGCGGCGGCTGACCCGGAGCTCCCTCCGGCGGGCCTACACCATGGTCTTGCAGGACACCTGGCTGTTCCACGGCACGGTGTACGAAAATATCGCCTACGGCAAGCCCGAGGCCACCATGGAGGACGTGGTGCGGGCCGCCAAGGCCGCCCACATCCACTCCTACATCTCCCGCCTGCCCCAGGGGTACGACACGGTCCTCTCCGACAACGGGTCCTCCATTTCCAAGGGGCAGAAGCAGCTTTTGACCAT
>CANQQI010000182.1 GCA_947625945.1 uncultured Oscillospiraceae bacterium
CACCTGGGGAAACGGGTAAACGAGTTCTCCATGCTGGAGGATCAGGCGTACATCCTAAAGCAGATTCTTACGATCATCGACGCGGAAGAGCCCCGCGCCGTGCTCCTGGCCGGGGACATCTACGACAAAGCCGTTCCGCCCACGGAGGCGGTGGAGCTGTTCGACGAGTTCCTGGTGGGCCTGGCCCGGCGGGGTCTGGAGGTGTTCGTCGTCAGCGGCAACCACGATTCTCCGGAGCGGATCTCCTTCGGAGCTCGGATCATGGACGCCAGCGGGATCCATCTTTCTCCCGTGTACGGCGGCAGGGTGCTGCCCACGTCGTTGGAAGACGAATACGGCCCGGTGGACATCTATATGCTCCCCTTTGTAAAGCCCGCCCAGGTCCGGCGGTTCTTCGAGGGCGAGGAGCTGTCCACCTACACGGAGGCGGTAGACCGGGCCATTCAGAGCATGGATATTGATCAAACGCGCCGAAACGTGCTGGTAACCCACCAGTTTGTCACCGGGGCCCGGCGCTCCGAATCGGAGGAGCTGTCCGTGGGCGGAGCGGACAACGTGGACGCCGGAGTTTTTACGGCCTTCGACTATGTGGCCCTGGGCCATCTCCACACCCCCCAGAACTGCGAAACAGACAGGATCCGCTACTGCGGCACGCCGTTAAAGTACTCCTTTTCGGAGGCACGGGACATCAAATCCGTCACCGTTGTGGAGCTCGGGGAAAAAGGAAACCTCTCCTGCCGGGCAGTGCCCCTGACGCCCCTCCACGATCTGGTGGAGCTGAAGGGAACCTACGAAGGTCTGACCCTGAAAGCCTTTTACGAGAACACCTCCTGGCAGGAGGACTACGTCCACATCACCCTGACCGACGAGGAGGACGTCCCCGACGCCGTTGGAAAGCTGCGGACCATTTACCACCGGCTGATGAAGCTGGACTACGACAACACCCGCACCCGGAGCCAGGGGGAACTCCAAGCCGCGGAAGCGGTGGAGGCCAAGTCTCCCCTCCAGCTCTTTTCCGATTTCTACCGGGCACAGAACAACCAGCCCATGAGCCGGGAGCAGGCGGACTTCGCGCGGACGCTCATGGAACGCGTATGGGAGGGAGAGCCATGAGACCGCTGAAACTGACGATTTCCGGGTTCGGTCCCTACGCGGACCGGATCGACCTGGATTTGGAGCGGCTGGGCGAGAGCGGCCTCTACCTGATCACGGGGGACACCGGCGCGGGAAAGACCACCATTTTCGACGCCATCACCTTCGCCCTCTACGGCAGAGCCAGCGGCGACAACCGGGAGCCCGCTATGCTGCGCTCCAAATACGCCGCCCCCGGCACCCCCACCGAAGTGATTCTGACCTTCTCCTGCGGAGGGAAAACCTACACTCTCCGGCGGAACCCGGAATACAGCCGCCCCAAAGCCCGTGGAGAGGGCGTGACCGTCCAAAAGGCCGAGGCGGAGCTGCGATACCCCGACGGGCGTGTGATCGCCCGGCAAAAGGACGTGGATCAGGCCATCCGGGAGGAAATATTGGGCATCGGCCGGGAGCAGTTTTTGCAGATCGCCATGATCGCTCAGGGGGACTTTTGGAAGCTGCTCCTCGCCTCCACGGAGGAACGGAAGGCGATTTTCCGCAGAATTTTCAAGACGGAGCGGTATCAAAAGCTCCAGGATCTGCTCCGGGAGGAGGCCCGGACCCTGGGCGGTCAGTGCGCCCAGCTTCGGGGCAGCCTCCGGCAGTTTTTGGAAGGGATTCAAGTGGAGGACGGGGATCCCTTTTCCCTAGACCTGGCAAGGGGCCGGGAGGGAGCGCTTCCCATAGAGGATACGGCCCGGCTCCTGGAGGACTGCATTCAGCGAGAGGAGGCACGGAAAGCAGGCCTGACCGGGAAAATTCAGGGCATCGACGGGCAGTTGGCCCAGGTCAACGGGAATTTGGGGAAGCTGGAGGCCCAGGCCAAAGCGAAATCGGACCGGGAGACCGCTCAGCGGGAATGGATCCAGGAGCGGGAGCGCCACCGGAGCTGGAAGGCCGCCTGGGAGGCGGAACAGGCGAAGGCCCCCGAAGTGGAAAGAATCGGGTCGGAAAAGGCCCGGCTGGAGGCAGAGCTGCCCCGGTATCTTGCCCTGGAAGCCCTTTCCAAGGAAATACGGCAAAAGCAGGCCGCCCTGGAAGCCCAAGACGAAAAGCTAATCAAGACGGAGACCGCTGCCGCCCAGGCCGAGCAGGCCCTTCTTCTGACAAAGGAGGCGCTTTCCGCCCTCTCCGGAGCGGAGCTGGAATTGGAAAAGCTCCGTTCTCAAAAGGAAAAAGTGGAAGATAAACAGGCGCGGCTGGAAGCCCTGGCCGCCCTGCTGACTAAATACGCTTCGGATGCCCAGCAGCTCCGGCGGAAGCAGGCGGACTATGTGGCGGCACGCCGCGCCGCCTTGGAAAAGGAGGGACTGTTCCGGGAAAAGCGTCAGGCGTTTCTGGACGAGCAGGCTGGGATCATCGCGGGGACCCTGGAAGCGGGGAAGCCCTGCCCCGTCTGCGGCGCCCTGGACCACCCACATCCGGCCCGCAAATCCGAAAACGCCCCTACGGAGGCGGAGCTGAAGCTATTGGAAAAGGATGCCAACGCCGCCCAGCAGGCCGCCCAGGAAAAAAGCCGGGCGTGCTCCGGGGCAAAGGCCAGTCTGGATACCTTCCGTCAAGGGCTGGTCGAACGGATCCAGGCCCTCTGGCCCGACACTTCTCTCCAGAACGCGCCGGAGCGGGTGAGCTGGGAGCGGGCGCAGACCGCCCAGGACCTTCGACATTTGGGGGAAGCCATTTCTCAGGCGGAGAGGCAACGGGCTCGGAAGGCGGCGCTTGAGAAGGAAATCCCTCAAAAGGAGGCGGAGCTGGCAGGTCTAAAGGCGAATTTGGAGAAGATTCGGGAGCAAAAAGCGGCGGCTGCGGCGGATATCGCCGCGAAAAAGAGTCAATTCGACAAGGATCGGCAGCATTTGCGGTTTGAAAGCCGCCGCCAAGCGGAGGACCAGCTCCGGCTTTTGGACCGCCAATACCGTCAAGGGAAAGACGCCCAGCTTCGTGCCCAGGCCGCTTTTCAAAACTCCGAAAAGGCGCTGGCCACCCTGGAAGCCAAAAAAGCGGCCCTGGACCGGCAGCTCTCCGTCACCTTGGATTTGGAGGAAGGGGCGGAAAATCAAAAAAAGAACGCCCTTCTGGCAGAGCGGACAAGGGTGGAGGAGGCCCGGGCGGGCATCGACCGGCGGCTGGCTGTCAACCGGCCCGCCCTAAAAAACATCCGGGAAAAGTCCGGCGATTTGGCGACGCTGGAAAAGCGCCTGACCTGGCTGGAGGCCCTGAGCAAAACCGCCAACGGCGCCATCCCCGGGAAGGGGAAAATCACCCTGGAGGCCTACATCCAGACCACCTATTTTGACCGGATCCTCCGCCGGGCCAATCTGCGGCTGATGGTCATGTCGGAGGGCCAATATGAGCTTCGGCGGCAGCGGGAGGCGGACAACTACCGGAGCCAAAGCGGCCTGGAGCTGGACGTGATCGACCACGCCAACGGCACGGAGCGCAGCGTCAAGACCCTCTCCGGCGGCGAGTCCTTCCTGGCGTCCCTGGC
>CANQQI010000183.1 GCA_947625945.1 uncultured Oscillospiraceae bacterium
CGAAATGGTGCCGGTGACCGGGATCGAACCGGTACGAGGTTGCCCTCACGGGATTTTAAGTCCCGGGCGTCTGCCTGTTCCGCCACACCGGCGTGGCCTTATCCTATCACATTTTCCCCCGGCAGTCAAGTAAGCTGATCCAAATTCAGGGCAAAGGCCGGCAGGCACTCCGCCAAAAACCAGTTCAGCTCGGGGCTGTTCATCTCCTCCAGGGCCTGACGGGTCTGCCGGGCGGCGGATTCAAATTCCTGGTTCCCCGCCTTCTGCTCCTCCACGCACTTGATGTAGGCGGAGAGCTTATCCGCCGCCCTGACGATGGGGGTGACCTCCGGATCGTCCTCCAGCACCAGAGGGGCGTAGCTGTCCCGCAACGCCGGGGGCAGCTTGTCCAGCAGCCGGTTCCCGGCGTAGCGCTCCACCTGCTTGTAGGAGCGGCGGATGTCGGAATTGGCGTACTTAATGGGGGTAGGCATATCCCCGGTGAGGATCTCCGAGGCGTCGTGGTACAGCGCCGCCGTGGCGCACCGGTCGGGGTCCGGCCCGGGCAGATGCAGCACCTCCCGGCGGATCAGGGCCAGGGCGTGGGCCAGCACCGCCACCTGGTGGCTGTGCTCCTGGATGTTTTCGGAAAAAGTGTTGCGCATCAGGCCCCAGCGGGTGATGTAGCGCATCCGGCCCAGCAGGGCGTAAAATTCATTGGCCATCGATTTTACCTCTCCCGGCTCTTGAGGATCCGGATATCCTCTCCCAGAAAGGCCACCCGGCGGAAGGACCGGAGGCGGGAGGCGATTTGGGGGGAGTATCTGCGGGGCAGATCCTCCGTATTCAGATTGGTGGACAAAATGGTGGATTTAACGGAGAGCAGCCGGTCATTGAGCAGAGTGTAGAGGGACGCCGTCACAAACTGGCCGGGCAGTTCCGTGCCCAGGTCGTCCAAAATCAGCAAATCGCAGGCGGAATATTTCTCCGCGTCCTGGCGGGCCGCCTCGTCGGAGGAAAATTTCGCCCGCTCCAGCTTGGAAAACAGGTGGGCGGCGCTTTCATAGACCACAGCGTAGCCCCGCTCCGCCACCTCCCCGGCGATGCAGGCGGAGAGGAAGGTCTTCCCCAGCCCGGTGTCCCCGGAGAACAGCAGATTCTCCGCCCCCGGGCGGAAGCCCTGGGCGTATTGCAGGCAGGTGGCGTAGGTTTTCTCCATGACCCGGCGGGGACTGACCCCCAGCTTGGGGTCGATCCGGTCCGGGTAATAGTCCAGGCGGAAGTCTTCGAACCGCTCCTCCCTGCCGTGAAGGAGGGTCAGCTCCTTCCGCTGCTCCTGGGCGCAGAAGGCCAGCAGGCACCGGCACATGGCACTGCCCACATAGCCGGTGTCCCCGCAAAGGGGACAGTTAGGCTTATCCAAGAGAAAATCCGGGGGAAACTTGGCGCGCAGCAGCTCCTGCCGCTCCCGCTGCAAGGCCAGATTCTCCTGGCGGGCGGCCTCCATGGACTTTTCCACGTCCCCGCCCTGGGCAAAGACCGCCTGGGCCGCTTGGGCCATGGTCTGGCGCAGCGCACGGTCGATCTCCTGAAGTCGGGGCTCCTCCCGGTACGCCTGGGCCAGATGGGCCCTATAAAGGCTCTCCCGGTCCGAACGGGCCTGCTCCAGCCGCCGCCGGGCGGCACGCAGGACTTGTGGGCTGTACCCCATGGTTATCCCTCCCGCAGCATTCTGGCGATGGCGGCCTGCTCCTCCGGATCCAGGCGCCGCTCCGTGGGCGCGTCCTTCCGGGCGTCTCCGGTGCGCACCTGGGCGCCGGTGTGGAGCCCCGCTTCATGCCAGCGAAGCAAAATCTTGTTCATGTAGTTCCAGTTCAGGCCCCCGGTGTTCAGGCAGGTCCGCTCGTAGGCCATGGTCAGGGCCTCCTGGTCAAAGTTCATGTCCAGCCAGCTCTGGGCGTACCGGGTCTCCGCGGCGGTCAGGCTCCGGCCCCGGATCTGCAAAATGGCCGCCAGCCGGCCAAGCTTGCTCTCCCGCTGGTTCTGGGTCTGGATAAAGGCGGCGGCGGCCTCCACCGTGTCGATCCCCGCCTCCGCCCAGGCATAGGCCTCCTTCTCAATTGTCCGGAGGCTGGGGTTGCGCAGGCTCCCCCGGCGGCGGGCCCGTTCCTTGCAGTAGCACACCAGCACGGAGATCACCTCCGCCGGAAGTCCCAGATACCGGACAAAGCCCAGGAGGATCTTCAGCTCCTCGGTGTTCAGGCTCCGGCCCAGCAGCCGCTGCACCTCCCCATAGAGGGAGCGGAAGGAGGCGTCCGTATCCATGGCGGCCAAAATGTCTTGCTCCGTATATCTGGGGCGCTCCCCAGGCATCAGCACCGCCGGCTTTTCCTCGGGCCACAGGCCCAACTGCCGCAGCACCGCCTCCGCCACGCCGTACCGGCTCTCCTCCAGGCCCAGGGCCTCCCGGGCGTCGCGCCCGTCGCCGCCGGAGCGGAGGTACAGATATAGAAGGGCCGCGTCGCCGTTGGCGGCGGAGAGGATCTTTTTCAGATCGCCGGATGGAATGTTCAGGGATTCGATATTCATGGCCGCTCCTTACAGATACCGGAAAGTCAAGTCGCTTAAAGGCAATTATAACACACATTCCCCCCAGGCACAACCGGCCCGGGGGGCAGATTTTGGAGAAAAAAGCAGGGAAAATTTTGGCGGGCAACAGGATATTGTGTCTGATAGCCGGGAAAAGCCCTATTCCTGCGAAGAAAACAGAGGGCGGATCTTCCTCCGGTAGATCCGAATGTAGAGGATCCCCGTCACGATCAGGCTCATGACCTCCGCCACCGGGAAGGCCCACCACACCGCCTGGACTTGGCCGGTCAGGCTCAGCAGATAGGCCACCGGCAGCAGCACGATCATCTGGCGGCAAAGGGAGGTGATGGTGGAGTAGACGCCCACACCCAGGGCCTGGAAGGAGGCCCCCAGGGCAATGCACACCGCCGCCAGGGGGAAGTGGACGCTGATGATCCGCAGGGCGCTGCGGCCAATGGTCCGGAAGCTCTCCGAAGGCTGAAAAATATCCATCAGCAGGTCCGGGAAGAATTGGAACACCAGCAGCCCCACGGTGGTGATGCACAGGGCCGTGGCCACCGTGCGTTTCAGCGTTGCCGTGATCCGCTCCGGCTTCCTTGCGCCGTAGTTGAAGGCCACGATGGAGATGGCGGCGTTGTTCAGGCCGAACAGGGGCATGAAGAAGAAGCTCTGGAGCTTGTAGTAGATGCCGAAGACGCCGGCGGCGGTCTCCCCCACCCCTTCAAAGCCCAGCAGGATCTGGTTCATGGAGAAGTTCATCACGGAGCCGATGGCCATCATCACCACCGAGGGGATACCCACGGTGAGGATGGGCCGCACCACAGCCCACTTGGGCCGCAGGAAGCTCACGCGGAAGCTGATATCCGAATTGAACCGGAAGTTAAAGAACACCGCCATGGCCGCCGCCACCCACTGGCCGATCACCGTGGCCACCGCCGCCCCGGCGATGCCCATGGCGGGGATGCCGAACCAGCCGAAGATGAACACCGGGTCCAGAAAAATGTTGATCAGCGCCCCGGTGCCCTG
>CANQQI010000184.1 GCA_947625945.1 uncultured Oscillospiraceae bacterium
AAGCCGCCGTCGATGCCGATCTCGCCAAACTCGTTCTCGATCAGCACCAGATTCTGCCCGGGATAGGCCTCCTGGATCATCTTTTTGATGAGAGTGGTCTTGCCGGCGCCGAGGAAGCCGGAATAAATGTCGATTTTTGTCATTGCTTACACCTTCTGTGTTAATATTTCTAACGTATTATACCACTAAATTAAAAAAATGACAACCCCCCGGGGGAAATTCATGTCTTCCCGACGGATTTCCCTTGCTTTCGACCCGGCGGCTGTCTTATGCTTACACTCAGGCGGAGATTTTCCCCTTTTGCGACACCGCCAAACCGCCGTCCCGATTCTCCCACAGGACGGCGGCCTTTTTTCGGTTTTACATCACCGGCACCAGCAGCAGCTGATCCACCAGGGGCTCGTCGGTCAAATGGTTGGCCTTGCGGATGGCCTCCACCGTGGCGCCGCTTCGTTTGGCCAGCTCCCAGAGTCCCCCTTCCCCGGCACGGCAGAGGATCAGGCTGGGCCGGGCAGGATCCGGATCCACGATCTCCCCCAATTCCAGGGACGTGACCATTGGAAAGCCCTGCTGGGCCTTGGTATCCAGCTCCAATACCGCCTCGGCGCGGAGATCGATCCCCCCGGAAACGGTTCCCTGGGGCCAGCCGCTGGGCCAGGCCACAGCCTCCATCCGGCAATCTCGGTCCAGCGGGAAGGGTATTCCGGTTTCCGAATGGGCCGTCCCGCACCTGGGATTGCCCTCCGGGTCCAGATAGAGCGCCTGGAAGGTTCCCGACAGCTCCACTTCCCCACCGTTTTCTCCGCCGCGGAGGCGGGGCGTCTCGGGATAGTAGGCCATGTCCACAATCTGGGAGGCCTCCGCGTCCATCCGGCTTTCGCAGCGGCAGTCCTCCGTCCGGCTTTCCAGCAGGGCCGGAAGGGTCAGCGTCTGCGTCTGCACGGTCACAGACCGGCGGGGACTGTAGGCGTCCTCCACGATCTCCATCATCTGCCGGTCGAAGACCGTGTACTGCCCCGTGATGCCGGCCTTCAGCCGAAGCTGCCCCTCCTCGCCGGCTTCCAGCTCCAGGCTGGTGAGGGCCGGCGTGACCTTTGCCGTGGCCTCGGGGCTGTACTCCCGCTCCAGATCGGTGTACTGGGAGAAGGGCACCCGGAAATCCCAGGTTTGCAGGCTCTCATCCTGGGCCCGGTACAGCACATGGGCCGCCGCTTCTCCACGGAAAACCACCTTCCCCGCCATCACCTTTTGGTCGATGATCTCCGGCTGCAGGCAGTAGCGGAGGATCTTCTCCACCGCCGGAGCGGAGGCGGGAAGCTGGGCCTCTTCCTCGACCACGAAGGCCTTCTCCCCCGCCTCCCGGGGCAGGGTGATGGGGTAGGTCTTTTTCAACAGCTCCACGTCCCCGGGGATCTCCCCCGGTGTGGAGATCTCCGCCTCCCAAGGCTCCACCGCCTCCCCGATCACGCTGACATTCACCCGGGCCATCAGCTTCCGGGCGGAGGTGGAGCGGGCGTCCGCCGAGCGCAGCTGACAGGCCGCCCGGATGGAACCGTCATGCTGGGTCTGGGGAAAGTCCCAGCGGATCTGAAAGGGGATCCAGGCATCCACGCTCCGGCAGGAGGTCCCGTCCTCCGGCGCGTAGAGGATCCAGACCATCACCCCGCCGGAAACCGTCATTCCGTCCCCTCGCCACTCCTTGCTTCGGATCAGCGGCTGGCCCCAGGCGCCCAGCACCTTCCCGATGTCCGGCATGGCATCGGTGAGCCGCACCTCCTGGGTCTGCTCCTGTTCCTTGACTTCCCACACCGCCTGGCGCAAGCACTGGCAGGCCGTTTGATTGAACTGCAATTCCAAGCGCAATCACTCCTTACATGGTGTCTGTTCCATTGTATTGCGCCCGGGACAAGTTTATGCCACTATTTTTTCAAAAGGATCCACACGCCGAAGGCAATGGCCCCCACGCCGATGCAGTTGCACAGGATCCCGGATTCCAGCCACGCGCCGATCAACAGCCCCGCCCCGAAGGCAAATGCCAGACATCCACAGTGCTCTCGCCGCCAGAGCATAATACCACCCCCGTGCCCATTGTACGCGGGGGTGGCATCGATTAGAACGGATCGGCGTCCAGGACTTCCTTGCAGACCGCCAGGACCTGGGAAATGATGGGTACGCAGACCTGGCTGCCGTAGCCGCCGTCCTCTACGGCAACGAAAAAGGCCAGGGGATATTTTTCGTCCATGACGAAGCCGGTGAACATGGCGTTGGGACGCCGCTCCGAACCCACCTCGCCGGTGCCGGACTTGGCGCAGACGGTGAGACCCGGGAAATTCTCGTCTCCGTAGTTGGTCTCCACGTTGTTGCGCATATATTCCTGGATCGTTCTGGCCAACTGGGTGGAGAGGATCCGATCCTCACGCTGGGTCCGGGCGGTGTAAACCTCCCTGCCCCCCAGCTCCACCCCGTCCACCAGGTGGGGCAGCACCCCGGTCCCGCCGTTGGCCACCGCGCCCACAAAGGAAAGGTAGCGGCAGGGATTGATCAGGTCCTTGTGCTGGCCAATGCCGCTCCAGGCAATCTGCACCGGGGCTGCGTCCCGAATGTCGAAATTGCCCGATTCGGAGGTGAAGCCATCAAAGGAGACCGGCTCCAAAATACCCAGCTGCTTCACATACCGCTCCAGCGTGTCGCCGCCCAGCAGCTCCATCACCTGAGCAAAAGCGCAGTTGCAGGAGTTGGCGAAGGCCGTTTCCAGATCCTGCTCCCCGTGGGCCCGCTCGCAGGTGACTTCTCCGCCCTCCATCTCGTAGACCCCGGTACAGGTAAAGGTACGGTCCAGAATGTCCGGAACGCTGTCCAGGGCCGCGGACAGGGTCACGATCTTAAAAATGGAGCCGGGTACATAGCTGACCTGCAAAAACCGGTTCAGGTAGGCGCCCTCGTAGGCCCCGGTAGTATCCCCGGCAATATCCGGTACGTTGTTCGGGTCAAAGGTGGGGGTGGAAACGGCACACAGCAGCGCCCCGGTTTTGTAATTGTATACGGCAATCGTGCCCTTGCGGCCATCCATGGCCTCCAGAGCGGCATTTTGCGCCTGGGCGGACAGGGTCAGCCGCATCTGCGCGGGCTGGGAGCCATAGTGGTACAGCCCGTTGACCAGGTCGTAGCCGGTCATGGTCAGGGCGTAATAGCCGTACAGCGGCGTACTGATGTTCCCCTCCCGATCCCCCAGCCAGTGGAGGGTGGAGCGGCGGGTCAGGGGGTCACTATGGTAGGTCCTGCCACCGGAAAGGTCCAAAAGGGGCTCCCCGGACCGGTCTGTCAGGATCCCGGATGCCAGGCGTCCCTCGTCATAGACATGGGGAGAACCGGGATGCATCACCCACTGGCCGGCCTGGGTCACATATTCCCATAGGAAGAAGCACAGCCCAAACAGCAGGGCAAAGGTCAGCAGCAGCAGGGCCAGGGCCCGGCGGGCGATTCTATTCATCCTCGTCCCCCCTCTTCCGGTGCAGCGGCACGGCGAAGCTGGCGTTCTGCCGGGTGTCCGCCGCCTTGACAAAGGCCAGAAGGCCCCAGGT
>CANQQI010000185.1 GCA_947625945.1 uncultured Oscillospiraceae bacterium
GCAGATGGCGCAAACGTATGTCATTTCCCTTCACCTCCTCGCTGGGAATGTTGACATTCGGGGCAGACGCCGGTAAATGTCAGCCGGAAACCGGACACCTGCCCGCCGGAGATCGCCTCCGCCGCCTGGGTCAGCGCTGCCGGGAGTACCGGCTGGGGCAGATCCCGGATGCCGCCGCAGACCTGGCAGACGAAGTGGGCGTGGGGCGTGGGGTCGCCGTCGAAGCGCTCGATCCCCGCCACCGTCCCCAGGCTGGCGATCCGCCCCTGGCGCTTAAACAATGCCAGGTTGCGGTACACCGTCCCTAAAGACAGGTCCGGAAATTCCTCCCGCAGCTGCCGGTACACCCACTCGGCGGAGGGGTGGCTCCGGGTAGAGCGGAGGCAGGCAAGGATCGCCTCCCGCTTGCGAAACCGCTTTTCCATTTCGTGCCGCCCCCTTCGGATGCGAATCATTCCGATTGATACCCAGAGTATAGCATATCCCCATGGCTTTGTAAAGGGGCGGCACATTTTTTTCTTTTTTTGAAAAATACCTATTGACAAATCCGATTTGCCTGTGTATACTAACTGTACTAACACTGCTAGTACAGTTAGTACATCTTATAGAAGGAGGAACGCCTATGATCCATTTGGACTACCGGGACGCCCGGCCGATCTACAGCCAGATCATCGATGGGCTCCGGGAGCAGGTGATCGCCGGAATCCTGCGGGAAGGCGACAAGCTCCCCAGCGTCCGGGAGCTGGCGGGGGAGCTGGCCATCAATCCCAATACCATCCAGCGGGCCTACCGGGAGCTGGAAGCGGCGGGATGGATCGCCTCCGTACCCGGGAAGGGCAGCTTTATCTGCGGAATACCGAAGAGCACCGGCCAGGTTGCCAGTCTGCTGGAGACCTTTGACAAGACCGTGTCGGCGCTGCTGCTGCTGGGCGTGACCCGGCAGGAGCTGTCGGTCCGGGTACTAGGGAGGGCATCGTAATGTTTGAGCTGAAAAATGTCACCAAGACCTTCGGCGGCTTCACCGCCCTGGACGATCTGAATATGACCGTCCCCAACGGCACGGTGTATGGCCTGGTGGGCCCCAACGGCGCCGGCAAGACTACGGTGATCCGCCATATGCTGGGGGTCTACCGCCCCGACCGGGGCACCATCCAGCTGGACGGGCAGGATGTTTACGAAAATGTGGCGGTGAAGGCCCGGATCGGCTCCATCCCCGACGACATTTTCTACTTCCCCTCCGCCACTTTGGATGAAATGCGGAAATTTTACCGGGGGATCTACCCCCAATTCGACGACCAGCTTTTTGAGAAGCTGAAGGAGGTCTTCCAGCTGCCCCACGGCCCCATCCGGCGCTTTTCCAAGGGCATGCAGAAGCAGGCGGCCTTCCACCTGACGGTCTGCACCCGGCCGGAGGTGCTGATCCTGGACGAGCCGGTGGACGGGCTGGACCCGGTGATGCGGCGCCAAGTGTGGAGCCTGCTGCTGTCCGACGTGGCCCAGCGGGGCACCACCGTGCTGATCTCCTCCCACAACCTCCGGGAGCTGGAGGACATCTGCGACCATGTGGGCATCATGGACCACGGGAAAATGCTCATCGAGCGGAGCCTGGCGGATATGCAGGGCAGCACCGTGAAGGTGCAGCTGGTGGGGGAGCCGCCTAAGGGCCTGAACATCCTCCACGAAAGCGTCTCCGGCCGGTTAAAGACCCTGGTGGTCCGGGGGGAGGCCCAGGCGGTGGAGGCCGCCGTGGCCGCAGAAAGTCCCGCCTATTTTGACGTTTTGCCCCTTTCCCTGGAGGAGATCTTCATCTACGAGCTGGGAGGTGTGAACTATGAAGTCAAGAACATCGTTCTTTAGTCCCACGGTGTTCCGCAAGGACCTGACCCGCTTCGCGCCCGTTTGGGTCCTGTACGGCGTGGGCCTGCTGCTGGCCCTGCTGGTGATTCGGGGGCGGCTGGCTGTCAGCCTTGCCGAGTCCATGGGCGTCATGGCCGCTGTGGAGCTGTGCTACGCCCTGGTGGTGGGCCAGGTGCTCTTCGGCGACCTGTTCCAGAGCCGGATGTGCAACGCCCTCCACGCCATGCCCCTGCGCCGGGACTGCTGGTTCCTCACCCATATGGCGGCGGGCCTGTTCTTCTTCCTGGTCCCCACGGGAGCGATGGCGGCCCTGGCGGCGGTGCAGTTGGGAAAGCACGCCTGGGTCGCCGGGATGTGGCTACTGGGCTGCCTGCTGGAGTACCTGTGCTTCTTCGGCATCAGCGTGTTCAGCGCCCTGTCCTCCGGCAACCGGGTGGGCATGGCCCTGATCTACGCCCTGATCAATTTCGTGTCCCTGATCGCCCAGTGGCTGTCGGAATACCTGCTGGACCCCCTGTTCTATGGGCTCTCCGTGCCCGCCGGGCCCTTCCGGCGCTTCTGCCCGGTGTGGAGCCTGATCGACCGGGACTTCTTCAAAACCGCTGGTGGGTATTACAGCGATTTTCAAGACGCGAAGATCAAGCTGGTCTCCGAAGGCTGGATCTACGTCGGCGTCTACGCCGCGGTGGGCCTGGCGCTGATTCTATTGGCGCTGTACCTGTACCGCCGGCGGAAGCTGGAGTGCGCCGGGGACCTGATCGTGGTCAAGGCGCTGGTGCCCGTGTTTCTCACGGTGTACACCCTGTCCGCCGGGGTGCTGTTCACCACGTTCTTCATGATCTTCGGCACGGTGGAGATCTATTCCGTCCTGGGCATGACGCTGCTGGCGGTGGGCCTGGCGGTGGGCTACTACACCGGCCGGATGCTGCTCCGGCGCACGGTGAAGGTGTTCCAGCCCAAGTCGCTGCTGGGCCTGGCGGGCGTCGCGGCGGGGCTGGCGGTGATCATGGTGGCCGTCTACCTGGACCCCATGCGGGTCACCTACCGGGTCCCGGAGCGGGGGGAGATTCAGGCCGTCTCCATCGGGGACTATTACCTGATCAATGAGGACTTCCTCTCCGAGGAGGATGCCATCTCCGCCGTCCTGGAGCTGCACCACAGCGCCCTGGAGTACCGGGCGCCGGAGCGCGACTATCCCCTGGAGGAGCGGTACACCTTCACCCTGACCTATCAGCTGAAGGATGGGTCCACGCTGAGCCGGACCTACGCGGTGCCCCTGAGCGATCCGGCGGTGAAGGGACTGAAGAAGCCCTGGAGCAGCTGCGAGCTGGTCCTGGGCATGAGCAAGGAGGAGATCGACGCCGGCAGCTACCCCGCTTTGAGGATTTATATCAATGGCACCTACATTGAAGACCCCCAGCAGGTCCATGAAATTCTGGAGGCCCTGGCCCAGGACTGCCAGGAGGGGAATCTGTGCCAGCTGGGCTTTGTAGCGAGGTGGGACCGCTCCTTCTATATGGAGATCGAAGAGCAGGACTACAATCAGACCTATTTCTACCACCATATCGTGGCCAGTCCCGACGCCCAGCACATCCTTGACTATCTTCTTGCCAACGGCTGGCAGTATGAGGACGGGCGGCTGGTGACGCCGGAGGGCCAAGAAACCTACTGGAAATAGCCTGCGGAAAGGAGGAGCCCGCCATGAAAAAAGAAGTGCTTG
>CANQQI010000186.1 GCA_947625945.1 uncultured Oscillospiraceae bacterium
TCAAAAATTCCTTGCAGCCCACCGCCCCGCCGCCGGGACCGCCGCCGCCGTGGGGGGTGGCGAAGGTCTTGTGCAGATTCAGGTGGACGCAGTCGAAGCCCATGTCCCCCGGACGGGCCAGGCCCATGACGGCGTTGAGGTTGGCCCCGTCGTAGTAGCACAGGCCCCCCGCGCCGTGGACCAGCCGGGTGATCTCCAAGATGTTCCGGTCAAAAAGGCCCAGGGTGTTGGGATTGGTCAGCATCAGTCCGGCGGTGTCCTCCCCCAGGGCACCCTTCAGGGCCTCCAAGTCCACGCAGCCGTCGGGCCCGGAGGGGATGTTCACGATCTGATAGCCGCACATGGCGGCGGTGGCCGGGTTGGTGCCGTGGGCCGAGTCGGGGACCAGGATCTTGCACCGCTTGCGGTCGCCCCGGGCGTCGTGGTACTGTTTGATGAGCAGCACGCCTGTAAATTCCCCGTGGGCCCCGGCGGCGGGCTGGAAGGTCATGTCCGCCATGCCGGTGATCTGGCACAGCAGCTTCCTGGCGGTGGCAAGGACCTCCCGGCAGCCCTGGGTGGCCGCCTCCGGCGCCAGAGGATGGATGCCGGTAAAGCCCGGCAGAGCGGCCATCTCCTCGTCGATCCGGGGGTTGTACTTCATGGTGCAGGAGCCCAGGGGATAGAAGCCGCAGTTGACCCCGTACACCCGCTGGCACAGCTGGGTATAGTGGCGGCTCACGTCGGTTTCGCTGAGCTCCGGCAGCTTTGGGGGATTTTTCCTGCCCAAGCCCTCCGGAAGGGAGACCTCCGGCACGTCGCACGCCGGCAAATATTCCGTTCCCCGACCGGGGACGCTTTTTTCAAAAATCAGCTCCATCTGCCCAGCACCTCCTTCACGATCTCCACGGCCCGGTCCAGTTCTGCCTTGGGGACCTTCTCCGTGGCGCACCACAGCACGCCGCCGGCGATGGGCAGGCCGCCCAGGATTCCCGCCTCCTCCAGGGCGGAGAGGACCTCCAACCTGTGGGGAAGGGTGGTGACAAATTCATGGAAAAAGGCGCCGCTGTGGACCAATTCCACGCCGGGAAGGGCGCAGAGCCGCTCCGCCAGATAATGGGCCTTGGCCATGGACTGCTTCGCGGCCTTAGCCATGCCCTCCGGGCCCATGGCCGCCATGTACAGCCCGGCGGTGAGGGCGCACAGCGCCTCGTTGGAGCAGATGTTGGAACTGGCCTTTTCCCGGCGGATGTGCTGCTCCCGGGCCTGGAGGGACAGAACGTAGGCCCGCGCTCCGGCGGCGTCCACGGTCTGGCCCACGATCCGGCCGGGGAGCTTGCGCATATATTTGGCAGTCGTGGCCATGAAGCCCAGGTAGGGCCCGCCGTAGCTCAGGGGCATGCCCAGGGGCTGACCCTCGCCCACGGCGATGTCCGCCCCGGCCTCCCGGGGCGTTTGCAGGATCGCCAGGGCGATGGGGTTGCAGCCTAAAATGTACATGGCCCCCGCCTGATGGACGGCCTCCCCGATTTTTTCGGCGTCCTCCAGCTGGCCGTAAAAATTGGGCTGCTGGATGTACACCGAGGCCACCTCGGGGGTCAGCATGGCCTTCAGGGCCGCCAGATCGGTCTTGCCGTCCTTCTCCGGGATCACCTCCACCGTCTCCCCGGCGGCATAGCAGTAGGTCTTCACGGTTTGGATGGTGTCCGGGTGGGCGGCGGCGGAGATCAGGGTCACCCGCCGCTTCCGGTCCCGGCACATGGCGGCGGCCTCCGCCGCGGCGGTGGCCCCGTCGTAGACCGAGGCGTTGGACACGTCCATACCCGTCAGGCGGCAGATCATGGTTTGATACTCAAAAATCGACTGCAAAATGCCCTGGCTCATCTCCGCTTGGTAGGGGGTGTAGGCGGTGAGAAATTCCTCCTTGGCGGGGATGTACTTGACGATGCTGGGGATGTAGTGGTCATAGGCCCCCGCACCCCGGAGCACCGTGGGGAACACCCGGTTTTTTCCCGCCATAGCGGTTAGAATCCGGGAGACCTCCAGCTCGCTCTTGCCTTCGGGCAGGTCCAGGTCGGGCCGGTACATTTCCTCCGGCACGTCCCGGTACAGCTCCCGGAAGGAGGATACCCCCACAGCGGAGAGCATTTCCCGCCGTTCCGCCGGGGTGGAGGGAATATAGCTTCCCATATCAGCCCTCCTGCTCGCAGAACGCCTGGTAGTCCTCCGCGTTCATCAGGTCCTCGCAGTCGGTTACGTCCTGCACCTGGATGATCCAGGCACCGTAGGGATCCTCGTTCAGGCTCTCGGGGGCGTCCTCCAGAGCGGTGTTCACCTGGCATACCACCCCGGTGACGGGGCTGATGAGGTCGGAGACCGCCTTGACGGATTCCACATCCCCGAAGCTCTCCCCGGCGATGACGGTGTCGCCCACGGCGGGCAGGTTCACGAAGACCACATCCCCCAGAGCGTCCTGGGCGTAGTCAGAAATGCCGACGATGGCCACGTCTCCATCGTCCCGGAGCCATTCATGGGAGCGGGTGTACTTGTAATCCACGGGATAGTTCATTTTTAAATCCTCCTTTTTATTTCAGCAGTTCCGCCCGACCATAGGGGGGCAGATCCTGGCGCATATGACGTTTGACAAGCTCCCCGCGGAGCAGCTTTCCCCGGACGTTGACCTGAACGGCGTCCCCGGGGCCCAGGCGGCTGTCCACATAGGCAAAGCCGATGGAGCGGCGGCCGGTGGCCTCCGTAGGCTGACCCTGCTCGTCCAGAACCCAGTAGGGAACCATGGTGCCGCTGGTCACCCAGCCCACGGCCTGGCCGCATTGCAGCACCTCCATGCCGCCCCGAAGCACCCCCCGGTCGGTCAGGGTGATGGGAACAATTTTCTTTTCCGTCCCGGCCCGCTGGGCCTCCAGCGCCGTCCGGCCTACAAAATCCCCCTTCTCTGGGGCAAAGCTCACGGCGAACCGGGCCAGGGACACGGCAAAAATGGGGATCTCGGTTCCGTCGGGCGCAGTTCCCAGCTCGTGGCCGTAGAGGGGAAGCCCCGCCTCCAGCCGGAGGGTGTCCCGGGCGCCCAGGCCTGTGGGGCGAGCCCCCCGATCGATCAGCAAATTCCACAGCCACACTGCGTCCTTGGCGTCGATGAACACCTCATAGCCAATGGGGTCGCCGGTGTAGCCGGTTTTGGACACCCGGACGGGCTTACCCTGAATGGTGATCTGTCCCAGGTCGTTTTTCTTCGGGCCGGTGATGGTTTCCGCCCCGGACAGCTCCTTTAGAATCGCCTCCGCCTCCGGCCCCTGGACGGCGATGGAGGAATAGCTGTCCGTGATGTTGGTGATCCGGCAGTCGTAGTCCGGCAGATACCGGGCAAAGTGGGCCAGGTCCTTTTCCGTGTTGGCGGCGTTGACGATGAGCATGTAGTTGTCGGGCTCATACATGTAAAGGTACGCGTCGTCCACCGCCCCGCCGGTCTCGGTGGGGATCATGCAGTACTGGGCCCGTCCCGGGGTCAGGGCGGCGGCGTTGCCGGAGAGCACCTTCTGCAGGAAGGCCAGCCG
>CANQQI010000187.1 GCA_947625945.1 uncultured Oscillospiraceae bacterium
TTTTCCTCTCCTTTACCAGTGGCTAGCGCATTTGCTTCCGCTGCTATTGTTTGCAAGAAAAGGGGATTTATGCGACTGCCGCGGCGCCGGCAGGAATTGGATGGCAGGAAAATTGCTTGACAAAGGGGCGGGATTTTGCTACACTTCCTGTATAGATTGGATTTTTTGGGACAGGAGGATGGTTTGATGTTTTCGTTTTTCAAAAAGCCCGCCAAGCCGTTCTTTGACCGGACGGGAAAGGAGCCCGTGATCCGGTGCAGCATCTGCACCGGCGAGAAGGTGGCGGGGTACAAATCGGAGGAGACGGGACGGTTCACCGAGGTCATGCTGATTCGGGATGACCGGGACCTGGAGGAATTTTTGAAAAAATACGGCTTTACCCGGGAAGAACTCAAGTACGAGTGGTAAATTGAAAAAGACCCCCCGGCAGGGAAGCGGCAGCTTCCCTGCCGGGGGGATCGTTTTACCTCAGGATCATTTCATGGAGGTGACGGCGGAGGCGGACAGGGCCTCGGCAAAGGCAGCGCAGTCCTCCTGGGAGATCCCCCGCTCCCCGTCTATGTCGATGGCGGCGCACAGCTCCTGAAAGAAGGCCCGGAACGCCGGCTGCTCCCCTTCCTCAGGACCGGTCCAATCCGCCGGGCCGGCGCCGACGGCCAGCGCGGAGAGAAACGCGGGGGTGAGCAGGTCCCGCTTCCGCACCAGCTCCCGGTAGGCGCCGGGAAACCGGCTTTGCATACACAGCAGGGCGAACATGGTCAGCCGCCGCTGCCTGGAGGCAAAGGCGGCCTCGCCCATCACGCTTCGCAGAAGCAGCAGGGAACTGAACAGCCGCTCCAGCGCTTTGGGGTCTGGGCCTACGGAGAGGACCGCCAGCTGGCTGTAATGCTCCAACTCCTCCGGGTCCTGGGGGTGGATATTTGCCCGGCCCAGGTTGTCTTCCACATATTTGGGCACGTCAAAGCTGCTCTCTAGCACCCGGAATCCCGTTTTAAAGAGCTTGTCGAAATAGACTTCACCGTTTTCGCCCCTTCCTTCCACGCCCTGGACGACCCGCACCCGATCCACTGCCACGATGAAAACGCAGCCGGGGCAGTCCAAATAATAGCGCATGGCCTCCAGCAGCTCCACTGCCTGGGCAGGGGGGAGCCGATTGAGACCGTCCACAAAGAAGAGGACCCGCCCGTTTCCGGCGCTGGCCTTGCGCTTGACCAGGGCTTGGAACTGCTTGACCTTCTGCTCCAGGGAGTTTTCGGGATCCGCTCCGAAAAGGGCGTTGGTCAGGGTCTGGCTGTCCGCCGCACCCTTGAGGAACAGGCCGGAGGCGATGCCGATGACCCCCTTGGTCAGCAGCTTCGCCCGGGATTTGGCCTCCGCGCTGCCCGCGCCCTCCATGAGCTCGATGAGGTTGCCGCCCAGAAGCAGGGGCAGCTGCTCCCTGGGGACGGACTGGGAGAACTGCCAGGTGCTGAGCCAAAACACGTTCCCGCTGAGGCTGTCGTGAACCATCCGCAGAAAGCTGCCGCTGCCGGACTCCCAGTCCCCCTGGATCGCGATGGTCATTGGCGTCCCGCACTGCTCCACGAAGTTCCGAATCCCGTCGATGAGCGTCCCGAACTGGCTCCGCTCCACGCCGGCGGCTTTCCGCTCCGCCCGCACAGCGGCGGGGGCCTCCACCGCCGGCGACGTCTCCTGTTGGACTTCTGGAAGAGCCTGGGGGGCGGCTGTTTCCACCGGTGGGAGTAGGACCAGACGGCAGTCGGGGCAGCGCTCCGCCAGAAAACCGGCCAACCTGGTTTGCTCCGCCGCGGACTGCGCATAGTCGGGGCTGGTCCGGCTGATGCCGAAGGGGAAGCTGCCGAAGCGGACCGGCACTGCCGCCGGCTCCCCGCCGGTTTGGAGGGTCAGCAGAACCCCCAGCTCCGAAATTCGTTCCTCGCCGGTTTTGCCGGTGGGGGCGGTCAGCAGGGCACTGACCAGGTCCCGGCCGGCCTTTGTTTCCACCATCTCCGCCTGTACCAGATCCGCCAGCTTGTATTCCTCGGAGATCTCCCGGCCATTTTGGCGAAGCACATGAAAAACGCCTCGCTCTGGGTTGATCTCCAGCGTTTCATCAGACCCGAAGGAGCAGTCAAAGCCCTGGGTCCGCTGGACATCATAGGGCGCGATGGCCTTCGTCAGGAAATCGAGGACCTGGGCCCGAAGATCCGGATCTATAGGGAACAGCTGACTGGTCCCGTCGGTCAGGGCGGCCTCCAGGCTGTCCTCATAGGTGTAGACCGCCCGGATCTCCGGGAAGGGGATAACCTCCCGCTGCCCGGCGCTCCCGAGAAATTCCAGCCGGTCGGCATAGATATTGAGGGTACCCTGGCCCCGGGGGAAGGAAAAGAGAATGCCCATGGCCAGGAGCCGGGCCTTCCGCTCCTCCGCAAAGGGCGTCAGCGCCGTCTGGAAAAAGGCGGAGACCTCCTCCCGCAGCTCTTTTTCCACGGTATAGGCCTTCCGGGTCCCGTCGTACATGGTAAATTCCAGAACGCCCAGGCCGGTCACCTGGGCTGTTTTCACGTCCTGATAGGAGACGCTTTCCTTTTTCCCGGCGGGGGTCGTGTAATCGCATCGGTCGTCCAGAAGATTCAGCAGGCCATTACTGAGCACGCCGCCCAGGCCCGAGGGGCTGCTGGGGAAGGAAAAGCGGACGCCCTGCTCCTGAAGAAGGCCCTTTCGCTTCTCTAAATAGGGCTTGACGGCCTGATCGATCACATAAAACGCCTCGTGAAGGTTCTTCCTGTTCACCAGGCAGGCTTCCGTCCGCCCGTCTTCCATGACGAAATTGATACGGTCCAGCCCCTTCCGAACCGCCGCCAGGGAAGCGTAACGGAAGGTCATTTTCTGCACCGGGCTTACGACAAATTCTGCCTTGTCCCGGTAGACCAGCAGCTTGCCGGACCGCAGCAGGCCCTTTACCTCGCACTGGTAGATGGGAAGTCCCGAATCCTCCTCCGAGACTTTTTCCCCGCAGCGGGGGCAGAACGCCGCCCCTTCCTCCAGTTCATTGCCGCATTTGACGCATCGCATGGGCCCTCCTCCTTCCGTTTCCATCGGGATACGACCATTATACCCGGTCTTTCCCCGTTTTTCAACCCTGGGGAGGGGCGCGGGAAACATTTTACAGAAAACGAAAAAGCGCCCCCGGCCTTGTGGCCGGGGGCGAACGTATGAAAATGCTTGAGATCAGGCATCCGCTTTAGAGCCGGCCTCCAGCTCCGCCAGGCGCATATAGTGCTTGTAGAGGATGGTGAACCGCTGGGCGGATCTGGTCTTCCAGGGCTTCTGCTTGCCACAGAAGTGGAGGAACACCGTGTTTTTCAGAACGTAGTCCATCTGGTACCGGCCTTCGCTCTTGAGCAGATAGGCGGAGTAGTACCGGGCGTCGTAATTCCACACCGCGTCGTTGATGGGCAGGGTGTTTTTTCCGTAGAGCAGATTGAACACGTCCTGATCCGGCAGAAGCAGCAGCTCCGGCTGCTCCCGGACGCAGCGGAAGAGGTC
>CANQQI010000188.1 GCA_947625945.1 uncultured Oscillospiraceae bacterium
GCGGCTTCAAGTGCTAAAACCTCCCCGGGCATCGATACAAGGAGGTTTTTTCATGATCACCCATAAGCAATTTCCCAACCATCGGATCTACGAGATGGAGATCGGCGGCCGCCCCTTCACCGTGGAGACCGGCAAGGTGGCGGAGCTGGCGGACGCCGGCTGCGTCTGCCGCTACGGCGACACCGTGGTGCTGGTCACCGTCTGCTGCTCCCCGGAGCCCAAGGCCGGCATCGACTACTTCCCCCTGACCATCGAGTTTGAGGAGCGGCTCTACTCCGTGGGCCGGATTCCCGGCTCCTTCAACCGCCGGGAGGGCAAGCCCTCCGAGCGGGGCATCCTGAACAGCCGGATCATCGACCGGCCCATGCGGCCCCTGTTTGACGAGGAGCTGCGCAACGACGTGGTGGTGACCTGCACCGTGCTGGCCACCGACTACGACAATCCCGTGGAGATCGTGGCCTCCCTGGGCGCCTCCATCTCCATCGCCGCCTCCGACGTGCCCTGGAACGGCCCCGTGGCCACCACCAACGTGGCCCACCTGGGGGACAAGTATATCATCAACCCCTCCGCCGACCAGCGGGCCGCCGCGGACTGCTTCGTGTGCATCGCCTCCACCTTCGAGAAGGTGGTCATGATCGAGACCGAGGCCAACGAGGCCCCGGAGCCCATCGTCCTGGAGTGCATCCGCATCGCCCACGAGACGAATATGGAGATCGTCAAGTTCATCAACGGCATCGTCTCCGAGATCGGCAAGCCCAAGTTCACCTTTGAGAAGGCCGCCGTCAACCACGACCTGCTGGACGACCTGTGCGCCTACGGCATGGACCAGATCGAGTACGCCCTGGACACCGACGACAAGAACATCCGGGAGGAGCGGCTCAACGCCGCCCGCCGGGATTTCGCCGAGAAATTCGGGGAAAAGTACGAGGATTTCGACGTGCACATCGACGTCTGCCTGTACAAGATGCAGAAAAAGGTGGTCAAAAAGTGGCTGCTGGCCGGCAAGCGGGTAGACGGCCGGGGCATGGATGAGATTCGGCCCCTGGCCGCCGAGGTAGGCGTGCTGCCCCGGGTCCACGGCTCGGGCCTGTTCACCCGGGGGCAGACCCAGGTGCTGTCCATCTGCACCCTGAACACCCTGTCCGCCGCCCAGAAGCTGGACACCATCTACCCCGAAGAAACCAAGCGCTATATCCATCACTACAACTTCCCCGCCTTCTCCACCGGCGAGGCCAAGGCCGCCCGCTCCACCTCCCGCCGGGAGATCGGCCACGGTGCCCTGGCTGAAAAGGCCCTGCTGCCCGTGATCCCCTCCGTGGAGGAGTTCCCCTACTGCATCCGTGTGGTGTCCGAGGTGCTGTCCTCCAACGGCTCCACCTCCCAGGGCTCCATCTGCGGCTCCACCCTGGCCCTGATGGACGCCGGCGTGCCCATCAAGCGGCCCGTGGCCGGCATTTCCTGCGGCCTGATCTCCGACCAGGAGACCGGCCAGTGGCGGACCTTTACCGACATCCAGGGCGTGGAGGACTTCCACGGCGAGATGGACTTCAAGGTGGCCGGCACCACCGAGGGCGTCACCGCCATCCAGATGGACCTGAAGAACAAGGGCCTGACCATGGAGATCATCGCCGACGCTCTGGAGCGCTGCCGGAAGGCCCGGCTGGAGATCCTGGAGCAGATCATGCTGCCCTGCATCTCCGAGCCCCGGCCCGAGGTGTCCGAGTACGCCCCCAAGATGATCAGCCTGAAGATCCCCGTGGACAAGATCCGGGAGGTCATCGGCTCCGGCGGCAAGACCATCCAGAAGATCTGCGCCGACACCGGCGCCAAGGTGGACATCGAGGACGACGGCTCCGTCTTCATCTCCGCGGTGGACGCGGAGGCGGCCCTGGCCGCCAAGAAGATGGTGGACGACATCTGCTTCGTCCCCGAGGTGGGCCAGCTCTACTATGGCCGTGTGGTGCGGATCCTGCCCATCGGCGCCTTTGTGGAGATCGCCCCGGGCCACGACGGCATGGTCCACATCTCCAAGCTGGACACCAAGCGGGTCGAGAAGGTGGAGGACGTGCTGAATATCGGAGACATGACCTGGGTCAAGTTCATGGGCTTCGACGAGAAGGGCCGGGCCAACTTCAGCCGCAAGGACGCTCTGAAGGAAATGGCCGGAAAATAAGATCTTTTAATCGCAAAAAGGACGGAAAATCAGCGATTTTCCGTCCTTTTTGCGCTATTTTTCCGATTCGTTTTTTCAAATCGCGTCCGCCAGAGCCGCCGCCTTTTGGCAGCCGTCGGTCTTGTCAATGTCGCCGACGTTCAGCACACCGGGGATTAGGACCTCGCCCACCATTTTCCACCCGTTTAAAGCGCACGTCCGCTCCATGGGAATACGGACCCCGTCCATGACGGCCAGATCGTTCTCCTCGCAGCAGGTGATCAGAGCGCACTCCTTGCCGGAAATGTCCTTGCCGCCCACAACCAAGGAATAAATCCGGTCGATCACGGCTTTGATCTGCGCCGGAATGGAATACCAATAGACGGGCATGGTAAACACGAGGGCGTCCGCCTCTAGAATGGCTGGGGCGATCTCGTTAAAGTCGTCGTCAAAGGTGCAGGCTTTTCCTGTGGAAAAGCAGGTCTCGCAGGCGTGGCAGCCGCCCACCTTTTTAAACGCCGCGTCAAAACGGGTGACCGTATGTCCCTTTGCCTCCGCCGCCTGGATAAAGGCGTCGGTCATGGCGAAGCTGTTCCCGTTCTTGCGGGGACTGCCGGTGATCACAACGATTTTTTTACTCATGTTTTTTCCTCCAATTTCCGCGGGATTGACTTTTCTCCCGGCCTATACTATAATTTTATCATCTATTTATCACAAAGCAAGTACGCACATTCAGGTGCGATACTTACCAAAAGGAAAGCGATAGGCATGAACATCGAATGTATTCAGGAAGCAAAATTGGAGGACACCGGCTTTTCTTACACCATGTCCCTGATCCAGGGGAAGTACAAAATGCTGATCCTCTACGCGCTGGCGTGGTTTGGGGTGGTGCGCTTCAATGAAATGAAGAAATTCATCGGCGGCATTTCCTACAAAACCCTCAGCTCCACCCTCAAGGAGTTGGAGGCCGACGGCCTGGTGCACCGTGAGGAATATCCCCAGATCCCGCCGAAGGTGGAGTACAGCTTGACGGAGCGGGGACGGTCTCTGATGCCGATCTTAGACCAGATGTGTACCTGGGGAGAGGAGCACCGCCCGGAAAACGGTTGATCTGAAAACGGGAAGGCGCGGCATTGAAAGCCGCGCCTTCCCTCGCTTTTGGAATGGCCTTTTTCGCCTTTATTTCGTGCCGAAGATCCGGTCACCGGCGTCCCCCAGGCCGGGGACGATGTAGGCGTGCTCGTTGAGCCCCTGGTCCACCGCCGCCAGATAGATATCCACGTCCGGGTGAGCCTTCTCCACCTCCCGGATGCCCTCCGGCGCGCCGATGATGTTCATCATGATGATGTTCCGGCAGCCCCGGGCCTT
>CANQQI010000189.1 GCA_947625945.1 uncultured Oscillospiraceae bacterium
CAGGAATTTTGGGCCGCGCTGGAAAAGGAGGATCGCCATGGCTGAGACCCTGACCCCCGAACAGGCCCTAGCGGTTTCCGACCGGGGCGGGCGGCTGCTGGTTTCCGCCGCCGCGGGCTCCGGGAAGACCAAGGTGCTGGTGGACCGGCTCCTGAGCTATCTGACGGACCCCAACCATCCGGCGGATATCGACGAATTTCTCATCATTACCTATACCAACGCCGCCGCCGCCGAGCTGCGGGGGAAGATCGCCGCCCGGCTCACCGCCTATGTGGGGGAGCATCCGGAAAACCGGCATATGCAGCGGCAGTTACAGCGGCTGTACTTGACCAAGATCTCCACAGTCCACGGCTTCTGTGGGGAGATTCTGCGGGAGTACGCCTACCGGCTGGAAATTCCAGGGGATTTTCGGATCGCGGATGAAAGCGAGTGCCAGGAGCTGCGGGAAACGGTCCTGAACCGGCTCTTGGAGGCGGCCTATGAGGGCGCGGCGGAGGACGCCGCCTTCCGGGCCTTTGTGGATACCCAGGGCCTGGGCCGGGACGACGCCCTGATCCCCGGCCTGATTCTAAAGGTTTATGACAGTTCCCGCTGCCACCTGGACCCGGAGGGCTATCTGGGGTTCTGTGCCGCCCAGGGAAGTCAAAGCGCCGTCGCCGACGCGGCCCAGACCCCGTGGGGGCGGTATCTGATGGCGGACCTTCGGGACAGCCTGGAAGGCCAGATCGCCATTCTTCGGTCCTGCGCCCAAGCGGCGGAAAAGAAGGAGGGCTGGGGCAAGGTGGCGCAGCTCCTGTCCGACACGGCGGAGCAGCTGCGCGTTTTGGCCCGGGAGCGGACCTGGGACGGCGTCGCCGGCTTCCAGGTGGATTTTGGCCGGTTGTATTTCCCCAAGAAATACCCGGACCCCCAGTTGTCCGATCGAATCAAGGCCCTGCGGGAGGACTGCAAGGACCTTGTCAAGAGCAAGCTCCGGGCATTTACTGACTCCAGCGGCCGGGTTTTGGAGGATCTGGCCCTGGCCGCCCCAGCCGCCGCTGGGCTGACCGACCTGGTACGCCGTTTTTCCCGGGCCTATGACCGGGCCAAGGCCGCCCGCAGGATCTTGGATTTTTCGGATTTGGAGCAAAAGACGCTGGACCTGTTCCTGGGCCGGGGCCGTTCCGGCCCGACGGAGCTGGCGGAGGAGGTAGGGGGAAAGTTCCGGGAGGTGCTGGTGGACGAGTACCAGGACACCAACACCGTTCAGGACGCCATTTTTTCCGCCCTCACCGCCCGCCGGGGAAATCTGTTCCTGGTGGGGGACGTGAAGCAGTCCATTTACCAGTTCCGCCTGGCGGACCCCTCCATTTTTCTGGAAAAGTACCGCTCCTTTGTTCCTGCCCCGGCGGAGCCGGGCCAGGACCGGAAGGTGGTGCTGAGTCAGAATTTCCGGTCCGGCGGGGCGGTTTTGGAAGCGGTGAACCATGTGTTTTCCGCCTGCATGACCCCAAAGGTAGGGGGCCTTGCCTATACGGAGAAGGAGGCCCTGCGGGAAGGTCTGCCCCACGAGCCCTTGGGTGAGCCGGAGGTGGAGCTGCATGTGCTGCAAACCGATCAGGACGGCTATGCCCAGGAGGCGGAGTATATCGCGGACCGCCTGACGGAGCTGCTGGACGGCACCCATCTAATCCGCCGGGAGGGGGCGCTGAGCCCGATTCAGCCTTCCGATGTGGCGATTCTGCTCCGCTCGCCCAACGCTGTTGGCGTCTATTACCGGGCGGCCCTGGAACGCCGGGGCATTCCCTGCGCCTCCGGCGCTGGAACAGACCTGCTCCAAACGCCCGAGGTCATGGTTCTCCGCTCCCTGCTGCAAACCGTCAGTAATCCCCGGCAGGATATCCCTTTGGCGGCCTGCCTGTGCAGCCCCGCCTTCGGCTTTCGGGCGGAGGATCTGGCCAGAGCCCGGGCCGGATGCCGGGAGGGCTCCTTATATGACGCGGTATGCCGGGATGGCGGGAAGAAAAGCGGGGCCTTTCTCAAGACCCTGACCGCTCTTCGCCGGGCCGCCCGGACGGAACGGCTCACGGGCCTGATGGAGGCGGTGTTTACCCTTACCCGGCTGGACAGCGTTTTTTCCGCTCTTCCCGGCAATGGGGCGGAAAACCTCCGTGCCTTTTACCACCTGGCCGCGGAGTATGAGAGCCGTGGCCGCAGGGATCTGGAATCCTTCCTCGTCTACCTGGACGCCATGGAGAGCCGGGGCCTGGTGCTGCCCGGCCAGACGGACAACGGGGTGGCCATCCTCAGCATTCACAAGTCCAAGGGCCTGGAATTTCCTGTGGTATTTCTCTGCGGCCTGTCCCGGAGCTTCAATTTGGAAAGCGCCCGGGCCCAGGTCCTGTGCGACCGGGATCTGGGCTTGGGGCTGAGCTGTGTGGACAGACGGACCAGGGTCCGCTATCCCACCGTTTCCCGGCGGGCCATCGCCGCCAAGACCCTGGACGCCACGCTTTCGGAGGAACTGCGGGTGCTCTATGTGGCCATGACACGAGCGAGGGACCGGCTGATCATGAGCTACGCTTCCAGGAATCCGGAGAACGTCCTCACTCGGATTGCCCTGCGGCGGGATCTGGGGGGCAGGGGGGCCCTGGCGGCCTCTGCTTCCTGCCTGGGGGACTGGGTGCTGCTTGCCGCTATGGAACGGACCGAGGCCGGCGCGTTGTTTTCCCTTGGCGGCGATACCGATTCCGCTGTCCCCGGCAATTTTCCCTGGAAAATCGTTGCCGCCCAGGCAACCCCTCTGCCGGAAGACACCCGGAGCGCCGCACCGCCGGCGGCCCCCATTTCGGAAGAGACCCTGGAAAAGCTGCGGCAGTCGCTGGCCTTCCGCTACCCACACCAGGCGGCGACCCAGGCGCCCTCCAAGCAGACCGCCACGGAGCGGAAGGGCCGGGAGAAGGACCGGGAGGCCGCCGAAAACGCCCAGGAGCCCCCCGTGCCCCGGCGGTCTTGGCGGGCCCCCGCCTTTACCCAGGCCGCCAAGGACCGGGGCAGTGCCGTCCATCTGGCGCTGCAATACATCGACTATGGAACGTGCGGCAGTCTGGATGGCGTGCGGGCGGAGCTGACCCGGCTGAAACAGGAGGGATTTCTCACGGAGGACCAGGAACAGGCAATAGATCCCGCTTCCCTGGCACGGTTTTTTGGGTCCGACCTGGGGAAGCGGCTCCGGGGGGCGAAAAACATTCTCCGGGAGTTCAAATTCTCCATTCTGGACGACGGCAGCGTCCTTGCGCCGGACTTGGAGGGGGAGAAGATCCTCCTGCAAGGCGTGGTGGACTGCGCCATTTTGGAGGAGGACGGCATCACGGTCCTGGATTTTAAGACCGATCACGTATCACCGGATCACCTGGCCCAGACAGTGGAACGGTATCGCCTCCAGGTAGAGGCCTACGCCTCGGCTCTGGAGCGGATCTTCGAGCGCCGGGTGAAGGGAAAGTACCTCTATTTCTTCCACTTG
>CANQQI010000190.1 GCA_947625945.1 uncultured Oscillospiraceae bacterium
CCCTCCGGGTGATTGCGCAGCAGATACACCCAGAAGATATGTACCGATTTCATCCCCAAAGGCTCGGTCCATTTGGCTTTGAGCTTTTGAATATCCCGATAGATGCCGGATATCAGCCCGGAAAACTCCTCAAACCGTTCCTCTTTCATGAAACCTCCTTTCCCAAGCGTGCCTTGCTTTTCTCTATTGTATCACACCGCCGGGGTATTGTCAAAAGGAAAAGGCCCCGGAAATCTCCGGGGCCAAGGGGTTTCACTGGATATTCTCCTCCGCGCAGTTGTCCAGCACCCGCACGCCCATTTCCCCTGGCTTCGCCACGGGAAAGAGGGCGATGCTCATCTCGTCGAACTTAGGGCAGAGCCGCTTATCGGGTTCCAACCGCAGGTCCACGGTTTTAACGCGCTTCATTTCGATCCCCCCGGTTCTAGCTTGCCCGATCGGCCAGGGGAAATCCCCGAAAAAAATTGGAAAACTGCGGGCAAAAATGCCCGCGGTCAAATTTCAGCTTACGATCATCATATTGATGGAGGCTCCCCGGGTGCCGAGGACCACCTTGTTCCCCCAGACGACGGGGGTGGCCTCGATGGTGGAGCCCAGATTGGTGCGATCCAGCTTTTCGCCGGTGGCCCCGTCGATCAGATACACGGTTCCGTCCGAGCAGGCCTGGACCAGATACACCTTCCCACTCTCGTCATACACCGCCGAAGTGGAGCTCCAGCCGTAGTAAGGAAGGTCGCACTCCCAGGCAACGGAGCCGTCGGAGGTGCGGAAGGCCACCAGCTTGCCGTCATACAGATCCGGGGACCGGGAGATGGAGTAGATGATCAGCCCTTCGATGTCGGTGCCCTTCCGACCCAGCAGAGGGGAGGACTGAACGCCGCCGGAGACCTCGTCCACGGTGCCGCACTCCCAGGGATGCTCCCAGATGATCTCACCGGTCTGGGCATCCAACTTGTAGACGGAGATCTCGCCCCAGCTGCCCTCCGCGGTCCAGTGAAGGGAGGGAGCGGTGTAGATATAGCCGTTGTTGTCGTCCCCCCACTCAAATACAGGGGTGGAGTTGGAGTCGTCCAGGGTGTCCTGGACCCAGACCAACTCCATGGTATTCAGATCCACGCAGAAGAACAGGCCGCCGTTTTCGGAAACGTAGAGGTACGACCCTACCACCACGCAACTGGCCTCCATACCCACCCAGTAGGAGTAAGAGCCGAACCGGTTCGGGCTGTAGCTGGCCTTGGCCTCCACCTCCGGATCCACGGAGATGGTACCGGCCCCCTTGTCGTAACGGGTGTGCAGGGCGATGGTGTAGAGCTGACCGTTTTCTCCGGGCCAGATCAGGGTGTCGGCATTTCCGCAGACCAGCGGGGAGGAATCGTAGGCGTTCCAGCTGCGGGGGACGTGGGATTCGTTATAGCCCATTTCCGCCAGCACCGTGCAGTCAATCAGGCTGATGATATACATTCTGGGGGAGGTATAGTCCACGTAGTCGCCGGAGCCCACATACAGCAAAGGATAGCCTCTGGGATCGATGGCGCCCGCGCCCTTGAAATTCATGCCAATATACATCCGGTCACGGGTGTAGCTGCCGTCGTCCAGATCCAGAAAGTAGATATACCCGTCCAGGGTAGCGTAGATGACCTCCACCAGGTTTTCCTTGTTCTTTTTTTCCTGGTACAGGTTCATGATCTGCTTGGTCTCGTTGTCCCACTGGACCAGCAGGGGCTGGCCTGTCCAGCCACAGCCGGACCAGCCGTTGCAGGAGCCCACAGGAACGTTCCAATCCCAGGAAATGGTCTTGCTGCTTACCGTGGCGGTGCCATAGGTGGAGCCGGTGCGGAAGTTATCACCCCGAAAGGTGGAGACGCAGGGAAGCGCGGCGGCGTATTCCTCGCTTTTTCCAAAGACAATGGGATTTTCCCGCTGATAGGAATCCACAATTTCATCGTCAATGATGACTTCCCAGTTGATATCGAAGTTGTCCGGATCCGTATTTTCCGTGTGATGGGGATGGAAGGTCAGCAGCGGATCCGGCGGCTCGGTGGGGGCGGTGGTGGGTTCTGCAGTGGTCGGGGGAGAAGTAGGAGCCGCTGTAGGCGGCTCCGTAGCTTCGGTTGTGGGGGCCTCCGTAGTGACGGAGGTAGAAGGGATGGGATCGAAGTAGGCTGAGTTTTCCAAGCGTTGGAACTGTAGGACGCACAGAATCGTCACCAGCGCCACCAGAGCGGTTACAACGTACAGCGCGATGGAGACAATGCGCTGGGTGCTGTTGGGCCTATGACGGCTCATGATGTTGATCATCAGCATGATGATGGAGGCCACCGCCAGTACACAGGAGATGGCGGCCAGGGCGATCAGCGCCATCAGCATACTCTGATGGACAGGATTTTCCTGCCTTTGATCGCCGGGCTGGTCCGTGGCGGATGGGGGCGTGGTGGACTGGGACTCGGTACTCGGCGTGGTACTCTGAGGACGGGACACCTGTGGGCTGGTAGAGTCTTCCACGGTATAGTTGAAGCCATCCTCCATCAGATCCTGGGCCAGGGTCCAGCGCTCGTTCTGACCGTTGGATTTGTCACCCAGAATCACGCAGGTCAGCCGGGTACCGCCCTGCTGGGCGGTGGCGATGAGGCAGCCGGCCCCGTTGGCGTCGGTCCAGGCCAACAGACCGGTGGCGTAGGAATAGTGGTAGCCGCTGTCGCTCCCTTCCCGGTGCATCAGCAGGTTGGGATTTTCTACAGAATAGGCGTGATTGCTGTCTCCCGCCGGGATCTCATAATTGATCCGGGAGAGCATGGCCTGGAAGAGATCCAGACTGGCCACCGCCGAGCCCAGCAGGGCCAAATCCTTGGCGGTGGTGTGCTGCTCCTTATCCGCCTCGCCGTGGGGATTGACAAAGGCGCTGCCCGTCATCTGCAGGGACACGGCCTTGGCGTTCATCAGTTCCGTAAAGCTGTCGGAATTGCCGGACACATAATTGGCCAGCGCCACCGCCGGATCGCTGGCGTCGGACAGGAGCATCAGCGTCATCAGTTGATCGACAGTCAGCACGTCGTCCTCTTCCAGCAGGGCGTCGCTTTCGTAGTCCCCGTCCAGAGTATCGCTGTCCAGGGTGACGGTCACGCTCAGATCGGGAATATAGTCAACAGCGGTGAGGGCGGCCAGCAGCTTGGTAGCGGCCATGGGATCCACGGGATCGTCCCCGCCCTTTTCAAACAGGATCTCGCCGGAATCCGAATTCATCAAAACCACTTGCTCCGCGTTGACGGCGCCGCTGTATTCCAGGGCAAAGGCCGGGGCGCAGATGCCGAACAGCAGAACCAAAGCGGTGAGCAGACAGATCGCTTTTTTCATTGCGTACCTCCAAAACTGCGAACGCAGAATTCTAATTACAGTATAACACTTTTTCCCATTTTACGCAATAGGAAACATCAAAAATGTGGACTGAAATTTCACTGGATATATCGCCCGGAATCCCGGACTGCCGCCGGGACGGACTTGGCG
>CANQQI010000191.1 GCA_947625945.1 uncultured Oscillospiraceae bacterium
CTGACCACCACCTACACCGCCTCCCAGGGCCTGCTGCTGATGATCCCCAATATGTACAAGATCGCCGGCGAGCTGCTGCCCAGCGTGTTCCACGTCTCCGCCCGTACCGTGGCGACCCAGGCCCTGAACATCTTCGGTGACCACTCCGACGTGTATGCCTGCCGTCAGACCGGTTTCGCCATGCTCTGCGAGACCAACCCCCAGGAGGTCATGGATCTGGGCGCGGTGGCCCACCTGGCCGCCATTGAAGGCCGGGTGCCCTTCATCAACTTCTTCGACGGGTTCCGTACCTCCCATGAGATCCAGAAGATCGCCATCTGGGACTACGACGACCTGAAGGAAATGGTGAACATGGACGCCGTGGACGCCTTCCGGAAGCACTCCCTGAACCCCGAGCGCCCCGCCATGCGCGGCTCCCACGAGAACGGCGACATCTTCTTCCAGCACCGCGAGGCCTGCAACAAGTACTATGACGCTCTGCCCGCCGTGGTGGAGAAGTACATGAACAAGGTCAACGAGAAGCTGGGCACCAACTATCAGCTGTTCAACTACTACGGCGCCCCCGACGCCGACCGGGTCATCGTGGCCATGGGTTCCATTAACGACGTGGCCGAGGAAGTCGTGGACTATCTTAACGCCCACGGCGAGAAGGTGGGCCTGGTGAAGGTCCGTCTGTTCCGGCCCTTCGTGCCCGAGAAGCTGCTGGCCGCCATCCCCGAAACCGTCAAGTCCATCGCCGTGCTGGACCGGACCAAGGAGCCCGGCTCCCAGGGCGAGCCGCTGTACATGGACGTGGTCACCGCTCTGGCCAACGCCGGCAAGACCGGCGTGAAGGTTACCGGCGGCCGGTACGGCCTGGGCTCCAAGGACACCCCGCCCGCCTCCGTGTTCGCGGTGTATGAGGAGCTGAAGAAGGACGAACCCAAGCGCCAGTTCACCATCGGCATCGTGGACGACGTCACCGGCCTGAGCCTGCCGGAGACCGTATCCCCCAACACCGCCGCGGAAGGCACCATCGAGTGCAAGTTCTGGGGTCTGGGCGGCGACGGCACCGTGGGCGCCAACAAGAACTCCATCAAGATCATCGGCGACCACACCGGCAAGTATGTCCAGGCGTACTTCCAGTACGACTCCAAGAAGACCGGCGGCGTCACCATCTCCCATCTGCGTTTCGGCGACAAGCCCATTAAGAGCCCCTACTACGTGAACAAGGCCGACTTTGTGGCCTGCCACAATCCCTCCTACATCACCAAGGGCTTTAAGATCGTCCAGGACGTGAAGCCCGGCGGCGTGTTCCTGATCAACTGCCAGTGGAGCCTGGAGGATCTGAGCCACCATCTGGATGCCGCCTCCAAGCGCTACATCGCCAAGAACAACATTCAGCTCTACACCATCAACGCCATCGATCTGGCAATCAAGGTGGGCATGGGCAAGCGGACCAACACCATCCTCCAGTCCGCCTTCTTCTCCCTGGCCAAGGTCATGCCCGAGGAAGAGGCCATCGCCTACATGAAGGACGCCGCCGAACACTCCTACCTGAAGAAGGGCCGGGATGTGGTGGAGAAGAACTGGAACGCCATCGACGCCGGCGCCACCGCCTATGAGAAGGTGGACGTGCCCGCCGACTGGGCCGACGCCCAGGACGCCGAGGATGCCACCGTTCTCACCGGCCCGGAAGACACCGTCAAGGTGGTCAAGAACATCCTGACCCCCGTGGACAAGATGGACGGCGACAGCCTGCCCGTGTCCGCCTTCATGGACTATGTGGACGGCCAGTTCGCGCTGGGCGCCGCCGCCTATGAGAAGCGGGGCGTAGCCGTGACCGTGCCCAGCTGGGACGCCGGCAAGTGCATCCAGTGCAACAACTGCGCCTATGTCTGCCCCCATGCCACCATCCGTCCCTTCGCGCTGACCGCCGAAGAAGTGGCCGCCGCCCCCGCGGGCACCAAGACCGCCCCCGTCAAGGCCGGCAAGGGCAAGGGTGTGTACACCTTCGCCATGGCCGTGTCTCCTCTGGACTGCATGGGCTGCGGCGTCTGTGTCGGCGTGTGCCCCACCGACGCCATCACCATGGTGCCGCAGGAGCAGGAGCTCAAGGAGCAGGAAGTCTTCAACTACATGGTCCACCAGGTCTCCGAGAAGAAGGAGCTTCAGGATTCCACCGTCAAGGGCAGCCAGTTCCGTCAGCCCATGCTGGAGTTCTCCGGCTCCTGCGCCGGCTGCGCCGAGACCAGCTACGCCCGTCTGGTGACTCAGCTCTTCGGCGACCGGATGTACATCTCCAACGCCACCGGCTGCTCCTCCATCTGGGGCGGTCCCGCCGCGACCTCTCCCTACTGCACCAACAAGGAGGGCAAGGGCCCCGCTTGGTCCAACTCCCTGTTTGAGGACAACGCCGAGCATGGCTTCGGCATGTACACCGCCCAGGCCGTCATCCGGGAGTCCCTGGCCAACAAGGTCAAGGCCGTCATGGAGAAGACCTGCGACGAGGAGCGGAAGGCCGCCTGCCAGGCTTGGCTGGACACCTTTGACGATGGCGAGGCCAACAAGGCCGCTACCAAGGCCCTGATCGCCAACCTGGAAGCCAAGGTCTGCTGCGACGACGTGAAGGACATCCTCTCCAAGAAGGAGTACCTGTCCAAGAAGTCCGTGTGGATCTTCGGCGGCGACGGCTGGGCCTACGACATCGGCTTCGGCGGCGTGGATCATGTCCTGGCCCAGAACAAGGACGTGAACATCTTCGTCTTCGACACCGAGGTCTACTCCAACACCGGCGGCCAGGCCTCCAAGGCCTCCAACATCGGTCAGGTGGCTCAGTTCGCCGCCGCCGGTAAGGAGACCAAGAAGAAGAGCCTGTCCGAGATCGCCATGTCCTATGGCTACATCTATGTGGCCCAGGTGGCCATGGGCGCCAACCCCAACCAGACCCTGAAAGCCATCACCGAGGCCGAGGCCTATCACGGCCCGTCCCTGATCATCGGCTACGCCCCCTGCGAGATGCACTCCATCAAGGGCGGCATGATGCACTGCCAGGAGGAAATGAAGAAGGCTGTGGAATGCGGCTACTGGAACCTGTTCCGCTTCGATCCCTCCAAGCAGACCGGCAAGTTCACCCTGGACTCCAAGGCCCCCAAGGGCGGCTATCAGGAGTTCCTGATGAACGAGGCCCGGTACAGCCGTCTGACCCGGGAGTTCCCGGAGCGGGCCACCACCCTGTTCGCCCGGAACGAGGAGGCCGCCAAGGAGCGCTACGAGCATCTGCTGAAGCTGGTAGAGATGTACAAGGACTAAGTGCCGCCCTGAGCGGTGGAGAACGGTTCTTCTCCCGCGCCCGGTATCATGGAAAGCCTAATGTAGCTCTTTTGAAGCGTCTGACGGAGGGTGTGGATTTCCATTCCCTTCCGCGTCCCCGGCAGAACCAAACAAAAACTGCCCGCCCCCGGTTTCGGGGGCGGGTTTCGC
>CANQQI010000192.1 GCA_947625945.1 uncultured Oscillospiraceae bacterium
GCCAATGTGGAGATCGTCAAGGAGGCCGGCTGGGAGAACAACTATATCTTCGGCGCCACGGTGGAGCAGATCAACGCCTGCCGGGACAGCTACTATGCCCGGGGCATTTACGATTCCAATCCCCGGCTCCACCGGGCCATCGACACCCTGGTGGACGGCACCGTGCCCACGGACGATGCCCAGCGGGAGCTGTACCACGCCCTCTTGGACGGCGCCAACTGGCACAAGGCGGACCACTACTTTCTGCTGCTGGACTACCAGTCCTATCTGGACGCCAAGCTCCGGGCCAACAAGGACTATTCCGACCGGCTGGCCTTTGGCCGCAAGTGCCTGATGAATGTTGCAAGCTCCGCCAAATTCTCCTCCGACCGCACCATCCGGCAGTACGCCCAGGAGATCTGGCATATCAAACCCACTCAGTACTGAGCATTTTCCCCGCTTCCTGCCGGAAGCGGGGAAAATTTTGCCTGAAGAAAGACCCCCCAAAAATTGCCGCCCGGCCAAATTGGCCGGGCGGTGGGTCTTTATAGGGTCTGGTAGCCGCAGCCGCAGCTGGGGGTCTCCTCTCCGCCGCCGTGCTGGTTCTGATCGCATCCCTTGGGGGCGAACTGTCCCGTGGGGAAGGGAATGCGGCTGAACATCTCGCAGGGATCCTCGGCGCAGCCGGGGGAGTCGCAGCATTCCTTGGTGGGGATGCTGTAATCCAGCACCGGCACCACCAGCTGGGCGTCCCGCTCCAGGCGGATGATGGAGAACTGGCCCAGGGTGACGAACAGGCGCCTCCGCTCCCCGGAGACCACCAGCTCCTCGTCAAACATCCGGCTGATGGCGCTGGGGATCTGTACCGTGGTGGTTTCCTGGCAGGGGCAGTCGCAGACGTCCCGCACCTTGGAGCTGAGGACCATGGGGTCCAGCACCTCCACCACGGCGGTGGGCAGGTTGGCGCTGTATTTGGTCAGACCGTCCAGTTCCCCAATGCGGGTATCGCTGGTGAAGATGTGGGCCCGGCTCTCCTCGCCGCAGAGGACTGCCCGCTTGGAGAACACCGCCAGGCCGTAGAGGGAGGCGGGCCGGCCGGTGCCGATCACCGCGTCCGCCAGGATCCGGTAATAGAAGGTCACGTCCACGCAGTAGTGGTTCCGGTCGAAGGCCACCGGCTCCACGTCAATATAGGTGTACAGCAGATCCGCGCACCGGACCCGGGCGCCGGCGGCGGTGTCCAGTACGGTTTGGGAGCCGCTGGTCAGATAGACCCGCAGATCCTCGATGCAGTCCTTGTCCCGGCAGCTGTCCGTGATCTTTTGCGTGTGGATGGACATGGTATCACGCGGATTGTCGGACCTGCACCGCGAGACATCCTGAGTTTGCTCTGGCATGAAAAATACCTCCCGATGGTTGATACATAAGCGAGAGAAGAAAGTCGCTTATAAGACAGTTTATGCGGGGGGCACCAGACTGTGCCAGGCAAAAGGACCCGCGGATTTCCGCCGGGAGGAAAAAATCAGGCGAAGGAGTAGAGGGTTTGGCTTTGGTAGGTTTTCCCAATGCTCTGGGGCCAATGGGGATGATGGACAAAGTCGGGATAGAACTGGGGCTCCAGGGCCACGGCGCTGTGGGGCGGGTAGATAATGCCCCCCTTGCCGGTGTCCCGGAGGAAATTGGCGGTGTACACCTGTAACCCGGGGCAGTCGGTGGTCAGCGTCATCCGGCGGCCCGAATGGGGATCCTCCAGCACCGCCGGCCCGGTGAGCACAAAGTTGTGGTCCACCCCGCTTTGCAGATGGAGGGGCGGATAGTCCTCCTTCAGCACCGCTCCCAGGACCTTGGGGGTGCGGAAATCCATGGGCGTGCCTTCCACCCGCCGCTCCTCGCCGGTGGGGATGCTCGCTTCGTCCGCCGGGTGGAAGGCTGGGGCGGCCAGGGTCAGCTTCTGATCCATGGCAAGCTCCGGCCGGTCCTGGCCCGCCAGGTTAAAATAGCTGTGGTTGGTCAGGTTGAATACCGTGTTCCGGTCGCTCTCCCCCCGGTAGGTGATCCGCAGGGCTCTGGGAGCCTCCAAAGCGTAGGTGACCCAGATGGTGGCGTTTCCCGGAAAGCCCTGGTCCCCGTGGGGGCTCTGGAGGCGGAAGGTGACGCTACTTTCCGTCAGGGCCTCCACCTGCCAGAGCCGGAAGGAATAGCCCTCCGGGCCGCTGTGGAGGCTGTTGGACCCTTCGTTCGCCACCAGGCGGATTTCCTCCCCGTCCAGAAGAAAGGTAGCCCCCCCGATCCGGTTGGCGTTGCGCCCCACCGTGGCCCCCAGATAGCCCGTGCCCCGGAGGTAGCCGGAAACCTGGTCGTAGCCCAGCACCACGTCTGCCGCCGTTCCGCCGGCGTCGGGGACCAGCAGCCGGACCAGAGTGGCGCCGAAGTCTGTGACCTGGGCGGTCAGGCCGAAGCCGGTCAGAGTGTACAGCCGCGCCTGGGAGCCGTCCTCCAGGCGGCCAAAGAATGTTGTCATCGAATTCGCTCCTTTCCGTTTTTTCCATTTTAACAGAATGGATGAGTTTTTTCAACCTCTTCACCGCCATTTCTACGGCGGGCGGACAAAATCGGGGAAAAATCTTTACATCTGGGATTTTTCCCTGGGAGCAACAATATTTTGTGATTGCCACTTGACAAAGCCACAAGATGTAGTATAATTATCTTTGCACGGTCGCCGCAAATCCAGCCGCGCACAAAGGAGGACTCTACCAATGAAAATTATCAAACGAAATGGCGCCGAGGTTGTATTCGACATAGAGAAAATCGTGATGGCCATTACCAAGGCCAACAACGCCGCCGAAGAAAACTACCGCATGACCCCTCTGCAGATCCAGCGCATCGCGGAGAATGTGAAAATCAGCTGCGAGGAGATGGGCCGCAGCCCCTCCGTGGAGGAGATTCAGGACTTGGTGGAGAAATCCATCATGGCCCATGGCGCCTTTGAGGTGGCCAAGGAGTATATCACCTACCGCTATACCCGCAGCTTGCTCCGCCAGTCCAACACCACCGACGACCGGATCCTGAGCCTGATCGAGTGCAACAACGAGGAGGTCAAGCAGGAGAACGCCAATAAGAATCCCACCATCAACGCGGTCCAGCGGGACTACATGGCCGGGGAGGTGTCCAAGGACATCACCCGCCGGATCCTGCTGCCGGCGGATGTGGTGGCGGCCCACGAGGCGGGCATCATCCACTTCCATGACGCGGATTACTATGCCCAGCACATGCACAACTGCGATTTGGTGAACCTGGAGGACATGCTGCAAAACGGCACCGTCATCTCCGGCACCCTGATCGAGAAGCCCCATTCCTTCTCCACCGCCTGCAACATCGCCACCCAGATCATTGCCCAGGTGGCCTCCAACCAGTACGGCGGCCAGTCCATCAGCCTGACCCACCTGGCCCCCTTTGTCCAGGTCAGCCG
>CANQQI010000193.1 GCA_947625945.1 uncultured Oscillospiraceae bacterium
CCAAATCAGGGCGGCGGAGACCTGGGTAACGCGGTCCATAAGATCCTTCCTTTCTAAATATAAGTATACCGGCATTGGGTGAAAATGTCAAGCCAGGGGCGGAGGCAGGAATTTTCAGTTGATTTGCGCTATTCGCTGTGATAAAATAGAAGTTGGGAGGGATGCCTATGGCCGGAACGGACCAGGTATTGGAATACAAATGTCCCTGCTGCGGCGCCGGGCTGAGATTCAGCCAGGACGGGCAGAACATGGCCTGCGATTACTGCGGCAACACCTTTGAGATCGAAGCGGTGCGGGCCTATAACGCCACCCTCGCCCCCGACGAATTCGTCTGGGACAGCACTGGCACCGCCTCCTGGAGCGAAGCGGAAGCTCAGTCCATGCACACCTTCCAGTGTCCTGCCTGCGGCGGCGTTCTGATGACCGACGAGCATACCGCCGCCACCTTCTGTCCCTACTGCGAGAATCCAGCGATCATTCCGGGCCGCCTCTCCGGGGGCTGGAAGCCGGAGGGGATCATTCCCTTCCGGACCACCAAGGAGGACGCCAAGGCCGCCTTTTTAAAGCTGTGCAAGAGCAAGCCCCTGCTTCCCAAGTTCTTTACCCAGGAACAGCGGATCGAGAAAATTACCGGCATCTACGTTCCCTACTGGCTCTACACCTGTGGGGGAGATTTCCGGGGCCGGTACAGCGCTACCCTGACCCACGTCTGGTCAGACGCCAAGTACAACTACACCCGTACCGACCACTACTTACTGACTCGGGGCGCTTCCGCGGCTTTCGAGGGGATCCCCATGGACGCTTCCAGCAAGCTGGACGATGGGCTGATGGAATCCATCGAGCCCTTTGACTACACCGCCTCGGTGCCCTTTGAGACGGCCTACCTCTCCGGCTTTCTGGCGGACAAATACGATGTGGAGTCCCAGCAGGGCCAGGAGCGGGTCCGCCAGCGGGTAGGGGCCTCCATGGAGGATCTGCTGGCCCCCACCCTCCTGGGCTTTGCCACCGTGGTCCCCACGGGCAGACAGCTCCGGGTGGACCACAGCCGTGCAAAGTACGTCCTTCTGCCGGTGTGGATGCTCCACACGAAATACAAGGATAAAACCTATGTTTTCGCCATGAACGGCCAGACCGGGCGAATCACCGGCACCTTCCCCGTCTGCCCCAAGCGGACCGCCGCCTGGTTTGCCGCCATCTGCGGCGGGGTTGCGGCACTGGCCGTCGTAATCCAGTGGCTGCTGTGGCTGTAAAGGAGCGGCGCATGAAAAGAGCTTGGATGATTCTCCTGTTACTTCCGTTCCTCCTGGGCCTGACGCCCAGCGCCTATGCCAGGACCCCGCGGGTCGTGGACGAGGCGGGGCTGCTGAGCACAGAAGAGGAGCGGGTCTTGGAGACCCGCGCGGGAGAGCTTTCGGAAGAATACGGTATGGACGTGGTCATTCTCACGGTTTACAGCCTGGACGGACAGGACAGCGAGTCCTATGCCGACGATTACTATGACAGCCACGGCTACGGCCTGGGAGGCGACAGCAGCGGCGTCCTTCTGCTTCTTTCCATGGAGTACCGGGACTGGGCCATCAGCACCTGCGGCGAGGCCATTTACGCCCTGACGGACTACGGGATCCAGGACATCTTTTCCCAGATCGCCCCGTGTTTGTCCGAGGACGAATACTACGACGCTTTTAGCGCCTATCTGGACGCTCTGGAACCCTATTTTGCCGCCTACGCCCATGGTTCGCCCATCGACGGCAAGGCCCCGGCGTATGATGGCCCCGGATCCTACTACCCCGGCACCCAGGAGGAGACGGTCTACGCCCCCGAAAAGGCGCCCGTTCTCCGGTTCCTGCTGGTGGGCCTCGCGGTGGGAGCGGCCGCCGGGGGCATCACGGTGTCGGTGATGGCCAGCCAGATGAACACCGCCAGACATCAGCACAGCGCCGCGAATTACGTCCAGCCGGGGAGCTATCAGCTCTACGACAATCAGACCATTTTCCTCCACAGCCATGTCACCCGGACGGCCCGGGCAGAATCCAGCGGCGGCGGGGGAAGCGGCGGCGGCAGCTCGGTGCATCACAGCTCCGGCGGGCAGAGCCACGGCGGCGGACACGGTAAATTCTAAAAATTCATGATAAAGGAGAACGAATTATGGGACTGATCAAAGCGGCGCTGGGCGGAGTGTCCTCCGTCCTGGCGGATCAATGGCGGGAGTATTTCTACTGCGACGCCTTGACGGAAAACGTGCTGGCGGCCAAGGGTCAAAAGCGGACCACCGGCCGCAGCAGCAATACCAAAGGCTCGGAGAACATCATCACCAACGGCTCCGTGATCGTGGTCAACGAGGGCCAGTGCATGATGATCGTGGAGCAGGGCCAGATCGTGGAATTCACCGCCGAGCCCGGCGAATTCACCTGGAATTCCTCCACGGAGCCCACCATTTTCTACGGCGGCCTGGGTCAGGGGATCAAGGGCAGCTGGGAGACTCTGAAGCGCCGCTTCACCTTCGGTGCGGACACCGCCAAGGACCAGCGGGTGTACTATTTCAACCTGAAGGAGCTGGTGGGCAACAAGTACGGCACCCCCTCCCCCGTGCCCTTCCGGGTGGTAGACGCCAACATCGGCCTGGACATGGACATCGGCATTCGGTGCAACGGGGAGTATTCCTACAAGATCACGGACCCCATGCTGTTCTATAAAAATGTCTGCGGCAATATTCAGGAGGTCTACACCCGGGACCGGTTCGACAGCCAGCTGAAATCCGAATTTCTGACGGCGCTCCAGCCGGCCTTCGCTAAGATCTCCGCTCTGGGTATTCGCTACTCCGCCCTGCCGGGCCACACCATGGAGCTGGCGGAGGCCATGAACACGGTCCTGTCCGAAAAGTGGAGCGGTCTCAGGGGCATTTCCGTGGTGTCTGTGGGAGTCAACTCCGTAACCGCCTCTCCCGAGGACGAGGCCGCCATCAAGGAGCTCCAGCGCAACGCCGTTTTCCGCGATCCCAACATGGCCGCCGCCCACATGGTGGGGGCCCAGGCCGCCGCTATGCAGGAGGCCGCCAAAAACAAAAACGGGGCCTTTACCGGCTTCTTAGGGATGGGCATGGCCCAGCAGGCCGGCGGACTCAATGCCAACGCCCTGTTCCAAATGGGCCAGCGGCAGCCCCAGCAAACGCCCTCCGCTCCCGCCGCCCAGGAGACCTGGAAATGCGCCTGCGGCGCGGAAAACACCGGCAAATTCTGCACTGAATGTGGTTCCCCCAAGCCTCAGGACGGCTGGACCTGCGAAAAATGCGGCGCAATAAACAAGGGCAAGTTCTGCGCCCAGTGCGGCGCCAAAAAGCCCGCCGGCGCTCCCCTCTACCGCTGCGACAAGTGCGGCTGGGAGCCGGAGGACCCCAAGCATCCCCCCAAGTTCTGCCCGGAGTGCGGCGA
>CANQQI010000194.1 GCA_947625945.1 uncultured Oscillospiraceae bacterium
GCCTCCGTGGTCAAGGAGCTGCTGGAAAACGCGGTGGACGCCGGGGCCTCCCAGATCACCGTGGAGCTGCGGGACGGGGGCATGACCTTCCTGCGGGTAACGGACAACGGCTGCGGAATGACCCCCGAGGACGCCCGCACCGCCTTCCTCCGCCACGCTACCTCCAAGCTGCGGCAGGCGGAGGATCTGGCCGCCATCACCACCATGGGCTTCCGGGGAGAGGCCCTGGCCGCCATTGCCTCGGTGAGCCGGGTGGATCTGCTGACTAAGACCGCCGGGAGCCTGGCGGGGGTGAGCCTCCACCTGGAGGCGGGGACCGTCACCGAGGAGAGTGAGGCGGGCTGCCCGGAGGGCACCACCATTTTGATCCGGGACCTGTTTTTCAACACCCCCGCCCGGATGAAATTCATGAAGTCCGACACGGTGGAGGGCAGCCGGTGCGCCGCTGCTGTCCAGCTTCAGGCCCTGGCCCACCCGTCCGTCGCTTTCCGGTTCCTCAAGGACGGGAAAGAGGTCCTCTCCACCCCCGGTACCGGCAGCCTGATGGACGCCGCTTACAGCGTCTATGGCAAGAGTTGGGCGGGGATGGTGCCGGTGGAGAGCCGCTGGGAGGGATACAGTTTAACCGGTTTTGTCTGCAAGCCCAGCGACGCCCGGCCCAGCCGGAATCAGCAGACCTTTTTTGTCAACGACCGACCGGTGAAGGACCGGCTCCTGACTACGGCGCTGGAGGAGGCGTACCGCAACCAGCTGATGGTGGGCAAGTTTCCCACCTGCCTGCTGCACCTGCGCCTGCCCCCCGGGGTGGTGGATGTCAACGTCCACCCCGCCAAGACAGAGGTCAAATTTCTGAACGAAAAGGCGGTTTTCGACTGTGTGCAGTACGGCGTCCTGGGAGCTTTGAACAAGGCCCCGGACCGGCCCCAGGTGCGGTTCCAGACCGCGAGTCCCCAGAAGACCCAGCCGGTTCAGCAGGAGCCCCGGAAGGACTTTTTCAAGACTGTGACCCCGGCGGAGTTCCGGGCCTTTTCCCAGACCCTGCGCTCTGCCCCCGCGCCGGATCCGGCATCCGCCGCCGCCACGGCCTCCAAGCTGCCCCTGCGGCAGCAGGCCGCGATTCCCAAACCGGAGAATCCCGGACCTCAAAGGCGCGTTCTGGGAGCGGCCTCCGCGCCCGTGCCCGCTGCCGATTCAAAACCGGCTCCCCAGCCGGAACAGGAGTCGGAGCAGACGGCCCTGCCCATGCCGGAGGAGGTCCCCTGGCGCCTGGTGGGGGAGCTGTACCGTACTTATTTGATTGTGGAGCAGGGGGAGAACGCCTTCCTGATCGACAAGCACGCCGCCCATGAGCGGATCCTCTTTGACCGGCTCCGGGCCAATCAGGAGTCCATCGCCTCCCAGGCCCTGTTGACGCCCATCAGCTGCCGACTATCCCCCGGGGAGGCGGGGGAGCTGCTGGAAAACAGGGCCCTGCTGGCGGAGCTGGGCTTTGAGATCGACGAGTTTGGGGAAAATACGGTGCTGCTCCGGCAGATCCCCATGGACCTGTCCGAGGCCGACGCGGAGGAGGCAATCCAGGCGCTGGCCGCCGATCTTCTCAACGGCCGCCGGGCCAAGGCGGAGAACGTCCGGGACGAGCTGCTCCACACCGTGGCCTGCAAGGCCGCCATCAAAGCCGGCTGGCAGACCGACGAGCGGGAGCTGTTGGCCCTGGCGGAGCAGGTCATGGCCCGGGAGGACCTGAAGCACTGCCCCCATGGCCGGCCCATCTGCGTCACCCTCAGCAAGAAGCAGCTGGAAAAGCAATTTAAGAGGACCTAGGCTATGGGACAAAAGGGCTTGAACGCGAACCAGCTCAAGGTTATCGCCATCGCCGCCATGACCTTGGACCACTTTACCGACGTCCTTTTTCCCGGTTATCCCACGGAGTGGTATTTTCTGGCGATCCATCTTCTGGGCCGGCTGACGGCCCCCATCATGTGGTTTTTCGTGGCGGAGGGGTATCACTACACCCGGGACTGGAAAAAATATTTCGGGCGGCTCCTGGGTTTTGCCCTCCTTTCCCACTTTGCCTACAATTTTGCCTTCGGCATTTCCTTCGTGCCCTTCCGGGCGTCGGCCTTCAACCAGACCAGCGTCCTGTGGGCCCTGGCCCTGGGGCTGCTGGCCCTGGCGATCTCCGAGGGGAAGCTGACTTGGCTCAAAAAGCAGTGGCAGCGGGCCCTGGGGGTCATGGGCTGCTGCGTCCTGGCCTTCCCCGCCAACTGGAGCAGTCCCGCCGTGATGGCCATCGTCTCCATGGGCTCCAACCGGGGGAATTTCAAGAGGCAAATGGCGGGGATGCTGCTCTGGGCCGGGGTCTACGCCCTGGTGTACTTCCTGTTCATTGACCGGGTCTATGGGCTCTTGCAGCTGGGCGTGGCGCTGACCATCCCCCTGCTGGCCCGGTACAATGGGGAGCGGGGGACGTGCAAATGGCTGCCCAGATTTTTCTACTTTTATTATCCTGCCCACCTGTTCCTCTGCGGGCTGCTGCGGCTGGCCCTCTGGGGGGACGTGGGCTTGCTGGTAGGGGCGTGAGAGGATGAAAAGGATCATCTGTATCGCCGGGCCCACCGCCTCCGGCAAGACCGCCCTGGCGGTCTCCCTGGCCAAAGAGTTAAACGGGGAGGTTCTTTCCTGTGACTCCATGCAGGTCTACCGGGGCATGGACATCGGCACCGCCAAGCCCACTGTAGAAGAAATGGATGGCGTTCCCCACCATATGCTGGATGTGGCGAACCCGAATGAGGATTTTTCCGTCAGCAGATTCTGCGTTCTGGCGGAGCCCATTTTGGAGGACATTCTGGCCCGGGGCCGGACCGCCATCCTGGCGGGGGGTACCGGCCTCTACATGGACGCCCTGATCCGGGGCGGGGATTTCGCCCCCGCGCCGGTCCCCGGTCTCCGGCAGGAGCTGGAAGCCCAGGCGGAGCGGGAGGGGATGGAGGCCATGTACGCCCGCCTCCGGGACGTGGACCCGGAGACCGCCGACCGCCTCTCCCTCTCCGATAAAAAGCGGATCCTCCGGGCCCTGGAGGTGTATCTGCAAACCGGCGGCACCATCACGGCGCACAACCGCCGGACCCAAACCGTTCCGCCTAAGTACGAACCAATCTGGCTGGGACTGACCGCTGCGGACCGGCAGGCGTTGTACCGCCGGATCGACGCCCGGGTGGAGCAAATGGTGGATCGGGGCCTGCTGGAGGAGATCCGGGGCCTGCTGGCTTCCGGGGTGCGCCGGGAGGCCACCGCCATGCAGGCCATCGGCTACAAGGAATTTCTGGCGGTGCTGGACGGCGCGGAGCCCCTTTCCCAGGCGGTGGAGACGGTCCAGCGCTCCAGCCGCCGGTACGCCAAGCGCCAGCTCACCTGGTT
>CANQQI010000195.1 GCA_947625945.1 uncultured Oscillospiraceae bacterium
CCGCCTCCAGAATTTCTTGTACCATTTTTTCATCGCCCCGCAGTCGGACGATGTTCTGTACATGGTTCGGCATAATAACTTTACTCCTTTTCCTTTTAATTTTTTATTGCCTTGTGGAAAGCGCCAGCGCGATCCCGCGCAGGACATAGTCCACACAGGGAATCGCCACGCTGTTGCCCAGCGCCTTATACCGCGCGGAATCCGAGGCGGAGGGGACGTCCGTCCAGCCGTCGGGAAAGCCTTGCAGCCGTTCGCATTCCAGCGGGGTCAGCCGGCGAATGAGACGGCGGTTGTCCATGCCGGATTCTGTCACCAGGTTTTCACTTCCGCCGCCGTGATCTCCGCCCTGCGCGCGGAGAGTTGAACAGCCCGGTGTAAAATTGGCGAACTGACTCTGTCCGAAAACCTCCGCGTCGCAGATCAAATCCGTCGCGTCTTTACATTGCCTGGCGCTTTGGGTACCCGCGACAGAATCATCTTTGAACGCGTCTATCCTTTGGCGGCTGAATATGGCATGGTGGTCGGTGGCTGTAAGGGTGTAGGCGATATCCTCTTGATAGCCTGATCCGTTGCCGCCGTTTTGGGGTTGGCGGTCGATGGTATTGCCGGCGATGCAAAGAACGGAATCCTGATCCACCAGCGGGGCGTTGTTGCCGCCCGTGCCGTATCGCGCGGACATGGTCGGAACCACCTCACGCGGGCCGGTGTAGCGGGCGTCGATACCGTGATTTTCATAGACCAGGGGCTGATGCCCGTGTTCCTGCGCGCGAAGCGTTCCGGATACATCGATGCTGCAATCCATGACATTGCCTCCTTGATCGTTGAGACAGATAATGCTCGGCACCATATTCGTTCCGCTTTCGGCGGCTTTCAGTGTAGGCGCAATTTCTTCCGAATAGCCGACCCCACCGGCAGACGGAGCGGCGCCCGCGTGGAAACCGGCAGCGATGAATGTCTGCTGCTTTACGCTGGGGTGGGCGCACAAAGCGCCTGCCACATCATGCAGATCTCGGACCTCATCCCGCTGGTTCGCCGCGAACGCGGTGGGCTTTTGCGCTTCATTACCGTTCGGCTGTGTAACGAAGGTCTGCATCTGCATATTGCCGGTAGCCATTAACGCACCCGACACGCCGTGCAGATTGATTCCCTCATCTCGCTGATTGATGTGATACGCTTCCAATTCTGTGCTTTTTCCGTCGGGCAAAGCGATTCCCGCCTGTATTTCCAGCGCCCGTTTCAGCTTTTCGGGCAGTTCCTTTCCTCGTTCATCCGCTCGTCGCAGGATTCCCCGACAGGCTTTCTTGGTCAAATAGTATCTGCCCGGCACGGTTTCCTGCAAAATCCGCGACAAGGAAGATTCTATTTCTTCTCTGGGGGACACCCCAGTATTGAGCGTCAATGCATCGCCACGCCAGGGAGAACGTGTCTCCCAATACGATTCGCCCAGCAGATTCCCAGCGCCCGGTGTCAGGTCGAGGAATTGATACGGAAGGTATCGCAATTCGGGCGGTTTCTTCCAGGACGATCCGGAAGTCTTCGCCTTTTGGCTCTCCGCTGGAAAAAGCTCCGGGGACATTTTCCCACACCATGAATCGAGGTCTAACAGCGTAAGCTGTCCGTCCGCGCTGTTCATCCGCGTCTCTCATCTCCTTTACAAGGCGTATTTGCTCCAAAAAAAGACCGGAGCGTTCTCCGGCAAGTCCAGCTCTCCGGCCAGCACAACTCAGGTCTTGACACGGGCTGCCTCCGCAGACGATGTCCACCGGCGGCAGCTTCGCTCCGTTTAGCTTTGTGATGTCGCCCACAGGAACCATATCGGGAAATCGCAGCCGTGTCACCTCGATGGGGAAGGCTTCGATCTCGCTTGCCCACACAGGGACGATTCCGTTACGCGCCGCCGCCAGAGGGAAACCGCCGATCTCCTCTCATATAGTTTCTGAATGCTGTCTCAACGATTTCCTCCACCGACAGACCGGTTTCGGCGGCGTAGGGCAGAAGCGGCTCTACAAGCCGCGCTGGGATTTCGATTTCCTTTTCCATAGGCGCCTCACATCCCCATAACCGGACCGCCTTCTTCCTGGGTCAGATCCTCGTTCTGTTCTTCCGCCAGTTCCGCCTCGGTCAGCTTGCGGAAAGAGTCCTCGCCGGGGCACAGGCCGAGCAAGCGGCCATTGTCAAAGGCGCAATGCACCGTGCCGATATCATCGACAAACCGGACCGTCCCCCGCGTATGGTCCTCCACCGGTCGGGGGTCGTCTCCCATGCGCAGAAGCAAAACCCGCGTTCCGGGCGGATAGGCCTCCTTGTACCGTTCCGCCTGTCGATGTAGACGTTCCCATTCGTTCATTCTGTTTTCCTCCTTGTTTATTTCAGTCATTTGGTTTTCCTGACCGTATAGTTCGATTGTGTACAGAACGCTGCCGTCGTTTTTGCGGCGATTCAGTACCTGTATTTCCGATCCGCTGAAGCGGTAGTCGGACGCCTTTTCAAAATCCGTGCGGAACCCCTTTCCGTAATTGCATTTCGAGAATGGATGCTCCGGCTGGTCCTTGATCTTGGAGTAAAAGGCGTTGGTCTGTACCTCTGTAACAACGCGGGTTAGCCCAACGATATCCGGATGATTTTGGTGGAAGGTAGAAACAAATTCCGTTCCGACTTGGATATGCCGTTTCAGGTCGGCAAGGTTTTTGATGGGAAGCGGCTGCCGTTCGTTCCTTTCCTCCGCCATGTTCACATTCCCCCCATCGTCATCCCTTCGTCCTCGGATGTGAGATCCTCCAGCAGCTCGTCCATAGATCCGTATCCGCTGTAATAGGCGAACCCGCCGTTTACGAATTGCCCGCCATGCTCCTCGGCAAACTGTTCTCCAAAGGCGGAGAATTCAAAGAAATCTTCCATGTCCGGGTGCATGCCGTAGCCATCCACATTGTCCACGAGATAATGGGCAATGTCTTCCTCATCGGAAACCTTGGGAATAAAAGCGAAGTCCTCCAAGCGTTCCGCAAGGGCAGCGACTTGGGACGCCTTTCGCGCGTCGGCGAGCTCCGCCACAGCGGCGAGCTTTTCCCAATCCATATTCTCAGAGGAAAGTTTTCCCAGCATGGCGTTGACTTCATAGATCCCCTCGCTGTTCAGCAGGGCTTCGATTCTCCCCGCCATGGGTTCTGCCACCAAGGGCGAAACGTCCATGTGAATCGCGCAGGCCTGGATGGAGGACGCGCCCAGTCTTGTAACCGCTTTCCCGATGGCAAGTTCCTCCTCGGGCAGCAGCAGGAGCTCCTGCCTGCCGTTGTACTCCAGCGTTGCCGCGACGACAAAGTCAGAGCGGTCATAGTAAGGGGGAAAGGTATGCCCATCATACACCTCGTTCAGTTCGTCGAAGGGATTGTAGATGAG
>CANQQI010000196.1 GCA_947625945.1 uncultured Oscillospiraceae bacterium
GCCGGGGCGGTGAAGCAGTTTTGGACCGACGTGGTCTGGGAGGATGTGGACTGCCTGCTGGTGGACATGCCCCCCGGCACCGGCGACGTGCCCCTGACGGTGTTCCAGAGCCTGCCGGTGGACGGGGCGGTGATCGTCACCAGCCCCCAGGACCTGGTAAGTATGATCGTGGCCAAGGCGGTGAAGATGGCGAACATGATGCACATCCCCGTCTTAGGCTTCGTGGAAAATTACAGTTATCTGACCTGTCCGGACTGCGGCAGGCGTCTGGAGGTGTTCGGCCCCTCCCGCTTGGAGGAGGTGGCGGAGGCTTTCCGCCTGCCCATTTTGGCCCGGCTGCCCATCCGGGCGGAGCTGGCGGAGCAGTGCGACAGCGGCCTGATGGAGACGGCGGACACCGCCGCGTTGGAGCAGGCTGTGGAGGCCATTCTGGCAGTGTAAATCTTGCGCAAATTCTGGGGGATTTTCTTTACTTTTCCATTGGAACGTGGTAAAATACCCCCGGTAAAGCTCATTCCATTTTGGAGGTTTCGACATGATTCGTGCGATAGTAGGCGCCAACTGGGGCGACGAGGGCAAGGGCAAGATCACGGACGCCCTGGCGAAGGACGCGGACGTGGTGGTGCGTTTCCAGGGCGGGAGCAACGCCGGCCACACCATTGTCAATCAGTATGGCCGTTTTGCCCTGCATCAGCTGCCCAGCGGCGTGTTCTATGACCATACCACCAACATCATCGGCAACGGCGTGGCGCTGGACCTGGGAAAATTCCTGAAGGAAACCGAATCCCTGGCCGCCGCCGGGGTGAAACCCAAGCTGCTGGTTTCGGACCGGGTGCAGGTGGTGATGCCCTACCATGTCCTTTTTGATGAGTACGAGGAGGCCCGGCTGGCGGGGAAGTCCTTCGGCTCCACCAAGTCCGGCATTGCCCCGTTCTACTCCGATAAGTACGCCAAGACCGGCTTCCAGCTCTGCGAGCTGTATGACGAGGACTACTGCATGGAGAAGCTGGAGCGGGTGCTGGCTGCCAAAAATGTGATCCTCAAATATCTCTATAACAAGCCGGAATTGTCCGCCCGGGAGATTTTCGAGCAGATGCGGCCCCTGCGGGACGCCGTCGCGCCCTACATGGCGGACACCTTCCAGTTCCTTCGCCAGGCCCGGGGGGAGGGGAAGACCATCCTTTTGGAGGGACAGCTGGGCTCTATGAAGGACCCGGACCACGGCATCTATCCCATGGTCACCTCGTCCTCCACGCTGGCTGGCTACGGCGCCGTGGGCGCGGGGCTGCCGCCCTATGAAATTCAGGATATTATCTGCGTGGTGAAGGCCTATTCCTCCGCCGTGGGCGCCGGCGCTTTTGTCAGCGAGATCTTTGGCGACGAGGCTCAGGCACTGCGTCTCCACGGCGGGGACAAAGGCGAATTTGGCGCCACCACCGGCCGGCCTCGCCGGATGGGCTGGTTCGACTGCGTCGCCACCCGCTACGGCGTCCAGATTCAGGGGGCTACCCAGGTGGCTTTGACGGTGGTGGATGCGCTTGGGTACTTGGACGAGATCCCCGTCTGTGTGGCCTACCAGGTGGACGGCGAGACCATCGATCATTTCCCCACCACCCCCACCTTGGAGCGGTGCAAGCCGGTTCTAAAGACCTTCCCCGGCTGGAAGCGGGACATTCGGGGCATTCGCCGCTATCAGGACCTGCCTCAGGCCTGCCGGGACTATGTGGAGTTTATCGAGAGCCAGTTGGGCGTGCCCATCACCATGGTCTCCAATGGCCCCGGCCGGGAGGAGATCCTCCTCCGCTAAGCGGCGGGTCGCCGCTGACAATGCGTGCGTGGGCCTGGTAGTATTCGTTACACCTCCTGGGCTCGCTCGGTAACGGCGGGCGGGGCCTGCGGCCAATGCGCATCGGGACTGGCGATATTCGCTCCATCTGTTGGGCCTGCCCGGTATCGTTCTTGCGTGCGAGAGGTAAAAATCAACCCCCAGCCGATCTGGCTGGGGGTTCACCGTTTTTCACCGAGGAGTCGGCGTGGGGCAAAAAAGGTTGATTTCTCTAAAGCTCTTTTCTGAAACAAATAATTCTATTCACTTCCTCAAATCCCATCGCCATATGGAAGCGTAGACTGTCGGCATTTTCGAGTTCGCAATCGCTTGCGAACTCCGTACAATGCTTTTCTTTTGCCCATGTTTCACACGCCCGCAGAAGTTCCCTGGCATATCCACGGCTGCGATACGCCTCCTCTATAAAAATCCCTTCCAAATATCCCACGGGGGAGCTGTCTGTTCCTTCCACATAATCGTTCCGGAGCTGGCACTGCGCGAAGCCCACCGCTTTCCCGTCAACATATGGAATGAAGCATGCGGCATTGTCGTCAGAAAGGAGCGTTTCAAACATATTTGCCATTTCTGTAACCGAATGACCTTTCCACAGCTTCACCGCAAATCCCGCCAATGTCGCGGCGTCATCCTGTTTTGCTTGTCTTATCATCATGGATCCTCCAAAGACTTCAATTTGTGATTTCCGCCCCTTATGAATTGTAAAATGTATACCCTACCACATCTTTTTCCGCCGCGACAAAGGTCTTGTATTTTCCGTTCGTATATTCGCTCACGATCTGATGCCAGAAGCGCTGTGCGGGCAGATTGTTTTTCCACATGGAAATTTCCCAGCCGCCGGGAAACCGGTCAAAAATCATCCTGGAAACCGCTCTGCCGACGCCTTTGTGCCGGTATTTTTTCATCACGAAAAATTCGGCGATATTGTGGGGGTTCTCTAGCTCCTGATATTCGCTGCAAGACCTTACTAAAACCAGCCCCGCGAGTTTGCCGCCCGCTCGAATAAAGAACGGATATCGGCCCGCTTCCTTCCAATAGTCGTCAATATGGGAATAACCAAAGTATCCGGTTTCATCGACGTCGTCATGGGAAAACACTGAAAAATCATAACTGTATAATTCCATCATCTGAACGAACACCGGTTTTTGTTCGATCAAGATGGGCTCGATCCTGATATCCATAAAAACTCCGCAAGATCCAAGATTTATCGAACACCGCTCGACAGTTCCTATTATAGCATTCCATTGAGAAGAAGTCTACAGCCTGTTGCTCTGTTCGTGCCGAATAGAAACTGCCCCCAACCCCACCGAGGGTGAAAGGCGTTTTTTCCTGCCTGACAGAATCGAAAAATATAAAAATTAAATTGATTTTGCCCATAGAAAAATATGACGGAAATCGATGAAAAAATTTGGTGGATTTTTTCCCTTGCAATGGGAGAAATTGGCCCGTATAATAATTACTGTAAAGTTGTTATGTAAATTATCGGGCTGCCAGACCATGGCCCCGTGGGAG
>CANQQI010000197.1 GCA_947625945.1 uncultured Oscillospiraceae bacterium
CTTTCCCCGCAGGGCTGGGTCCGGTGCAGGGCCTTGGCGTACCGGTCCAGCTGGGCCCGGGTCTGGGCCAGCTGCTCCCCCTTCCGCCCGAAGGCCTCCGGAGGCGTGACCTTGGTAACCTCGGTGGCCCGCCGGAGCTGCTCCAGCACGTCCCGCTTTTTGGATTTGTTGGAGTGGAGCTCCAGGCAGAAGGGGCCGATGCCGATGGCCTCCAGCCGCCGCTGCACCACCTCCAGCGCCGCCATTTTTTCCGCCACGAACAGCACCGTTTTCCCCTGGGCCAGGGTGTTGGCAATGAGGGCGGTGATGGTCTGGGATTTTCCGGTGCCGGGGGGACCGTGGAGCACGAAGGTGGCCCCCGCTCCGGCGGAGCGGATGGCGTAGAGCTGGGAGGCGTCCGCGGGAATGGGCAGCAGCACCCCCTCCTCGGGCACGGTCTGGGGGATCTCCATCTCTTCGGCCTCCCAGGCCAGCCGCCCCTCCATCAGGCTTTTCACCAAGGGATTGTGGACAATGTCCTGGGCCCGGTTGCGCAGATCGTTCCACATGACGAACTGGCTAAAGGAAAAAATACCCAGATAAGCGCTCTCCACCACGTCCCACCGGGGCTGCTCCATGACAGCCCTACGTATTACCGTGAACACCTGACGGCTGTCCACGCCCTTGTCATCCATGGGCAGAGGATCCAGCCCGGTAATGGTAACATGGAAATCCTGCTTCATCTTTTCCAGCAGGGTGATGTTCATTTGGGGGTCCTCGTCCCGAAGCCGGAGGGTGTACCCCTGGCGGACGCTGCGGCGCAGCAGCTCCACCGGCAGCAGGATCAGCGGGGCGTACCGTGCCTTGGCGCTTCTCGGGGACTCGTACCACTTGAGAAGGCCCAGGGCCAGATACAGCGTGTTGGCGCCGTTTTCCTCCAACGACGACCGGGAGGCCCGGTACAGCTCCTTCACCGCCTTATTAAGCTCTCCTTCGGTCATGGCGGAGCGAAGACGCTTGCCGCCAAATTCCGAGGCAATCAGCTCTCGGCAGCTCTGGGGCGTCTGGGCCGGCCCCTCCCCGGGCACATACTCCTGGGGTCGGGGCAGGATGGAAAAATCGCTTCCCTCCGCCAGGGCGTCCTCCAGCTGGTCCAGGGAGGCGGCGAGGATGGGAACGGCGGAGCCGGACAGCCGCATACTGATCAGATTGTTCCGCAGACCCAGATCCAGCAGCTTCCGCTCCCACTGCTGGAGCTTGGTAGGCTCCTCCCCGGCGGCGTCGGCGGCCGCCATCGGGAAGACCTGCTCCGGTGCTCCGGTGCGGGCAGCTTCCCGGGCCTCCGGGCGCTCTACCTTCCAGCCCTCCGCCGTGGGGGTCCGCTGGGGCAGGGGCCGGACGCCGCTGAGCCGCGCCCGGCGCAAATCCACAATCAGCACGCTACCGCTGCCCTGAAGGGCCTCCTCGGCGGCGGAACGGGCTTTGTCAAAGTCCATGTTTTTGCCCGCCGTCAGGGCGGTGCATTCCACCACGGCGATCTCGTTGACGCCGGAGGCCAGCCGCTTGGTAATCAGGCTCCCGTCGTCCTGGACCGCCTCTGGAAAGCTCAGCTCCTCCAGCCACACGCCGGCGAAGCAGTGCCCGGGCAGCAGCAGCACCAGGGGATGAAGGCCCATGGCCTCCAGACAGCCGCAGTAGAGCAGCGTCAGATCCAGACAGGTGCCCATCTTCTGTTCCAGCACCGTCTGGCACAGCCGCACCCGCTGGCCCGTCTCCTCGAAGCTGGCGGGCGGTGGGGCGTAGATCAAATTCTGCTCCCGCAACGCGCCGTACACCGCCGCCGCCTGGGCCAGTACCCGGTTGGGATCCCGGGACTGGTAGCCGTCCAGGGAGGGATCCCCGGTCCACTCCTCCAGCAGCCCAGCGGCCCGGGCGATCAGGGGGCCAATGGCGAGATGGTTGGGGGTAACGAAGGCGGAGAGCAGCTCGGGATGGCTCTGAGCGCCCTGCCACTCGTCGTAGGCCAGTACCGTCAGGTTGACCTGCTCTCGGCAGAGTACCTGCTCCCCCTGGGAGAGGGTGGCGGTGAGCAGACCGGTTTCCCGCTCCGTCAGCCCCGCCAGATATGCCCCATTGAGCCGCAGCTCCGACACGTCCGGGCGGAACAGACCCGGGGGAAGCTGATCGAACCGCTTTTCCAGGGGAAGCGTCAGGGCCGGCTGGGTCTCCAGAAGCAACGTCACCCCAGACAGAGGTTCTCGGACGAAAATTTCCAGCCCCGGCAAAATGGGGACCCCGTTTTGCCAGAGGGCGTAGTTGATGGCGGGCAGAGCCATGAGCCGGAGCTCCGCCGGCGGCGCAAGCTGCTTTTCACACATACGCGCGCCCCCTTTCCAAATTCCGGGCGGCCTTTTTCAGAGCCTCCGCCGCTGGGGAGAAGTCCCACTGGCGGGAGGGCTGCCGGGTGGCGGCGTGAACGTAGGGAAATCGATGCGCCGGATGCAGGATCTCCAAATAGCGGGAGGTTTGCGGGGTAACGCTGTTTTTTCCCTTTGGGCTGCCGTTGATTACCAAAACTTGCATCATTTGCCGCCGCCTTTCGATTTCTGATAACAGAATTGTACCATCTTCCTCCCGGGGTGTCAAGGAAGAAGCAAAGCCCCGCCCGCCAAGAACGGCGGACGGGGCGTGTGTGTATTCAAAGGAAAAACGGGCAGTTCCCCGGCGGCGCTATCTGCTTCTCCGCGCCTTTCCCGTCACATGCAGCGGCGTGATCTCGATCACCGAGGTGACGGACTCCGCGGACATCGCGTATTCCCGCCCTTCCTTTTGATATTCGGGGGAATACTTTTCCACCAGGGCCATCAGCGCGGCGTTCTTTTGCGCCGGGTCCAGGATCTCCTTTGCGGTCCCGAAGACCACCACGCTCTCATAGCGGGTGGAGAACCGGGCCGGCAGCACCTCCGTTTCCCCCACGACCGTGAAACACACGTTAGGCGCGTAGCGCAGATTGTCCTTGCAGTGGCTCTCTTCGGCGGTGCAGTGGAGATAGATCTTCCCGCCTAGGACGGCATAGCTGTAGGGGATAGCGTAGGGAAACCCGTCGGCCCCACAGGACGCCAGGATCCCATATTCCCCCTTTTCCAGGACCTCCCGGATCTGGGATTCCTCCATGGCCCGGTCCGTTCTTCTCATTTCACGAAACATGGAATTTCGCCTCCGTTTTTTCTTTTTTTACTATATCACAGGGAAGCGGGAAAATCAATCGCCGCCTTTATAAAAGGGCCCCACCGGCTTTTCAGTAAAAAATTCCCTGGGGATGCATATTTTTCTCAGAACCGGCAAACAATACCAGCGTAAACTTCACACTTAG
>CANQQI010000198.1 GCA_947625945.1 uncultured Oscillospiraceae bacterium
GACGGCACCTGCCAGGTCAGCCTCACCGTGAGCATCCACCTGGATTCCCCGGTGGAGCATCTCCGCTTCCCCGTCCCCGGCAACGCGCGCAATGTGCTGCTCAGCGGCGTCAGCGCCAGCCTTCGCCGCAACGGCAGCCGCCAGGAGGTGGACCTTTCCCGGGTCATCGGCGCGGTGGCGGGGGACTTCCAGGTTTTGATCTCCTATTCCCTCCCCAACAGCGTGGCCTATCAGGATCACGACGGGGACGCGGAGACCCCGGACCGGCTGATGCTCAGCATTCCGCTGCTGTCAGGCTTTTCCTATCCCGTGACCGGCTTTGATTTTTCTGTGACGCTGCCGGCGGAGATCACCACGGTGCCGTCCTTTTCCAGCTCCTACTATTTGCAGGCCATCGAGTCGGATGTGACCTATGTCGTGGAGGGCGCAACCCTCAGCGGGACCGTGACCAAGGCCCTCCGGGACCTGGAATCGCTGACCATGACCCTGGAGGTATCGGAGGAGGTCTTTCCTCAGACCCAGGTCCGCACCTGGACGGTGGACATGGACGACGTGGCCATGTACGTCTGCATTGGCCTGGCGACATTGTACTGGCTGGTGTTCCTCCGGTGCCTGCCTGTGCTGCGACAGCGGACCACCCTGCCGCCGGAGGGCCTTTCCGCGGGGGAGCTGCCCTGCGCTCTCACGGGCCAGGGCCTGGATTTGACGGCCCTGGTACTGACCTGGGCCCAGCTGGGCTATATCCTGATCCAGTTGGACAGCGCCGGCCGGGTACTGCTTCACAAGCGGATGGAGATGGGCAACGAGCGGGACGATTTTGAATGCCGCTGCTTCCGGGCCATCTTCGGCAAGCGGCGCATGGTGGAGGGCACCGGCATCCGCTATGCCCAGCTCAGCCGTCAGATGTCCACGCTGGCCCCTCACACCCGGACTTATTTCCAGCGGGGCACCGGCAACCCCAAGCTGTTCCGGGTATTGGCGGCGGCGGCGGGACTTTTCGGCGGCATGTCCCTGGGGGCGCCCCTTGGGGGAGAAGGGCTCCTGGGCGGCCTGACCGGCACCCTGTTCGGGGTCCTGGGCTGCGTCTGCGCCTGGGGGATCCAGGGCTGGGCCTACTGCCTCCACACCCGGAACCGACGGCCACTTATATGGGCCATAGCCGGATGCCTGATGTATCTGCTGCTGGGGTTCCTGGCCTCCGGCATTCCCCTGGCCCTGGGCCTGATGGCCTGGGAGCTGATAGCGGGGCTTGCCGCCGCCTACGGCGGGCGGCGCAGCGGCCTGGGCCGCCAAATCCTAGCGGAAATTTTGGGTCTGCGCCACTTCCTGCGCCGGGCCGCGCCCCAGGATCTGCACCGGCTCCGCCGGGAGGATCCGGATTATTTCTTCTCCCTGGCGCCCTACGCCGTGGCCCTGGGGGTGGACCGGGCCTTCGCCAAGCGGTTTGGCAAGGCGCGGCTGGGGGCCTGCCCCTATCTCACCACCGGCCTGGACGGGCACCGCACCGCTCTGGAATGGGATCAGCTGATTCGGCAGGCGGTTTCCGCCATGGACGCCCGCCAGCGGCGGCTGCCCTATGAGCAGATCGCCATCCGGCTGCCGGGCCCCCCGCCCAGACGGAAAAGACGGAAAAAATAAAGTCCCTCACTTTTTGTGAGGGACTTTTGCGCGTCGCTCAATTGTTATAGCCCACATGGATGCCGGGATTTTTCATCAGGAAAAAGCCCAGGACCTTTTTCAGCTCCTCGTCCCCCTTGCCTTTCAGGGGAAGGTTTGCCAGGGTGATCTCCTTTCCCGCGACTACGGCTCGCAGTTCCCGGCGGTCCTCCACAAAATTGCGCTTGTGGACGTACTGGTATACCTTGGCCAACTCGCCGTAGGTCAGGACCTTTCCGGCCCCCTTGGGGAAGAGGCGGGTTTGGCCTAAGCGCAGGGTATCCTTGAAGACCGGGGCGCTCTGCTGAAATTCCGCCAGCAGACTCTGGATGGCCCCGGTGTTCCGCCAGGCTTCCATCTGCCGGTCCATCTGCTTTTTGTCCCGGAACCAGCAGTATACCATATAGACCCCCAGGACGATGAGGAACAGTCCCACCAGATACCCGATGACCGATTCCGCAAAGAACATGATCCCGCCCAGGAGGGCCAGAATCGGCCCCAGGTACAAGGAGGTGTACCCTTCGGAAATGTACTTGCGGAATGCCTTTTCCTGTTCCATAAAAAACGCCCCTTTCCTGCTTTTCAACAACTGTCTTTATTATACAGCCGCCCGCCAAAAAAGCAAGGGATTTTTCCCCATTTTTCCCGGGAAAACCCGGAGAGGCCTGTCTTGACAATTTCTGCCATCCATTTTATAATGCCACCAGGATCCCGCTGAAGGCGGGAAAAGAGGAGGAAACGGGATGCGCTTTACCTATACCGCCCGGGAGGCAGACCCCGGGAAGGACGGCGTCTGCTGGCTTCTGACCAACGGTTTGGGAGGCTATGCCTCCACCTCGGCGGCCTTTTCCGTCACCCGCCGGGACCAGGGACTGCTGGTGGGGGCGAAGTCTCCCAGCCTGCGCAAGTGCCTGGTCCACCGGCTGGCGGAGACGGTGGACTTCGGAACGGGGGAGGTCCCCCTTTCCGCCCAGACCTTCGCCGGACCCCGCCAACCCGAGGAGGGGTGGCGGTATTTGGAATCCTTCTCCTGGGAGGAGGGGCCAGCGTGGCGGTACCGAGTGGGAGAAACGACCATCACCCGCCGCTGCGCGGTCAAGCAGGGGGAGAATACCGCCGCCGTCCTTTATGAGCTTGAAAACGCCGGCGGCAGTCCCTGCGCCCTCCGGGTGCGGCCGGTTTTTCCCACGGACCCCGACACGCCGGTGACGGTCTCCGGCCTGACGGCCCGGTGGGCGGGCTGGGCGCTGCGCATGGATTTCAGCGGCGCCTGGGAGGACCTTCCCCCGGAGACGGAGACCCTTTTCTATGCCGACGATGAAAAGGACGGCCGCCCGTCAACAGGCCTGGGGGTTGCCGGACCTCAGGCGGTTTTGACGGTTCCGCCGGCGGAAACGGGCAAACTGACGCTGGTATTTTCCACGGCCCAGTCTGCGGAATCGGCGGAGGAGATCTGGCAGGCCATGTGCCGCCGCCGGAAGGCCCTTGACACAGGCTTCCGGGACCCGGTTGCCCGGGAGCTTGCCCGGGCGGCGGACGCCTTCATTGCTTACCGCCCCTCCACCGGGGGCAAGACCATCATGGCGGGCTATCCCTTTTTCGGGGACTGGGGCCGGGACACCATGATCGCCCTGCCGGGCTGCGTCCTGGCCCGGGGCCGGTACGAGGACGCCAGGAGCAT
>CANQQI010000199.1 GCA_947625945.1 uncultured Oscillospiraceae bacterium
CGGTGGACGCAGTCCGTCAGGGTGTTGGCCATGGTCCGGGCCAGGGCCGCCGGCAGGGGCATCAGCTCCGGCGTCTGAGCGCAGGCCCCGCCGAACATCATCCCCTGGTCCCCCGCACCGCCAACGGCGTCGTTGGTGCCCAGGGCGATATCGGCGGACTGGGTATGTAGTTTACATAAAATCTCCACCGTATCGGCGCAGAACCCATCCTCGGGGTGGGTGTAGCCGATGGAACGGATGGTGTCCCGGGCCACCTGGGCGTAGTCCACCACGGCCTTGGTGGTGATCTCCCCGCAGATGACGCAGAAATCGGTGGTCACCATGGTCTCGCAGGCCACCCGGGAGCCGGGGTCCTGGGCGATGCAGGCGTCCAGAATGGCGTCAGAAATGGCGTCCGCCACCTTATCCGGGTGGCCGCAGGTGACGCATTCCGAGGTGAAAAGTCTTTTTTCCATTGTTTTCTGTCTCCTTTCAGAATAAAAAAACCGCACACCGAAGATTCGATGCGCGTTCTATCGAATCCTCATCTTTCGTTGCCGCCGGATTTGGCACCACATCACATTCGACAGGTTGCCGGGTTTCATCGGGCCGTTCCCTCCACCGCTCTTGATAAGGCTTGTATGCAGTTCTTTTCTATTTTAGCGCTTTTTTCGCAGTTGTCAAGACCATTTTTCCGGAAATGCCTCTTGTTTTTTTGAAAGGTTGGGGTTATAATATTGGGAGAAACCCATAAGGAGGCAGAAACATGGCTGTTAAAATCGAAAAGGAAACCATTATTGGCGATATTTTGGACATTGCGCCCCAGAGCGCCCCGCTGTTCTTCGCTATCGGGATGCACTGCCTGGGCTGCCCCTCCTCCCGGGGGGAGACGGTGGAGGAAGCCTGTATGGTCCATGGGATCGACAGCGACGCCTTCCTGGCCCAGCTAAACCACTTCCTGGAAGCCAGCGAGAATGCAGACGCCTGACATCCTGGCCGCCCCTGCCGGGGCGGCCAAGTTCTTTTTGGGAGGGGACCCATGAAGCTGTCCAACCGGCTCCTGGCCTGCTGTGATTATGTTAACTACGGAGACCGGGTGGCGGATGTGGGCGCGGACCACGGCTATCTGGGCATCCATCTGCTCCTGACCGGGCGGGCCAGCCAGGTGATTGCCTCGGATATCCATCCCACTCCCCTGGAATGCGCCAGGAGCAACGCCGTGAAATTCGGGGTGGCGGATCGGATGACCTTCTGCCTCTCCGACGGGCTGTCTTCCCTGCCCCGGGACTTTGATACCCTGGTCTGCGCCGGAATGGGGGCGGACACCATGATCCATATCCTCTCCATGGCCCCCTGGCTGAAAAAAGGGCAATACCGGCTAATCCTCCAATGCCAGTCCCGCCGCCCGGAGCTGCGCCGCTGGCTGTGCGAAAACGGGTACACGATCCGCCGGGAGACCCTGGCACGGGACGGGAGGTTTTACTACCCCGTAATGGAGGTTTTGCCCGGTTCGGGGCCCACGCTCATCCCAGGGCAGTGCTATCTCTCCCCCGCCCTGCTGGAAAGCGGCTCTCCCCTGCTGGAGGCCTACGTCCAAAGGGTGATCGAGGGGATGCGGGAGAGCGTTGCGGGGCTGTCCCGCTCCGGCGGGGAAAAATATCAGGAATATCTCCGGATTTTGGAGGAATTGCTGGAAATGGAGGCGAAAATCCATGACAACGGTCGCTGACATCGTGGCGCTTGTGGAAGAGCTGGCGCCAAGGGAAATGAAAGAGGAATGGGATCATGTGGGCCTGCTGGTGGGAAACCGGAGTCAGACCGTTTCCAAAGTGTTGGTGGCCCTGGACCCCTTCATGGACGTGTGCCAAGAGGCGGCGGACTGGGGGGCAGAGCTGATTCTTACCCACCACCCGCTGATTTTCCATCCGGTCGGCGCCGTGACCACGGATACCGCCGTGGGCAGGGCCATTCTGTTCCTGGCCCAGCACGGGATCAGCGCCGTCAACGCCCACACCAATTTGGACAACGCCCCCGGCGGGGTCAACGACGCCCTGGCCGCCCGGCTGGGCCTTAGCTTCTCTGAGGTGCTCTCCCCCGTCGGCTTGGACAGCGCCGGGCGGCCCTGGGGCCTTCTGCGGATGGGCAAAGTGCCTCGGCAGAGTCTGGAGGACTTTCTGGAGACGGTAAAAGCCCGCCTGGGATGCCCTGGGCTGCGTTATGTTAACTCTGGAAGGCCGGTACATCATGTGGCCGTAGGGGGCGGGAGCTGCGCCTCGGAGCTGGAGACGGTGTTTTACGCCGGGTGCGACACCTTTGTTACCGCCGATGTGAAATATAACCAGTTCTGGGACGCCCGGGAGCTGGGTCTGAACCTGATCGACGCCGGGCATTTTTACACGGAAAATCCGATCTGCCCGGTTTTGGCCGATCATTTACGGGCCGCGTTTCCAGATTTAACGGTCAAGGTTTCGGAAATTCACCGGGACTGCATGAATTTTGGCTGAAATGGGTTGATTTTTCCCACCGACCTGTGCTACAATAAATTGAAAATTTGAAGGCAACCGCCGTTTCATAGAAGGGAAGATAAAATCATGTCCGGACATTCCAAGTGGCATAACATTCAAAAAACCAAAGGCGCCCAGGACGCCAAGCGGGCCGCGGCGTTCACCAAGATCGCCAAGGAGATGATCGTTGCGGTGAAGGAGGGCGGCGGCAGCGCCGACCCGGCCAACAACTCCCGCCTGGCCACCGTCATCACCAAGGCCAAGGCCGCCAACATGCCCAACGACAACATCAAGCGGGTTCTGGAGCGGGCCGCCGGTTCCGGCAACGCCGAGAGCTACGAGACCATCACCTACGAGGGCTACGGCCCCGGCGGCGTGGCGGTGATCGTAGAGGCCATGACCGACAATCGGAACCGGACCGCCGGCGCGGTGCGGCATCACTTTGACAAGTACGGCGGAAACATGGGCACCTCCGGCTGCGTGGCCTGGTCCTTCGATCAAAAAGGCGTGCTGGTCATCGACAACGAGGACGGCGACCTGGACGAGGACACGGTGATGATGGACGCCATGGACTGCGGCGCCGACGATTTCGAGCCGGAGGAGGACTGCTTCACCGTCTACACCACGCCGGACGATTTCAACGCCGTGGCCGACGCCATGTCCGCCAAGGGCTACCAATTTGAGTCCGCCCAGATCGAGATGGTCCCCCAAAACTACCAGAAGCTGGAGAAAGAGGAGGACAAGTCCAACATGGAGAAGATGCTGGACCTGTTCGAGGACGACGACGACAT
>CANQQI010000200.1 GCA_947625945.1 uncultured Oscillospiraceae bacterium
CAAAGACGCCGATCCCGACGCAGAGCAACCCGAGAATGGCCAGTGTTAGCAGCAGAATCCATTTTTTCCCTTTGAAGCCCACAAAAACCCCTCCTTATAGTGGCTTGCGCGATTGCTGTGATGTTGAGCGTTTCACAATTCTTCCCATAATTGATTATAACGTGCTGATTATTGAGATTCAAGGGGTTTGGCACAAGTGGAGATTTTCCGGCACAACTGGGAAAAAGCAACAAAATGCAACGAAAGCCGCGCCGGCTTTTCGCCGAAGCATTTTTCCAAACGGAAGATGTTTATTGGGGCCGGGGGACCCATGATCTCCAGGCGCTCCAGATATTTGATTGGCAGCTCTACCTGTTTGCCGTCCACCCAGATGGGGTAAACCTCCCGTGCCAACCGAATGCGGTCAAGGGCTTGGCTGAGATAGGTGTTGAAAATCCCTTCTAGATCCCGTTTGAGGACATAGCGGAAGGCGCTGACCTCGTAGCCGGCGGGGGCGAACTCTACATAGTTGGTGACGAAGATCAGCACCGCGTCCTGGCGGAAGCCGCGGAGCCGCCGGGCCAAGGCAGTGCCGTCGTCCTCCGGGGTGGCCAGGTCCACATCCAGCAGCGCCAGATCGCACAGCTCCAGCTCCTGGTCGGTGATGTGCGCCGGGTTGGTATGCGCCAGAATTTCAAACTCTTCCCCTTGACTGCTCAGAAACGCCTCCACACGGCTTTTCACGCGATTCAGGAACAGCTTATCATCATCACAAAGAAGAACATGAAGCATGGTATCACCTCCCGCCGGATAGTATTATTTTACAGACAAAGAGGCGAAATTTCAACATTAAAAATGTGGCTGCCTGCGCAATGTCATGGTTCGTCCGAAATGCGCCGGGTGCCTTCGTGCATCGAAAAACAGCCTTTCCTTAATTCTACCCATTCGATTGGACCGTTTCTGTGATAGACTATCCTCCGATAATAATTCCATAATTTGATAGCTTGACAACAAGATGGTTTGCCGATATAATGAGAACATACGTTCTATATTTGGAGGTGAGCATTTTGGGCGTTCCCCAATACCTTTGCCTGGATCAGAAATCATTTTACGCGACGGTAGAGTGCGTGGAGAGAGGACTGGACCCTATGACTACCAATTTGGTCGTCGCAGATCCTGAACGGTCCGTCAATACCATTTGCCTGGCGGTGTCGCCCTCCTTGAAGGCCCTGGGGGTGATGAACCGATGCCGGAGCAAGGACATTCCGCCCAATATATCCTATATCACCGCGCCGCCCCGGATGCAGCTCTACATTGACTGTGCCGCCGAAATTTACGGCGTGTTTCTGAGATACGTTGCGCCACAGGATATTCACGTCTACTCAGTCGATGAAGCCTTTTTGGATGTAACGCCCTATCTCAAAATGTACGGCCAGACCGCCCCGGAGCTGGCAAAGAGGATTATTGCCGACATTCGAGAAACGGTGGGCACGGTCACGACCTGCGGTATTGGCACCAACCTCTATTTGGCGAAGATTGCCCTGGATATTCTGGCCAAACACGAAAAGGACTTTATCGGGATCTTGGACGAAGAATCCTACCGCCGGCTCCTGTGGGACCACCGGCCCATCACCGACTTCTGGCGCGTTGCCGGAGGTACGGCGGCACGGCTGCAAAGTCGCGGCATCACCACAATGGAGGGAGTCGCCCGGTGCGACGTGGATCTGCTGTATCGCTGGTTTGGGATAGACGCGGAACTGCTTTATGACCACGCCTGGGGCAGGGAATCCACTACCATTGCGGACATTAAAGCATACCGTTCCAAGACTAAGAGCCTGTCCAGCAGCCAGGTGCTTATGCGAGACTACAAATTCGCGGAGGGAGAACTGATCGCAAAAGAAATGAGCGACCAGCTTTGCCTGGACATGGCGGCGCGAAAGCTGACCACGGAATCGGTATCCCTCTATGTTGGCTACTCCCATACGCAGAACGTCCCCGGCGTGGGTGGTACGGCGAAGTTGGCGCTGCCAACCAACACCGCATCCATAATCGTCCCCGCTGTGGCCGCGCTTTACCGGCGAATCGCTAATCCGGCCTATGTGATCCGGCGGGTGGGCTTGACCTGCAACGATGTTATGCCAGAGCAGGATGGACTGCAACTCAATTTATTTGAAGACGCGGCCAAACAAATCCGGGGCAAGGCCCTCCAGGAGGCGATGCTGGACATTCGGGCCAGGTACGGGAAAAATGCCATTCTCCGGGGAATGAATTATGCCCCCGCCGCCACAGGCCGGGAACGGAATAACCAGATCGGAGGACATAAAAGTGGGATATAAGGTACACGCACCCATGTCTCCGTCCAAGCGGGCCAAGCAGTTTATGCCCTTTGACGCGCTGAAGGGCTTAAAGGAGGCCCTGGAAGCAAAGGAGCGGATACCCGTTCCCAAGCGGGTGCTGGCGGAGGATCAAGTGGAAAACCTGAACCGGATATTGTCCGAGCTTCAGCCGGGGCAGATCGTCACGGTTGTCTACTACTGCGAATACGCCCAGGCGTACACCCAAATCACCGGGCAGATAGAGAGGGTGGACCCCTATTGGCAATTCCTGCAAGTCGGAAAATGCGAGATTTGCTTTTCGGAGATATATGATCTGATCCCAGCATAACAAAAAAGGCTTGCAAGCCCTGCCAGAAAGTGGTATTCTATGACCTGTTGAGAAAAAGGAGAGATTTACCATGCCCACGACCCACACCATGCGATATTATCAAGACCAGGAAAACAAAGTGTTTCGGGCCATTCCCGGAATGGACGCCTTGATGCGAAATCCAGACTTGGAAGCAAAGTTTCCGGAGGCGGCCTTTGCCCTGGAAATGGCAAACAGCCTCTCTACCGGGGACAATGAACAGAACGCCATTCATCAGCGGGCCTATCTGGCAATTCTTCACGGCGAGAGCATCGCCGCGGTCCAGTATCGATATAAGCTGGACATGGAGAGGTATGTGGACCGGCATATGTGGGATGATTAAAAAGGAGCCGCTTTCCGCGGCTCCTTAAAACATATTCTGATGGGATGAATGCGCCCGCATTCGCGGTGCCATGTTGGTTTTTCTGGCCCATCTTAGCAATGATGGCGGGGCGGTCTTCCTCTGAAATGCCCAGAAGTTCATAGCCTTTACCACGCGCAGATTTTGAATCTGCCTTTCATTTTTATTTTCCGCCAATGGGGTTCTCACCTTGCATTTGTTCCATTTTTGGATTATAATCGAAAATAAAGGGAAATCGGTAGGCACATTTG
>CANQQI010000201.1 GCA_947625945.1 uncultured Oscillospiraceae bacterium
ATCATGTTCAGCTTGTAGGAGATGCCCATGGCGGTGACGGCGTTGGTGCCAAACGCGGAGGTAAAGTTGTTCAGCACCGTCATACCGGTCACGTTCAGCAGGTTCTGGATGGACGCCGGGACGCCCACCGCCAGCACACCCCGGAGTATGGGCCCGGTAGGGACCGCCATCCTGGGGGAAACGCAGACATAAGTGGTACGGCGGCGGACAAAGAGCAGGACGAAGAAATAGCAGCAGGCCACGCAGTTGGACAAAAAGGTGGCCAATCCCGCCCCGGCAGCTCCCATGTTCAGCCCCCAGGGGAGGATGAAAATAGGGTCCAGGACGATGTTCAGCAGGCAGCCGCTCATGGTCCCGATACTTGCATGGAGGGAGGCTCCCTCGGTCCGCACCAGATAGGCCAGCACCACGTTGAGAATGGAGGGCGTGGCGCCCCACATGGCGGTCCAGAATAGATAGCCCTGGGTGGACTCCACATTCTCAGGCTTGGCGCCCAGGAGGGTCAGCAGCGGCCCCCGGAAGGCGATCACCGCCAGGGAGAAGGCCAGGCCGCTGAGGGCCGCCGCCCAAAAGCCGAAGGCGGAGGTCCGTCGGACGGTGTCGTAGTCCCGCCGGCCCAGGGCCCGGCCCATCATGCTGGAGCTGCCTACGCCAAAGAGATTGTTTACCGCGTTGAAGGCCAGCAGTACCGGAGCCGCAAGGGTCACGGCGGCGCTCTGGATGGGGTCCTGGAGCATACTGACGAACCAGGTGTCCGCCAGGTTGTAAAGGACCATTACCAGGGAGCTTAAAATGGTGGGGATCGAAAGCTGAGCCACGGCGGCAGGGATCGGAGCGCGCTCGAAAAGGGCCTCCTTTTTGAGGTCTTCCATGGATCAGCCCAGGACCCGGCGCATCATTTCCTGGTAAGCGTCCTCCACGCCGCCCATATCCCGGCGGAAGCGGTCCTTGTCCAGCTTTTCGTTGGTTTTGGCGTCCCAGAAACGGCAGGTGTCCGGGGAAATCTCGTCGGCCAGGACCAGGGAACCGTCGCTCAGGCGGCCAAACTCCAGCTTGAAGTCCACCAGCTTCACGCCGATGGAGGCAAAGTAGGCCTTCAGGGTTTCGTTGACCTTCAGGGCCATGGCCTTGATCTGGGCGATCTCCTCCTTGGTGGCCAGCCCCAGGGCCAGGGCGTGGCTGTCGTTCAGGAGGGGGTCGTGGAGATCGTCATTTTTATAGGAGAACTCCACCGTGGGCTCGGCAAACACGATGCCCTCCTTCACGCCGTAGCGCTGGGCAAAGTGACCGGCGGAGATGTTGCGGACAATGACCTCCAGAGGCACGATGGAGACCTTCTTCACTACGGTCTCCCGGTCGTTCAGCTCCCGGACAAAGTGGGTGGGGACCCCCTGCTTTTCCAGCAGCCGCATCAAAAAGTTGGTCATCCGGTTGTTGATGGCGCCCTTGCCGGCGATGGAGCCCTTCTTCAGGCCGTCCAGAGCGGTGGCGTCGTCCTTGTAGGAGACAATGACATAATTGGGGTCGGCGGTGGCAAAGACCTTCTTGGCCTTGCCTTCATAGAGCTGTGCTGCTTTTTCCATGATAATCCTCCAATTTTTATTCTTTATTTTTGGGAGGCCGCTGAGACAGCGGAGCCTCAAACCGGTCTTTTCGGGTGTCCTCCGGCACAGAGGTGGGATACTTTCCGTCAAAGCAGGCGGCGCAGTAGCTGCCGCAGCCGCACATCTCCCCCAGAGCCTCCAGGGGCAGATAGCCCAGAGAGTCCACGCCGATCATCTCCCCGATCTCCGCCACGGTATGGTGGCAGGCGATCAGAAAATCCTGGGAGTCCACGTCGGTGCCGTAGTAACAGGGGAACAGAAAGGGCGGCGCGGAGACCCGCATGTGGACCTCCTTGGCCCCCGCCTCCCGCAGCAGGCTGACGGTTCGGGCGCTGGTGTTGCCCCGGACGATGGAATCGTCGATGAGAATCACCCGCCGGCCCTCCACCGTCTGGCGAATGGGGCTGAGCTTGATACGCACCTGGTTCACCCGGACATCCTGGCCCGGAGAGATGAAGGTACGGCCGATATACTTGTTTTTCAGAAAGCCGATACCATAGGGGATCCCCGAGGCCCGGGAATAGCCCAGGGCTGCGTCCAGACCGGAGTCCGGCACGCCCACTACCACGTCCGCGTCCACCGGGTAGGTCCTTGCCAAAATCTCCCCCGCCCGCATCCGGGCCGCCTGGACGCTGACGCCGTCGATCACGGAGTCGGACCGGGCAAAATAGATATGCTCAAACACGCAGGGAGTGGCAGCGGTCTTTCCGCAGTGTTCCCGGTGGGATTCCACCCCCCGGTCGCTGAAAACCAGGATCTCCCCCGGCTCGATGTCCCGCTCCATGGCAGCGCCCACGGATTGGAGGGCGCAGCTCTCCGAGGCCACCACATAGGTCCCGTCCTCCATTTTACCGTAGCACAGCGGGCGGAATCCGTGGGGGTCCCGGACGGCGATGAGCTTGGTTGCGGACATCAGCACCACGGAATATGCCCCCTCCAGGGTGTCCATGGCCCGGCTGACCGCCTCCTCGATGGAGCCGGCGGTCAGCCGCTCCCGGGTGATGATATAGGCGATGGTCTCAGTGTCGCTGGTGGTGTGGAAAATGGCGCCCTTCTCCTCCAGCTCCAGACGGAGCCGGAACGCGTTGCTCAGGTTGCCGTTGTGGGCCAGGGCCAGCTTGCCCTTGTGGTGGTTGACCTGAATGGGCTGGCAGTTGGCCCGGCTGCTTCCGCCGGTGGTACCGTAGCGCACATGGCCGATCGCCATCCGCCCAGCGGGCAGGCGTTCCAGGCTCTCCCCGGAGAACACCTCGCTGACCAAGCCCAGGTCCTTCCGAGAGTGGAACACCCCATCGTCGCACACCACGATGCCGCAGCTCTCCTGCCCCCGGTGCTGAAGGGCGTAAAGGCCATAGTAGGCCATGGGGCCCACCTCCTGGCGCTTCGGACTGAACAGGCCGAAAACGCCGCACTCCTCATGTAAACCGCTCAAAACCGTTCCTCCCGCGAAACGCGCAAAAAACACATCCGGCGCCCCGGCTGGGGCCGGAACGCCCATTGACTGCGGATTTATTTTATATAGGTTGGGCTGCCTTGTCAACTGTTGACAAAAAAATCAGCGGAAATTTGTAGGTTCCGCCAAGTCCGTCCCGGCGGCAGTCCGGGATTCCGGGCGATATATCCAGTGAAATTTCAGTCCACATTTTTGATGTT
>CANQQI010000202.1 GCA_947625945.1 uncultured Oscillospiraceae bacterium
GGGCAGATCTACGGGCCCGGTGAGGCGGCAAGCAGTATCGGCTATGTGACCGCCGACGGCAAAATCTACCCCTCCGGCGGGGTATCCGGCTGCGTGGGCCGCGTCGCCCCCGACGGCAGAATCTATAATGGCCCCGACGAAAAAACGGAGCGCTGCGTGGGCCATGTGGAGGCCGGATGCCCCCTGCACCACGCCGGCGGCGGGGCCATGCTGCTGCTTCTGAAAGATTCCGGCGGGGCAAAACAGGACCCGCCGGAGCGGCCCCGGCCGGAATCCGCTCCCGGCGAAGAGATCCCCCGGCGCGGTGCCAGTCCCTATGGCAAGCTGTGGGCGCTGGTGGGGATCCTGCTGGTCATCAGCCTGGTGGGGACTCTGCTGCGGATGGCCCCGATTTTGCTGCTGCTGATCGTGGGATGCGCAGCTCTGTTTTCCAACCAAAAATACAAGCAATACCGCGTTCAGGGGATCCCGGATCCCCAGACCGAGGAGCAAGCAAAGCAGGACGCCCGCTCCTGGGCCCTGGCGGGGACAGGAATCGCCCTGGCCGCCAGCCTGCTGGCCATCATCCTGATGGGCTCCTGGCAGACGCTGTTTCTGCTGCTCCTGCCGCTGGATTATCTGTTCCTTTGGCGGTTTATTTGGCAGGAGATGGTCATGGGCAAGTTCCCGGACCGCCCGCTGTTCCAAATGCCGACATTTTCCGCCGGGCAGCGGCCTCCGAAGCAGCCCAAGCCCCCAAAGGAGCCCAAGCCGCCGAAAGCGTCCAAGCACCCCAAGGAGCCAAAGGAGCAGGAACCGCCCCGCCCCACCGGCCAGCAGGACCCGGCCTACAACTATTATACCTGCCCCAAGTGCCGCTGCGCCCTCCGGGTGCCCAAGGGCAAGGGCAGAATCCAGATCACCTGCCCCAAATGCGGGGAAAAATTTCTGGCCCAGGATTAGAGGCCTGCCGCAACAGAAGCCCCCTCCGGGTCCTCGATACCGAAGGCCCGGAGGGGGATCTTTTCAATACACCGCGTTAAATCCGCCGATGTCCAGAGCGTAGGTCAGATCGTCCCAGGACCTGCCGTTGACCGTCCTGGCGCCGATCTCCCGGACGCAGACGGAATAGCCCAGCTTCTCGGCGCAGCGCATCATCCGGCGGTTGCCGGACCAGGTCTCCAGAAACAGGTGGGTAGCCCCCTGGTCCAGGCAGTACCGGGTCCAGGCGGCCAGGGCCTGGGTGCCGTACCCCCGGCCCCAGTATGCCGGCTCGCACAGCTCGATACCCAGGGCCAGCCCCGTCACCGCCGCCCCCGTTCGGGAGGCCAGGTCGGCGGTGGCAAAGGGATAGGCACAGACAAAACCGATATGCCGGTCCCCCACCAGAATCTCCAGCCGGGAGCGCCGGTCGTTGGCGGCGGTGTCCCGGATCATGTCCAGCATTTCCTCCCGCAGAAAGGCCGGGTCCACCGGCTCCGCCCGCTCCCAGGGCGTGTCCTCATCCATCCACTGGGTCTGGACGTTCATCCAGCGCAGCTCGTCTTCGACGTCCTCCTCCCGGCAGTCCCGCAGGACCACATCCCGGTATTCGATCCGCATATGCTCTCCCCTTCCCTACGCGAATGGGCCGGACGTGAAGCGCCCGGCCCATTGTGATGTTTACAGATGCAGGACCCGGTCCTTAATCTCCTGGGTCCGGCCCTGGTTCCAGAACTGGGTGCCGATATAACCGCAGGTCCGGCGGGCCACATTCATCTTGCTCTGGTCATGGTTGCCGCACTGGGGGCAAACCCACACCAGCTTGCCGTCCTCTTCCTCAATGCTGATCTCGCCGTCATAGCCGCAGACCTGGCAGTAGTCGGACTTGGTGTTCAGCTCGGCATACATGATATTGTCGTAGATAAACCGCATGACTTCCAGCACGGCGTCGATATTGTTCTGCATATCCGGCACCTCCACATAGCTGATGGCGCCGCCGGGGCTGAGCTGCTGGAACTCCGCCTCAAAGGCCAGCTTGGTGAAGGCGTCGATCTCCTCGGTGACGTGGACATGGTAGGAATTGGTAATATAACTCTTGTCCGTGATGCCGGGGATGATGCCGAACCGCTTTTGCAGGCACTTGGCAAATTTATAGGTGGTGGACTCCAGGGGCGTGCCGTAGAGGGAGAAATCGATGTTGTGCCGGGCCTTCCAGGTCTGGCAGGCGTCGTTCATATGCTGCATGACGGACAGGGCGAAGGGCTTGGCCTCCGGGTCCGTGTGGGATTTGCCGGTCATATACTTGACGCACTCATACAGCCCCGCGTAGCCCAGGGAGATGGTGGAATAGCCGCCGTAGAGGAGCTTGTCGATGGGCTCCCCCTTGGGAAGCCGGGCCAGGGCGCCGTACTGCCACAAAATGGGCGCGGCGTCGGACAGCGTCCCCTTCAGCCGCTCGTGGCGGCACAGCAGGGCCCGGTAGCACAGGTCCAGGCGCTCGTCGAAGATCTGCCAAAACTTGTCCATCTCCCGACCGGAGGACAACGCCACGTCCACCAGGTTGATGGTCACCACGCCCTGGTTGAACCGGCCGTAGTACTTCGGCTTGCCGGGCTCGTAGTTCTGGGCGTTGGCCACATTGTCCCAGCCATTGCCGGAGCGGTCGGGGGTCAAAAAGCTGCGGCAGCCCATGCAGGTGTACACATCGCCGTGGCCCGGGGTCTCGCCCTTGCTGAGCTTGTACTCCCGCATCTTCTTGGCGCTGATATAGTCGGGGACCATCCGCTTGGCGGTACACTGGGCGGCCAGACGGGTCAGGTAGAAGTAGGGGGTGCCCTCGGCCACATTGTCCTCCTCCAGGACATAAATCAGCTTGGGGAAGGCGGGGGTGACCCACACGCCCTTCTCGTTCTTCACGCCCTCATAGCGCTGGCGGAGCATCTCCTCGATGATCATGGCCAGGTCCTTCTTCTCCCGCTCGTTCTTGGCCTCACCCAGGTACATGAACACGGTGATGAAGGGCGCCTGCCCATTGGTGGTCATCAGGGTCACCACCTGATACTGGATGGTCTGGACGCCCCGGCGGACCTCATCCCGGAGCCGCTCCTCCACCACCTGGGAGATGGCCTCGTCATCGGGACGGACATGGAACGCCTCCATCTCCTTTTCCACGGTGCGGCGGATCTTCTCCCGGCTGACCTGGACAAAGGGGGCCAGGTGGGTCAGGCTGATGGACTGGCCGCCGTACTGGTTGGAGGCCACCTGGGC
>CANQQI010000203.1 GCA_947625945.1 uncultured Oscillospiraceae bacterium
GGCACAGTGCATCCCTCTTTTTCCGAGCAATCTCCACCATACAAGATTCCATATATTCTCCCGTCATAATTGCCTCCGATTTCTCTTGGTTTATTTACAACATTTCACTTAGATATTTGTCTAAGTGAAATGTAACACATCCCATTGCTTTTGTCAACTGAATTTTAAAGTCTTTTCATCAGGAAGGTCGCAGAACGATAATGTTAACCAACGCACACGAGTATTCAAATTTGAAAGTCTCAGATGAAAAAACAACAAGTTTCCGATTTAGAACAAAGATGTCTGTTATGCTGATATAAATGGCAATAGGTAAATCTATCTTATTGCCTAAAAACATTGCTTTTGGGCAGAAAGCCCCCTTGACAAATCTCGTCTCACATTATCTTGCTATCATTACTTTTACTCTGTTCTGGTACGCTCCATACAATAGACCCAGGCCAGGGACCGTGCAGGTCCCTGGCCTGGAGTTTGTGGGTGACGCGGGGGATTTTCCCCGCGCCAATGTTTTAGTTGAAGACGGTCTCCTCCAGGGTCTGGGTCTCCAGGTTCAGAATGTACTGCATCTGGTGCAGGCCCTTGGACTGGCAGATATAGACCTGATTTTCGTTCAGTTCATCGAGAGCCATGTACCGGCAGTCCACCAGGGCCTCGGCCTCCAGAAGGGTCCGCTGCCGCATGGTGGTCAGGTCCAGCTGCACCAAATAATCCCCGTCCAGCAGGAACACCATGCCGCACTGGTAGTCCACATCCCGAAGCGCGCCGTACCGGGCCCGATAGAGGGTGTTGCGGACGCTGCCATCCAGGCTCACCTGCATCAGCGCCCCATCGTCGGTGATGGCGTAGAGGTAGTACCGGGAATTCTCCCACTGGGTCACCGGCTCCGCCAGCACCTGCTTCAAAGGCTCCCCCGGATTCCCGGCGTAGAGGGTGGGCCGCTCATAGGGCGCGGCGTAGAGGCAGCCGGTGAAGGCATCCTGGTCTCCCGTCTCCGCCAGCAGCTCCTCCCGGGTCTGGGGCAGGGGGTCTACCCCCATGTCCTCCCAGTCCCCAAAATTCACCTGGGGCGCGGAAGGGGCTTCCGCCTCGGGGTCATAGTGGTCATGGGTCCGTTCCGTGCCGGTGAAGCAGTCGTCAATGGCCCCCAGCTCCTGGGTGTACTCGTTTTGGACCGGGTCGTACCAGCACCGTACCAGCGCCAGGATGCCGGACTGGTCCTGCATGGCCTGGCAGATGCTCCGCGCCAGGAAATTGGTCGGCTGATAAGTGTCGATCTGCCCCGGCTGGCCCCACACATCGGTAAAGTCGAATTTGGGGCTGGTATTCTTGTAAACGCTGTCCGGATTGGCGTATTCCTGGGTGAGAAGGGCCATCATCTCCGGATTCATCATGGTCCAGCCCACCTTGCCCAGGGTGGTCTCCGGAGGGATCAGGCGGAACTCGCTGGCCGGGTACACGGGGATGCCCCCGTAAATGAGATCCATCTTCCCCTCGGGGATGTAAAGCCGGAAGATGGCGGTTTGGTCCTCGGTTTCAGCCGCGTAATAGATCACGTCATAGCTGACCATGACCGCGTCCAGCAGCTGGCCCCCCGCCACCAGGGTCTTTACTTCCCCGGTTTTCAGATCCACGGCGGCGATCTGGGCGCCGGTGGCCACATAGCCCACCCGGCCGTCCCCGCCCAGGGCAACGGCGGTCGCCAGCTCCTCCGGCAGGGTAACGGTGTGGACCGGGTCCCCAAAGCTCCGGGCGTTTCGCACCTCCAGCACGCCGCCGTTGACTTCGATTTCATAGATCTCGGCGCCCTTCTCCCCGGAAACCAGCCACTGAGCCCCGGAGAAGGGCAGGTCCTTGGTAGTCAGGTCGGCGTAGGAGAGGGGGGCCGCGGGCGTCTGAACGTACCAGTCAGCCGTTTCGCCGCCTGTGGGAGCCTGCGTGGGCGGTTCCGTGGGGGCGTCCGTGGCGGCGGCGCCTGTCGTCGAATCCTGGGCGCCGGTGGTGGTCGTGGCGTTGCCGCTGGGCCCGCAGGCGGAAAGCAACAGCATAACCGCCAGCATCAGGGCAAAAATTTTTTTCATGCTCATGGTAATACCTCCTCATTTTGCAACCGTTTGTTTATGATTTTTTTCTTTCCGTGGGAGCGGTCATTGACCGCTCCCTCCCATCCTAGCGCAAATAGCTGATTCCCCCGCTGGCCCACATGGCCAGGATCAGCATGGCGCACAGGAGCAGGATTAGAATATAGCAAATCAGCCGCTCTCTTTTCATCTCTACAATCACGTTTCTTTCAAGACTCTTCGGTTCGCAGAAAACTGGTCAAATTCGCCCGATCCGTCAGCGGGAATCTTGGATGCCGGAAGGGGGATAGGGGAATAACCAGGGTCGCGGAGCTCACCAAGGCCTATGTTCCGGACAATACTTGTGTTTAAGATGCCGTCAGATCTTCCTGCGCTGCAAGAGGGCAGCGGCGATGGAAGCCAAGAGCCCTAAGAGGGCGCAGAGCGTGAGAACGGGCCAGTTGGCGGCCTCCGGCGGCTGATTTGGGGCCAGAAGACACCAGGACGCCAATTCCGGGTCTCCGGAAAAGGAAGCGCAGAACAGAAAATACATTGCCACCGGAATCGTTCCCAAAAGCACATTCCGAAACAGGACGCACAGCAGATACAGCGTCCCCATGCCGAAGCAGCATTCCAGCGCCACCCGGGGCAATTCCAGGAACACGCCGGGGAAAAAGGGCAGGGCCGCTGCCGTGCCCAGGGCCATCAGCAGGCAGTATCCCCCATAGAGCAGCGCCATCTCTCCTATTAGGCTCTTGTGGCCTTTGGAGCAGGCCCAGAGGGCTTCACTTCCATCTCCCTCCACCCAGGCAAGCAGATACCCGCCGGGCCAGAGGAGGCCACAAAGGGGCAGGAAGGTCTGGCTGCACCGGATCAGAACGCTGTAAGCCTCGCTTAGATTCTCCGTCATCGCAGTCATTGCGGTAAAGGCAGGGATTGCCAGCAGAATTACCGCCGGCGGCGTATACAGGCAGCCGGGCGTCCTTTTCAGGACCCGCCACAGCATCCGCAGCCGCCGCCCCATCACACAGCCCCCTTGAGATAGCGCATATATCCGTCCTCGACGGTGGCGGGGATCCGCTGCCCCGGCTGCTCCACGTCGGACAGCACCCGCAGGCGCTC
>CANQQI010000204.1 GCA_947625945.1 uncultured Oscillospiraceae bacterium
CTCCCGGCGGAGGAGGATCCCCAGATCCAGGCCGCCATCGACGCGCTGAAATAGCCGGAAATATTGGAAAATCCCTTGACTGCCCGGCAAAAATCCACTATAATGTGGAAGCTATCAATCTATAAAATGTATGGAGGCGCCCACTATGGCAAAGGAATATAAGATCACCAGTCTGCGTCTGGCGGATTTGGAAAAGGAACTGAACTACCTGAAGACCACCCGGGAGCGGGAGGTTGCCGCCATGATCGCCGAGGCCCGGTCCTACGGCGACCTGTCCGAAAACTCCGAATACGACGCCGCGAAAAACGAGCAGGCCAAGCTCTATGGCCGGATCGCGGAGATCGAGGACATTCTGTCCCACGCCGTGATCATTGAGGACGAGAACGAGGCCAACGGACGGGTGGGCCTGGGCTGCACCGTCACGGTTCTGGACGTGGAAACGGGGATCGAGACCGAGTATCGGATCACCGGCTCCCAGGAGGCCAATCCCATGGAGCACAAGCTGTCCGACGACTCTCCCTTTGGCCGGGCCATCGTGGGCAAGGCCGTAGGGGAGACCTTCACCGTCAACGCCCCCTCCGGGGCCTTTGATATGAAGGTCCTTTCCGTCACCCGTGAGGGCTGAGTTATGGCAAAGTTTACGCCCCAGTCCGAGCTGCCCCTTGCCGACCAGATGCGGGTCCGCCGGGAGAAGCTGGAGGCCCTCCGCGCCGAGGGAATGGACCCGTTTCATCAGACTAAATTCGACGTGAACGCAACTTCCGCCCAGATCAAGGAGCGTTTTGACGAGCTGGAGGGGCAGACCTTCTCCCTGGCGGGCCGGATCATGAGCAAGCGGGGCATGGGCAAGGTGCTTTTCTGCGATTTGCAGGACAACGCCGGCCGGATCCAGCTCTATGTGAAGATCGACGAGATGGAGGAGGCCTCCTTCCAGCGATTCAAGAAGTACGACATTGGGGACATCGTGGGGGTCACGGGCACGGTATTCCGCACCCAGCGGGGGGAGATTTCCCTCCGGGTACAGGAGGCCGCCCTGCTGAGCAAGTCTCTGCTGCCCCTGCCGGAAAAATTCCACGGCCTGACCGACCGGGAGATCCGCTACCGCCAGCGATATGTGGATCTGATCGTCAACCCCGAGGTGAAGGAGACCTTCGCCAAGCGCAGTCAGATCCTGCGGGAGCTCCGGTCCTTCCTGGACGGGAAGGGCTTTCTGGAGGTGGACACTCCCATCCTGACCCCCTTTGAGATCGGCGCTTCCGCCCGGCCCTTTGTGACCCATCACAATACCCTGGACATGGATATGGTCCTGCGCATTGAGACGGAGCTGTACCTGAAGCGGCTGGTGGTGGGCGGCATGGACCGGGTCTACGAGGTGGGCCGGATCTTCCGCAACGAGGGCATGGACCCCAAGCACAACCCGGAATTCACCTCCATCGAGCTCTACCAGGCCTATACCGATTACCATGGCATGATGGATCTGGTGGAGGAGCTGATGAAGACCGTGGCCCAGAAGGTCTGCGGCACCCTGCAAATCACCTACCAGGGCCAGGAGATCGACCTGTCCCACTGGGAGCGGATGACCATGGTGGAGGCGGTGAAAAAGTATTCCGGCGTGGACTTCGACCAGGTGCAAAGCGACGACGAGGCCGTGGCCCTGGCCAAGGCCCATCAGGTTCCCCTGCCGGAGGCACCCACCAAGGGCGCTATTCTGGCGGAGTTTTTCGACGCTTTTGTGGAGGAGAAGCTGATCCAGCCCACCTTTATCTACGACTACCCGGTGGAGACCAGCCCCCTTGCCAAGCGGAAGTCCAGCAACCCGGCCTATACCGAGCGGTTCGAGTATTTCATCAACGCCACGGAGATGGGCAACGCCTTCTCCGAGCTCAACGACCCCATCGACCAGAAGGCCCGGTTTGAAAACCAGGTGGCCCAGCGCAAGAGCGTCGATCCGGACAGCCGGGCCCAGGTGGACTATGACTACGTCACCGCCTTGGAGTACGGCCTGCCCCCCACCGGCGGCCTGGGCTTCGGCGTGGACCGGTTGGTCATGCTCCTGACCGACAGCCCCTCCATCCGGGACGTGCTGCTGTTCCCGACAATGAAACCGTTGGATTAAATTCATCTATCTCTTTTAAAACAAAGCACAGTCAGTACCGTCGTCCTTGGCAACTTCATTTTTTAATGAAAGGAGATAAAAAATGCGACCGCCGATTTGCCAAAAATGTGGTGACAGTTTACAATACCGCGAAGACAGCTCTGCATGGATCTGTAAAAGGTGTGGTAGTAAATATGTATATGAGAGGCCTTCACCGACCGTAGAGGCACTTTCGCTACAACGGATGGGTGATAAAATAAAAGCTTGTGAAGACCAGACGCTCGATGCTTCACGGCAAATTGAGTTGATCTTGTCGCAGCTGAATACGCTTTGCTTGAAGAGTCCTAGATTATCCGAGAACGAACGTAAGACGGAAAAGATCGCGGAGCTTTTAGAAGCGTTCCAATCCGGTTTTAAATCGCTGGAAGATTATTTTGACAGCTCGAATCGACTCATTGAAGAATTACAGGTTTATTGCACACCTATTGGTGGAGGGGGTTTTAAACTAATAGAATAAAAGTAAAAAAGATGATGAACCATTAGACGAAAAGGAGAGACAAGGAAAAGAAGAACATGAAAAAGCAGGTTCTTTGTATCTTCCTGATGCTGGCCCTGGTATGCGCATTGGCCGGCTGCGACGCGCCCGGAAGCGGTGACAAGGATGCGTTTTTGGGAACATGGAATGCCGCTGCCGATTTGGTCGAGTCCATCAATGAGAGCTTAAGCGAGGGCTTTGGGGGGGTCGACGAGGGACTGGTCGAGTATTTCAAGATCAGTAGTTTTGAAGTGACGCTTGTTTATACGTTTAACAAGGATGATACCTATTCTATCTGCGTGGATGATGACTCGCTGAGGGCCGCGATTGAACATACGAAGGATGAAGTCAAGGACGGCGCCGTGGCATATCTTGAGGATGCGATCGCGCAGAACGAGCTTGATATGACCGTGGAGGAGCTGCTGGAAGCTTCGGAGCTGGACCTGGACGACTTGGTCGACAGCGCGTTTGATTATAATGAGAT
>CANQQI010000205.1 GCA_947625945.1 uncultured Oscillospiraceae bacterium
GTACCCGGCACCGTTGACCAGACGGTGCCGGGTATTCAGAGAGAAAAAAGAGAGGTAATAAAAATGAAAACACTTCAAACACATCACAGAGCACTTGCCTTTGTATGGCTATAGTATAACCTGGGAGTATTAAAGAAGTAAGCGTAATTTTATTAAGAAAATGTGAAGCACGGAAAAATACGTCACTAAATTTTGTGCACATTGCCCCGGGAAAAGGAAAGGCTCAACGCATTTTATCCAAAAAAACGGACGTTTCCCCGGAAAATTTGGCGTTTTCCCCCTCTTTTCAGGGCCAAAAAATTCGTGTATAATAGCAGCAAACTGCCGCGTCCCATTTGTTTTCAATTTCCAGACCCAAAAGGAGCCCCGCTATGACCGCGAAAGACTATCGAACCAAATCGCCCCTGCTGATTTTCCTGGGGTATTTCCGCAGGCACCTGCCGTTGTTTCTCCTGGACATCACCTGCGCCTGCCTGATCGCCGGGGTGGATCTGGCCTTTCCCCTGATCACCCGCATGGCGCTCTATGAGCTGCTGCCCAATTCGCTGTACCGCGCCTTCTTCACCGTCATGGTCGCCGCCGGGCTGTGCTATCTGCTCCGGGCGGGGCTGTACTACATCGTCTGCTACTATGGTCACACCTTCGGCATTCGGGTGGAGGCGGACATCCGGGCGGACCTGTTTCGGCATATGCAGGAGCTGAGCTTTGACTTCTACGACAAAAACCGCACCGGCCAGCTGATGAGCCGCCTCACCGCCGACCTGTTCGACCTGACGGAGCTGGCCCACCACGGACCGGAGGACCTGCTGACCTCCGTGGTCACCATTCTGGGGGCCCTGGTGGTGCTGTCCACCATTCAGTGGCGGCTGGCGCTGATCGTGGCGGCGTTGATCCCCATTTTTGTGGCGGTGGTGGCCTTCATGCGGAAGGATATGCGTTCCGCCTCCGCCGCCGTGAAGCAGAAGACCGGCCACATCAACGCCGAGATCGAGTCCAGCCTCTCCGGCATTCGCACCGCCAAGGCCTTCGCCAACGAGCCGGTGGAGGCCGCCCGGTTCGCTGCCGCCAACGAGCAGTTCAAAACCTCCAAGCGGGGCTTTCACCGGGCCATGGGCCGGTTCAACTGCGCCATGGAATTTTTCCTGTCCATTTTGAATGTGGCGGTCATCGGCTATGGCGGCTATCTGATTATGGCCGGGCGGATGGACTACCGGGACCTGCTGACCTTCAGCCTGTACATCGCCACCTTCGTCTCCCCCATGCGGAAGCTGGCGAATTTTTCCGAAATGTTCGCCAACGGCTTCGCCGGGCTCCACCGGTTCGTGGAGGTGATGGGCACCGAGCCTACCTTGAAGGACGCCCCCGATGCCCAGCCGCTGACCCATGTCCGGGGCCGGGTGACCGTCAAAGATGTCCACTTCACCTACGACGGGGAGAATGAAGTGCTCCGGGGCGTGAGCCTGGACGTGGCCCCAGGGGAGACAGTGGGGGTGGTGGGCCCCTCCGGCGGGGGCAAGACCACCCTTTGTCAGCTGATCCCCCGGTTTTACGATGTGACCGCCGGCAGCATTTCCATTGATGGGGTGGACGTGCGGCAGGTCACCCAACAGTCCCTCCACGAGCAGATCGGCATCGTGCAGCAGGACGTGTTCCTGTTTGCCGACACCATTTTCGAGAATATCCGCTATGGCAAGCCCGGCGCCAGCCGGGCGGAGGTGGAGGAGGCCGCCAAAAGGGCCATGCTCTACGACGACATTCTGGCCATGCCCCAGGGCTTTGAGACCTATGTGGGGGAGCGGGGGACCCTGCTCTCCGGCGGGCAGAAGCAGCGGGTGGCCATTGCCCGGATCTTCCTGAAAAACCCGCCCATTTTGATCCTGGACGAGGCTACCTCCGCTCTGGATTCGGTGACGGAGGCGGAGATCCAGAATTCCTTTGACGAGCTGGCCAAGGGCCGCACCACCCTGATCATCGCCCATCGGCTCTCCACCGTGCGGGGGGCGGATCGGATCGTGGCCATTTCCGATGGCCTGATCACCGAAACCGGCACCCACGAGGCGCTGTTGGCCAAGGGCGGGATCTATGCCCGGCTGTACCGCACCCAGAACGCCCTGGCCCTGGAGGCAGGCTGATGGAGCCCATCTACTTGGACGATGGGCTGGTGGTGGCGGAAAAGCCGGTGGGCCTGGATTCGGAGCGGGAATTTCCCCAGGCTTTGGAAGAGCAAATCGGCGGGAAGCTGTACCCGATCCACCGGCTGGACAAAAATGTGTCGGGGCTGATGGCCTACGCCCGCACGCCCCAGGCGGCGGCAGAGCTCTCCCGGCAGATCCGGGAGGGGACCTTCCAAAAGGAATACGTGGCCCTGGTCCACGGGACGCCCCCGGAGGAGGGCGCCTGGACGGACCTGCTGTTCCGGGATAGCCGGGCAAACAAGGTCTATGTGGTGAAACGGGCGCGCAAGGGCGTGCGGGAGGCAAAGCTGACCTTTGTCCGCCTCCGGGCGGGGGAGCGGAGCCTGGTGCGGATTCGGTTGGAGACCGGGCGGAGCCACCAGATCCGGGTCCAGTTTGCCAGCCGGGGCTATCCCCTGGCGGGGGACCGGCGCTACGGCGGGGCGGATGAATATGGCAGCCCCATGCTCTACTGCTGCCGTCTGGCCCTTTCCCATGGGGGAAGGCCCCTGGCTTTTGAAAAGCTGCCCAGCTGGGCGGAATAAAATAAGGCGTACACCGCTGTGTACGCCTGTTTTTTATTTCTTCTCCTCCGGCGGGGGGAGCTGGAGGCCTGTGAGCTTCACGGTGAGGAGCTTATACAGCACCGAGCTGACGGCGCTGTGGAGCACCAGACTGGCGCAGCCCTGGTCCCCCTCCCGGTCCAGCACCTGGGCGGCCACGGCGTTGACCTGGTCGATAAAGACCATCGCCGTGTCCCGCATTCTGGCCCGGAAATCGGTGTAGACCTGCCGGATTCCCTCCTCGTCCAGATCGTTGGGGAGAATTTTCTGGATTTCCGTCAGGGTCAGGCTCTGCTTCAGGGCGCAGATCATGATGGCGTAGGCCAGGTGGCTCCGGTCGTACCGCTTCCG
>CANQQI010000206.1 GCA_947625945.1 uncultured Oscillospiraceae bacterium
CCCCTAAGCCGACTTCTTTGCCCACTTTCTTGCTCGGCGGCAAGAAAGTGGGTCCCCCGGAAGGGGTCGGGGGAGCAGTGCCGGAGCGGAATGCACCAAAATAAGAAGGCTGGCAGATGGATTTCTGCCCCCGCCCGCCCAAAGAGGTAATATTGCCCACCCACCCCGCAGAGGTGGCTCTTGCGCCCCCTAAGCCGGCTTCCTTGCTTACTTTCTTGCCGAAACAAGAAAGTAAGGCCCCCCGCAGGGGTCGGGGGAGCAGTGCCGGAGCGGAACGCACCAAAATAAGAAGGCTGGCAGATGGATTTCTGCCCCCGGCACGCCGCCGCCCCCGGCAGGGGTGGGGCAGAAAAATTACGGATTATTCACCACCCCGGCGAAAAGGGGCGTGCCCGAGCTGCCGGTAATCAGGAACAGAAAGGGCCGGTCCAGGACCAGATCCACCTCCTCGTCGGGTGGCTGTGCGGCGCCGGCGGCGGGCATTTCAATGTAGGAGGCCGCCTTGACCCCCTCCTCGTCGATGACCACCCGGGTGGCCTGATTGACGCCGGAGAGCCAGGCCTGCTGATCCAGGACCTGGGCAAAGGCCCCGGCCTCCCAGTCGAAGACCGCCTCCACCCCCAGGGACTTCACTGCGTCCGTGAGACTGCCTTGGGCCATGACGTCAAATTTCGGCACGGACAGATGGATGATCATATATTTGCAGATGTCGTCCAGGTCGGCAAACTGCCCGGTGAGGAGCTGGGTGTACGCCCCGCTCTCCAGCAGGTCCGCCGGGGTCTTGCCCTCGTCTGGCAGGATGAACCACATCCGGCTGCCGTTCCGCAAACTCAGGCTCGCGGCGGCGTAGTCCGCGCCGAAGTAGTAATCGCTCTCAATGGTTTGGCGCATGAAGTCGCAGCTGACGTCTCCCGACGGGGCGTGGAAGGGCTGGGAGACGGTATTTTTGGGACTGAATTCCTGCTCATAGCCCCACTTTGCCTGGAAATAAATGGTGGAGTACAGGGCGAACACCATCTCAGGCGCGGGGGCCAGATGGATGTCCCTAGTGGCCTCCTTGAGCAGGCCGCCGGTCTGCCGGTCCAGCCAGGCGGCGACGGCCTTGTCCGTGGCGCTGCTGCCGAACTTCCCCCTGTAGATAGAGGCGTAGTAATTTTCCGACAGGGCCTCCAGAGGCTCGGAGTGATAGTCCAGGCTCTCATCCAGCCACAAGGAACTTGCCAGGGTAAGCCTATTGTGATCATCCTTATAATAGAGGTCCTCCCACAGCCCCCGGGCCTGGGTCCGCAGGGCCTCTATGGAGTCCGATCCCAGGGCGGCCAGAATTTCCTCCCGGGCCTCCCCGCCGGCCAGCTCCGCCAGCTCCGCTAGGGCCATGTACAGATTGGCCGGGGAGAAGGCCTCGTTTTCCTCCCCCGTCAGGCAGCTTTTCAGCGCCGCCTGGAAGAAGGGCAGCAGCTCCCGCTGGGTCTGGATGGAGACTTCGTAGTCCGGCCCCAGGCCGATGTAGTTGTCCGGGTACTTTGCCTCCGCCACCGCGTAGGCCCGGGGGGCCAGGGGCCCAAAGAGTCCCGCGATCAAAATTGCCAGCGCCAGCACCGCCGCCAGAGGGGCGATCCATTTTAGATGCCGGCCGGGACGTTTTTTCGCCGCCTGGGCGACGTGCTTTTCGCTGATCTCGTCCAGGGCCTTTTCCAGTTTTTCAGGTTCCATAGTATCCCTCCTGTAATAAGTAAGCCTTCAGCCCCTGCCGCATCCGGGAAAGCCTAGCGGTGACGGCGGCCTCCGTGGCCCCCGTCTCGCCGGCCAGGTCCTTCACCCGGTCCCCGAACCAGTACCGCCGGAGAAACAGCCACCGGTTGGCGGGGCTTATCTTGGCGAGAAACCGGTCGATGGCCTGGCCCAGCTCCCGGGCGTCCCACAGCTCCTCCAGGTCCCCGCCGGAGAGGGACTCCGCCAGCTCCTCCAGGCAGAGCTGGTAGCCGCCGTCCCGCTTCAGGGCCTGGTTGGTCCGCAGTCGCTTCAGCGCCACGTTTCGGCCCACCCGGTACACATACCCTGCCAGGGGGTCCGGCTGGGCCGGGGGAATGGCGTTCCACACCGCCAGGTAGGTGTCGTTCACCGCCTCCTCCGCGTCCTGGGCCTGGCCCAGGATGTTCCGGGCGGTTCGCAGCAGCCGGGGGCCGTATTTTTTCGCCAGGGCTTCCAGCCCCGCCTCCAGCCGGGCCAGGAGCAGGGACAGGATCTTGCCATCCTCCATATTCTCGCCTCCTCACCTATATACTCCCTTTTTGGAGGGAAAATCTAACGCCGGGATCGGAATTTCTTCTCTATTATACCCCGGCCTAAGTATAATTTCCAGATGCCCGGCCCATACTTTTTCCAAAAGGAGGGAATACCCATGAAAGTACGGGAGGTTATGACCGGACAGGTGATCCGCATCCAGCCGGAGGAATCGGTGGCGGTGGCCGCCCGGGCCTTGGCACATTATAATATAGGGGCTCTGCCGGTCTGCGGCGGCGACGGCAGGCTTGCCGGCTTGGTGACGGACCGGGACATTGTCACCCGCTGCCTGGCGGCGGGGCGGCTCCCCGGCACCACCACGGTCCGGGAGGTGATGACCGGCCGGGTTCTGTCCGTGGGACCGGAGACGGAGGCCTCCACGGCGGCGGCGCTGATGGGCCGGGAGCAGGTCCGGCGGCTGCCGGTGGTGGAAAACGGGAAGCTCTGCGGGATGCTGTCCCTGGGGGACCTGGCCACCTGCCGGGAGAGCGCCGGGGAAGCGGCCCAGGCTCTGGAGCAAATCGCCCAGAACGTGTCGGAGCGCTGAAATCCCCATTTTTCCCGGGATAAAAGGGGATTTTTCCGGAAGAACAGGTGAATTTTCCGTCTTCCGGAAAATATTAAATTTTTCAGAAAATTTTTTGAAAAAAACGCTTGACAAATCCGCCCGGGAGTGGTATTATATGCAAGCTGCCCGGCGAGAGCCTTTTGGGAGCCCGGCGGGAAGCTCATGCACCTTGCGAATTGAATAACGTCAAGACGAGAAGCACCTTAAACTTTAGTAAGGTAGTTTAAACGGAAGT
>CANQQI010000207.1 GCA_947625945.1 uncultured Oscillospiraceae bacterium
CCCTCGTCGTTTTCAATGGTCTGCCCCTCTCCGGAGGACCAGGAGACATAGTAGATCCCGTTGGGGCTCAGGGCGTCCTGATTGTCCCGCAGGGTGAAGTCCGCCGGGGTGTCCACCGCCAGGACGTTCCCCAGGCCCACCCAGTTCTCCTCCCAGCTGGGGTCCCGGGCCGGGCCGGAGCAGCCGGTGAGCAGCAGGCACAGCAGCGCCAGGATTGCGATCAACCGTTTCATGATTCCGCCCCCTCCAAAATAATGGCCCACAGGGCCTCGCTGGGGCCCAGCTTTTTGATCTGATCCTCTTTATAGAAGACCCGGCGGCCGATATAGACATTCTCCATGGCCTCCTGGTCCACCTCCAGCCCGGCCAGGGCCGGGCAGTCCGCCCAGCGGAAGACCTTGCCGGAGACGTCGTAGTCGTCCTCTCCCGGGGGCGTGCCGTCGGGGAAGGAATAGAGCTGGTAGGCCTGCTGGAGGAACTCCGGATCGTCGGACAGGTAGAAAAAGCTCTCTCCCATGTCAATGTCGGCAGCCAGGGTGATGCTGTCCGCGTACTGGAAGTACATGGCGGTCTCCGGGTCGCCCTCCACATTCCGGGCGTACTGCCGCAGCTCCACAACCACCTGGCCGTCTCCGTTCACGTCCTCCCCTAGGGTGGCCAGGGCCGTCTCCAGCGCCGCCTCCTGCTCCTCGGAGAATTTATGGTCCGTGACGTAGGCGAAAATATAGTCCGGCCGAACCCGGCCGATGCCCAGCATGGTCCAGATCAGGTTCCCCAGCAGCACCAGTCCCACAGCGCCCGCCACCAGCCACCATTTATAGTAGTCCAGAAAATTCAGGATTTTCTCCTTTTTCGACAGCTCCCTTGGAGGGGGATCGGGCTGGACGTCCCGGAACTTCCACTTTAAATATTCGCTTGCCATCGTCTTCACCCCTTTGTCGTTCCGCCCTGGGCGTAGGTCACCGGCAGGCACACCAGGGACGGCGCCTTGTCCAGATCCTTTTCCGTCACCATATCCACGCAGGTGGCGGCGATGTCCTCCACCGGCTGGACGATGGTGGAGCAGTACAGCTCCATGTCCCCAAAGCGGCGGACCCCGTCGAAGCCGATGACCTGCACGTCCTCCGGCACCCGCAGCTCCATGTCCCGGAGGGTGTTCAAAATTTGATGGGCCAGGGAATCCGTGACGCAGAAAATGCCGTCGAAATCCAGCTTCCCATCGTGGAGATGTTCCCGCAGGAAGTCCTCAAAGGCGGAATAGGGGGTGCCGTCGTCAATAATTTTCAGGGTATAGGGCACGCCCAGGGCCTCGCAGGTGCTGACAAAGCCGTCCTTCCGCTTGTTGGGCTCGTTGACCAGCTTGGAGCCGATCCGCAGGAAGGCCAGATTCCGGCACCCGTTTTCCACCAGCTTCTCCGCCGCCAGGCGGCCGCCGCCGTAGTTGTCGCTGGAGACGCAGGGGACGTTGGTGCTGAAATACCGGTCGATGGACACCAGGGGCACCCCCGCCGGGAGGATCAGGTTTGGATTGTAGGACAGGCAGATGATGCCGTCCACCTTCTGCTGCTCCGCCAGGTACACATATTCCTGCTCCTGCTCGTTATCATAGTCCGTGGCAAAGAGCAGCATCCGGTATTTCCGGGCGGCCAGGGAGCGGTTGATGCAGTTGACCAGCTTGGCGAAAAAGGGGCTGATGAGATTGGGCACCATCACCGCGATGAGATAGGTCTTGCTGCTGCGCAGGCCCTTGGCGTAGCTGTTGATGCGGTAGTTGAGCCGTTCGATGGCCTCCTCCACCCGGACGCGGTACTCCTCGCCCACGGGAATGCCGTTGACGACCTTGGACACAGTCCCCAGGGCCACCCCCGCCTCCCGGGCTACGTCCTTCATGGTAGGTTTGGGCATAGGGATTCCTCCTTGTTCTGTGAAATTTCATTGGAGTCAGTATAACAGATTTCACGACATTTGTAAAGTGCTAAATGAAAATTCATGAAACGATTTCTATAAATCATGAGTTCAAAGTATACAAAAAACGGGGTATCAATTTGTATATTTCAAATAAAATGAAAAAATATAACAAAAATCTGCAAGAATCATATTGACAATCCCCCGTTTTCTGTGGTACATTGTAGCTGTTCATTAAATATCGTTTCACCATGCGTCGACCTGCGGCACAGGCCGGTGACCCGGCCGGAGGCGGCGCCCAAGCAACCACTCTTCCGAAAACGTTATTTAAGGAGGGAAAACCAGCGTGCAAAAAACATCCGCGCAAGCGGGCGCAAAGAAAACAGCCCTCAAGCCCCACGGCAAGACCCTGGGCCGTCGGATCCTGGAGAGCTGGCAGCTCTACGCCCTACTGCTGATCCCCGTGGTCATTACGATCATTTATAAGTACGTCCCCATGTACGGCATCCAGATCGCCTTCCGGGACTACAAGCCCAGCCGGGGCTTCTTCGGCAGCGAATGGGTGGGCTGGGATTGGTTCGAGCGGTTCTTCACCGCCCCCAATTTCAAGCGCATGATCGTCAACACCGTCAAGCTCAGCCTGTTTGGCCTGCTTTGGAGCTTCCCGGTACCAATCCTGCTGTCCCTGGCCATCAACCAGCTGCGGTTCAAAAAGTATAAGCGGGTGGTGCAGACCGTCCTCTACGCTCCCCACTTCATCTCCATCATGGTGGTCTGCGGTATGATCCGGATCTTCCTGAGCCCCTACGGCGGCCTGATTAACCTGCTGATCGGTCAGCAGATCGACTTCATGACCGTCCCCGAGGCCTTCCGCACCATCTACATTGCCTCCGGCATTTGGCAGGACGCCGGCTGGGGCACCATCATTTACCTCGCGACCCTTTCGGCAGTGGATCCGGCCCTCTACGAGGCCGCCAAGATCGACGGCGCCTCCATGTTCCAGCGAATCCTGAACATCGACATCCCGGAGCTGACCCCCATGATCATCCTCCAGCTGATCATGAGCGCCAGCGGCATCATGAGCGTGGGCTT
>CANQQI010000208.1 GCA_947625945.1 uncultured Oscillospiraceae bacterium
TTGGCCCGGGAAGCAATGGCCTCGGCGTCGCCGTAGCCGTCCACGATGGTGGTGTTGTCCTTGGTGACCACGATCTGACGGGCCCGGCCCAGATCGTCCAGGGTGGCCTCGGTGAGCTCCATGTTCAGCTCGCTGGAAATGACGGTACCGCCGGTGAGAATGGCGATATCCTGGAGCATTTCCTTCCGCCGGTCACCAAAGCCGGGGGCCTTGACGCAGACGCAGTTGAAGTTGCCACGGAGGCGGTTCACCAGCAGGGTGGCCAGGGCGTCGCCCTCCACGTCCTCGGCGATGATGATGAGCTTCTTGCCGGTCTTGACGATGGGCTCCAGAATGGGCAGGATCTCCTGAATGGAGGAGATCTTCTTGTCGGTAATCAGGATCAGTGGATCGTCCAGGACGGCCTCCATCTTGTCGGTGTCGGTGACCATATAGGGGGAGATGTAGCCCCGGTCGAACTGCATGCCTTCCACCACGTCCAGGCCGGTCTCGGCGGTCTTGGACTCCTCAATGGTGATGACGCCCTCGGTGCCCACCTTCTCCATGGCCTGGGCGATCAGCTTGCCCACGCTCTCGTCCCCGGAGGAGACGGTGCCCACCCGGGCGATATCATCGGAGCCGTGGACCGGCACGGAATGGGCCTTGATGGACTCCACGGCGGCGGCAACGGCCTTCTCGATGCCCTTGCGCATAACCATGGGATTGGCCCCGGCGGACAGGTTCTTCAGCCCTTCCCGGGTGATGGCCTGGGCCAGCAGGGTGGCGGTGGTGGTGCCGTCGCCGGCCACGTCGTTGGTCTTGGTGGCGACTTCCCGGATCAGCTGGGCGCCCATGTTCTCAAAGGGGTCCTCCAGCTCGATCTCCTTGGCGATGGTCACGCCGTCGTTGGTGATCAGAGGTGCGCCGTACTTCTTGCCCAGGACCACGTTCCGGCCCTTGGGACCCAGGGTCACGTTGACGGTATTGGCCAGCTGGTCAATGCCGGATTGCAGCTTCTTGCGGGCGTCTTCCCCGTAAACGATCATTTTAGCCATTTTAAAATCCTCCTCTTATTCCGTCACGATGGCCAGGATGTCATCCTGCTTGACGAATTTGTACTCCTCGCCGTCCAGCTTGATCTCGCTGCCGGTGTACTTGCCGACGACCACCTTGTCCCCGGCCTTGACGGTCATGGTCACGTCCTTGGTGCCCGGGCCGGCGGAGACGACCTCGTAGATCGCGGGCTTTTCCTTGTTGGTGGTGGCCAGGATGATGCCGGAAGCGGTGGTCTCCTGGGCCTCGGACTGCTTGAGCAGCACATTGTCAGCCATGGGTTTGAGTTTCATGCTTGATTCCTCCATACAATAGTATTTAGACCGCGGGTTTTCCCGCTTTTATCTACGGCGTTGGGTTTAGCACTCCTTTTCCTTAAGTGCTAATATATCATAGCGCAAACCCTTCCAAATTGCAAGAGGCAAATGTGGATTTTTCGTAAAAAATTTATGAAGTCGCCGTGGGAATCTGTTTTCCCCAGAAAAACGCCGTCGGTTTGAGACCTCAAATGCTCCGAAATTCCAGGGAAGGACCAAATTGTTTAAACTGATGAAATTTCTTCAATTTTTGCCGGATTTCCACTTGCATTTTGTGGACTATTCCTTTATAATGTTCCCATACGGGATGGGAGGCGGAGCAAAATGGGAGAGGCCATCGCGATCCTGTCCGGAAAGGGCGGGACGGGAAAGACGTCCGTCTGCGCCGGACTGTCCACCGCTCTGGCACAGGACGGGAAAAAGGTGCTGTGCCTGGACTGTGACGTGGGACTGCGGAATCTGGATATCTCCCTGGGCTTGGAGCAGGCGCCGGCCCTGTCCTTCCTGGATGTGTCCCAGGGCGGGTACACCCTGGAGCAGGCGGCGGCCCACCCGGATTTCCCTGGGCTGTTCTTCCTCACCGCCCCCATGAACTGTCCCGCCGGGGCCATCGACCCCGCGGCTTTTGGGGAGATGCTCCACGCCGCCCGGGAGCGGTTCGACTATGTGCTTCTGGACGCTCCCGCGGGGATCGACGCCGGCTTCCACCTGGCCGCGGCGTATGCCGACCGGATCCTGCTGGTGACCGGCCCGGATCCCGCCGCCGTCCGAGACGCCTGCAGAACCGGCGAACAGCTGGAGTTGATGGGAAAGATCGGGGTGCGGCTCATCGTCAACCGGGTGGATTCCGATTTGATCTACGCCATGAATCTGACCGTGGATGATGTGATGGATCGGTCGGGGCTGCCCCTGCTGGGGATCGTCCCGGAGGACTACAATGTGACCCTGGCCGCCGCGTTTTCCAAGCCCCTGCTGTCCTACACCAAGCGGGGCGCTGCCGCCGCCTGCCGCCGGATCGCCAAACGAATAGAAGGATACCCAGTGCCAATCGCGCTGCGATAATACAGAGAAGGAGTGAGCTTCGTGAATATCGCGTTTTTGGCCCACGATAAGAAGAAGGAATTGATGGTGCAGTTCTGCACCGCCTACAAGAGCGTGCTCGCCAAGCATGAGCTGTTCGCCACCGCCACCACCGGGCGGCTGATCATCGACAATACCGGTCTGCCCGTCACGCTGCTGCTGTCCCATAAGCAGGGGGGCCATCAGCAGATCAACGCCCGCATTGCCTACAATGAGATCGACCTGGTGCTGCTTTTCACCGACCCCAACACCACCGACCCCTGGGACGACAGCCAGATGATCGAAACCATCCGCCACTGCGACAAGCACAACGTGCCCATCGCCACCAACCTGGCCAGCGCGGAGATGTTCATCATGGGCCTCCAGCGGGGCGACCTGGATTGGCGGGAAATGCTGCGCAAGCCCCGCTATTGAGGAACCAAGCTCTTTGTTGGCGGGGATCCCGCCAACAATCTTTTTTACCGAAAGGAAGTTTTTTCCCATGGAGAAAATTCGTCCCCGGACGCTGTCCGGGTTTATGGAGCTGCTGCCGGAAAAGCAGCTGAAAATGGA
>CANQQI010000209.1 GCA_947625945.1 uncultured Oscillospiraceae bacterium
GGGAGGCCCAGGAGATCCTAAAGGAGCATTTTCACGCCGATCTGGCCCAGCTCCAGGTGCGGGACAGGCCCCTGGCGGCCTACGCCAGCGGCGCGCTGCTGAAGACCCTCCGGGAGCTGCAAAAAAATGACCTTTCCCACCTGCAAAAGCTGGAATACTACGACACCGCCCGGTTCCTGGAGCTGGATCTGGACGCCCGGCGGAATCTGGAGCTGACGGAGACCCTCCGCAGCCGGGAGAAAAAGGGGTCGCTGCTCTGGGTGCTGGACCGGTGCTGCACCGGCATGGGCAGCCGGACCCTCCGAAGCTGGCTGGAAAAGCCGCTGATGGACCCAACTCAGATCCAGCGCCGCCAGGGGGCGGTGGAGGAGCTGACCCGGCTGGCGGTGCCCCGGGGAGAGCTGCGGGAAGCGCTGAAAGCCGTGACGGATTTGGAGCGGGTCATGACCCGCATCGCCACCGGCACCGCCAACGGCCGGGATCTGCTGGGCCTGGCCACCGGCTTTGCGGCTCTGCCGGAGGTCAAGCGCCGGCTGGAGCCCTTCCAGGCCCCGCTGCTGCGCCGCCTGGAGCAGACCGTCGATCCCATGGAGGAGCTGTGCGGCAAAATTTTGCGGACGATTCGGGAGGAGGCGCCGCTTTCCATCCGGGAGGGAAATCTCATTCGGGACGGGGCGGACCCGGAGGTGGACCGCCTGCGGGCGCTGCTCAAGGGCGGCACCGCCGCCATGGCGTCCATTGAAACGGCGGAGCGGGAGCGCACCGGCATCCGCACCCTCCGGGCCGGCTACAACCGGGTGTTCGGCTACTATATCGAGGTTTCCAAATCCTTTGCCGATCAGGTGCCGCCGGAGTACATCCGCCGGCAGACCCTGACCAATACCGAGCGGTTCATCACCCCGGAGCTGAAGGAGCTGGAATACCAGATCCTCACCGCCAAGGACCGGCTGACGGAGCTGGAATACCGGATCTTTACCCAGCTGCGGGAGGAGACCGCCCAGCTGGCGGGCCGGGTGCAGGGGGTAGCCGCCGGCGTGGCGGCGGTGGACGCCCTGGCCTCCCTGGCGGAGGTGGCGGTGCAGAACCGCTATGTCCGCCCTGAGATTCGCCTGGACGGCCGGATCGATATTCTGGAGGGCCGCCATCCGGTGGTGGAGCGGATGCTGACGGACAGCCTATTCGTTCCCAATGACACCCACATGGACCTGGCGGGAAGCCAGGTGTGCATCATTACCGGCCCCAATATGGCGGGCAAGTCCACCTACATGCGTCAGGTGGCGCTGATCACCATCCTGGCTCAGATGGGGTCCTTTGTCCCCGCCAAGTCCGCCTCCATCGGCGTGGTGGACCGGGTGTTTACCCGGATCGGGGCCAGCGACGACCTGGCCTCCGGCCGCTCCACCTTCATGGTGGAGATGTCGGAGGTGGCCTCCATTCTCCGCAGCGCCACCTCCCGGAGCCTGCTGATCCTGGACGAGATCGGCCGGGGCACCTCCACCTACGACGGCATGGCCATCGCCCGGGCGGTGCTGGAATATGTGGCCGACCCCAAGCGCCTGGGGGCCAAGACCCTCTTCGCCACCCATTATCACGAGCTTTCCGACATCGAGACGGAGCTTCCCAATGTAAAGAACTTCTCCATCGCCGTAAAGAAGCGGGGGGAGCAGATGATCTTCCTGCGGAAGATCCTCCCCGGCGCGGCGGACCACAGCTACGGCGTGGAGGTGGCCCGGCTGGCGGGATTGCCGGGGCCCTTGATTACCCGAGCCAGAACCATTTTGTCTCAGCTGGAGGCCCAGGGCTCCGTGTCCCGGAAGCAGCCCGCCCCGGAGCCGGAGGCCCAGGTGAGTATGCTGGACCTGAAAGGGCAGGAGCTCTATAAGGCCTTGTCCGCCCTTTCCGTGGAGACGCTGACCCCCATCGAGGCCATCAACGAGCTTTACAAGCTGAAAAAAATGCTGGAATAGGAGGGCGCTATGGATGGAATCAAGCCGCCGGGCCCGGATATGACGCCCTGGGAGCGGAGCTGGGGGATCCGGTATCTGCTCTTTCAGCTGATTTTCTTGCCTCAGATCCTGGTGCTGCTGAACGCCCTGGCAGGCGGCCCTTTGTCGGCGCCCTGGCTGAACGTGGTGTTTTTCACCGTGAATTTTGGGGCGGTTGGGTGGATCTTCCGGGCTTTCTGGGGGAAGACCCTTCAGGAGCTGCCCCGGACCTGGAAGAAAAGCGCGGTCCTGGCGGCGCTGGGCCTGGGGGTGTACTATCTGACCGCTCTGGCGCTGGACTGGATTTTGACACGGCTCTACCCCGGCTTCGGGAACGTCAACGACGCCTCCGTGTACCAAAGCGTCCAGCTGGAATATCTGCCCATGGCCTTCGGGACCGTCTTCCTGGTGCCCGTGGCGGAGGAGAGCCTGTACCGGGGGGTGGTGTTCCGGGGCCTGTGGCGGTGGAGCCGGCCCTGGGCCTACGCCATCTCCGCCGCGGTCTTCTGCGCAGTCCATGTGATGAGCTATGTGGGGCAGTACGAGCCCGCCCTGCTGGCGCTGAATTTTCTGCAATACCTGCCCGCGGGACTGATCCTAGCCTGGGCTTATGAAAAGAGCGGCTCCATTGCCTGTCCCATCCTCATCCACATGGGGGTGAACGCCTTGGGCATGATCTCCGTCCTGGCGGCTCCCTGAAAGGAGGAAGTATGCCGAAAATCATTCAACTTTCCCCCCAGATCGCCAATCTGATCGCCGCCGGCGAGGTGGTGGAGCGCCCCGCCTCCGTGGTCAAGGAGCTGCTGGAAAACGCGGTGGACGCCGGGGCCTCCCAGATCACCGTGGAGCTGCGGGACGG
>CANQQI010000210.1 GCA_947625945.1 uncultured Oscillospiraceae bacterium
CAAAGAATGCGAAAGCCGGACATCAAACGCTTCCTTGCTATTTATTTTGGGGCCAGCATGAACGGCGAGCAGATGCCGGACGTGGACGGCGAACAGTTCTATAAGGCAAGCGATGAGGAACAGGGGGAAGATTAGAAGGCCTGTTCCAATCCCAGCTCCGGCAAAAACGGCCCTCTTCTGGCACCCATAAAAATATAACTATGAATAGTAATCAGTCGTTTTGCGGTCCTGCAAAGCGGCTGATTATTTCTGCCCTTCTGAGGTTCGCAAAACGGCGGAAGGAGGAAAAATGCTAAAACGAAAACCGAAAACGTTGACCCCGGCGCAGGTTGAGGAAATTCGCGCGAAGGACTTCTTCGATATGATCCTGCCCGGTACGATCAAGTTTTTCTCAGATCACTATATTGTCGGGGACTCCTATCGCTGTGTGTGGGCGATTCGAGAATACCCGCCCTCTACCGAGGAACAGGCGATTCTATCCCAACTTGCCGACCGCAGCGGCGTGACGCTCCGCATCTACCACCGGCTGGTGGAGAGCATGGAACAGAGGAGAATCATTCAGAACGCTACTCGGCGCAATAAGCTGAAAAGCACCGGGGACGACATGAGCGAAACGATAGAAGCCGAGGGCAATTTGCGGGATGTCGTCGAAATGCTGGCAAATCTCCGCAAAAACCGAGAAAGTCTGCTCCACTGCTCCGTGTTCATCGAATTGAAAGCCAAAAGCATGGACGCCCTCAGAGAGCTGCAAAGCGACGTGTCGATGGAGCTGACCCGCTCCAAAATTTCGGTGGACAGGCTGACCCTACGGCAGAAAGAAGGATTTTTGTCCGTTCTGCCCGTGGGCAGTAATCAATTCGGGGCGCAGTATGAGCGGGTCCTGCCGGCCTCCAGCGTGGCAAATCTGTATCCCTTTAACTTTTCCGGCAAGACCGATCCGCATGGAATGTATATCGGGAGAGATAAGTACGGCACGAACATTCTTGTAGATTTCGACCGCCGCGCTGAGGACAAGACCACCAGCAATATTCTCATCCTCGGCAACTCCGGGCAAGGAAAAAGTTATTTATTAAAATTGCTTCTGACCAACCTTCGAGAGTCCGGCAAATCGGTCATCTGCCTGGACCCGGAAGCGGAGTATGAGGAGCTGTGTTCCGCCCTCGGTGGGTGCTATATTGACTTTCTCTCCGGCCGATACACCATCAACCCACTGGAACCCAAAGCGTGGAGCGACGGGCAGGACGACGCGGACGCCGACGCGCCGCAGGCGTTCAAAAAGGCGACCCGTCTCTCCCAGCACATTGCCTTCCTCAAGGATTTCTTCCGCGCCTACAAAGATTTCACCGATGCACAGATTGATACCATTGAGATCCTGCTCTCCAAGCTGTACGCCCGCTTCGGGATCTCGGACGCCACCGATTACAGCCGAATGAAGCCGACCGACTATCCCATCATGGAGGATTTCTACAGGCTGTGTGAAACAGAATTTATGACCTACGACAGCAAGCAAAAGTATCTCTACACCGAGGAAACCTTGCGGGAGGTCTGCCTCGGCATCCACTCCATGTGCGTGGGCGCGGAAAGCAAATACTTCAACGGACACAGCAACATCACGGATGACAGCTTCCTCTGCTTCGGCGTGAAGGGGCTGATGGATACCAACAAGCGGCTCAAAGACGCCATGCTGTTCAACATCCTCTCGTATATGTCAAACCAACTGCTCGGCAAGGGAAACACGGCGGCGTCGATCGACGAGCTATACCTGTTCCTCACGAATATGACGGCCATCGAATATATCCGCAACGCCATGAAGCGTGTGCGAAAAAAGGATTCCTCGATCATTCTGGCAAGCCAGAACATCGAGGATTTTTTAATCCCCTCCATCCGGGAATTTACGAAGCCGCTGTTTTCTATCCCGACCCATCAGTTCCTGTTCAACGCAGGGCAGATCAATTCGAAGGAGTATATGGACGCCCTGCAAGTAGAGCCAAGCGAATTTGAGCTGATCAAATACCCGGAGCGCGGCACCTGCCTCTACCGATGCGGCAATGAACGGTATCTGCTTCAAGTGATCGCCCCCGCTTACAAGGCGGCGCTGTTCGGAAAGGCAGGCGGGCGATGAGCGCTACCGTTGCCGCCGCTCTCAAGAAGATCGCCGTCGCCCTGCTGACGGACAAAAAGGTTCTGAAAACCATTGGCGGAATCGTGCTGGGGATCATCATCCTTGTCATCATGCCTATTGTAGCCGTGGCGTCCATTTTTAACGGCGACGTCAACATCGACACCGACCGCCTCCAGCAGATGGTGGTCCAGAACCTTTCCGCGGAGGAAACCGACAAGCTTCAATTCGTGGAGGACACTATGTACGCCATTGAAAATGAAATGACCGCCGCGGGCTTTGACGCGCAGAGGGCGAGGGAAGCGCAGGTACTCTATGTACTTGCGCTTTCTGATTACGCCCACGACGCGGACTTTATCTCTAAGCTGGTGGGATGCTTTGCCCAGGGACAATCCGACGCGGAGCTCATCGCCGCTGTGAACACGGCCTTCGGCACAGAGCTGTCCGCCGAGGATTTCACAAAGGTGATGAATACCATCCGCGCCGTGTATATCTCCACCGCCGGCTATATCGATCCCCACAGCAAAAACAATCTCGACCTTGTGGAATGGGCGAAGGAAGCCTATGCCCACGGCTGGGGCTATGTGTGGGGCACCTTTGGAACTGTATTGTCCCGCGGTTTTTACAAAGCCAAGGCAGAACAGTACCCCGAAGAAGTGGGCGGCTACGCGGATTTTATCGAGTCCCACTGGCTTGGTAGACGAACGGCGGACTGCGT
>CANQQI010000211.1 GCA_947625945.1 uncultured Oscillospiraceae bacterium
CCCTGGGCGCAGGTCTGATCCAGCAGGTCCGCGAACTGCTCCATATCCGCCCAGGTGGTGGAGAGGATCTGGCTGTACAGCTCGTCCTGGTCCGCCTGAGTCCGGCCGGAGAGGTACAGCGCCGCCGCGTTGCGGCCCTTGAGCCGGGGGGTGAGCATGGGGTCGGCGTCGGAGATGGTGCCCAGAATCAGGCCCTCGATCTCCTCCTGGCCATAGTGCTGGGCCCGGAGGAAGTCCCCGGCCCGGTCAAAGGCGGCTAGAGAACCGGCGGCGTTGGGGTCCCGGTAGGTGTGGAAGACCACCTGGCCGGCGCTGGCAATCTGCAGGCCGCAGCCGTAGGCGCCGCCCTGGATCCGGATGGTGTTCCACAGGTAATCCAGGGACAACGCGCTTGCCGCCACCCGCTGTTCGCCCCGGTAGGCGCTACCCAGCAGCAGCTGGTTGCCGCCCTTGGCGGCGAAGGAGACCTCGGCGGGGATCACAAAACCCTCCCGCCGGGCGCCCCAGCCGGGATAGGATGCCGGGGCGGTCACCGCTTTGCCCATGGGCAGGGGCTCTGCCAGACGGGCGGCCAGGGCCTCGTCCCGGTCCCCGGTCAGGCACAGAGTCAGCCGGGCCCGGCACAGCAGCCGCTTGGCCAGCTCCTCCAGCTGGGTCAGCAGTGTGTCGTCCCCCTGGGAGAAGGCGGCCTCGGTCTTGCAAAGCCAGCGGTAATTTTCCAGGCCGCCCAGGGCCTCCGCAACCATGCCCGAGGCGGAGAATCCGGCGGCGGCCCGGGTAGAGGCAAACCGGTTGCCGCCCATCACGATGTACTGCCGGGTATCCAGCTTCTTCTGCCGCAGGAGCTTGCCCACCAGGGGCCGGTCCCGGAGAACGGAGCCGGTCAGCACCTCGGCAATCAGGGGCAGAGCCTGGTCCACGCTGGTTTTCAGCATACTGGTGGAGACCACCAGGGCCGGGGCGCAATAATGGGGGTCGCCCTTCCGGGAGAAGCCCTCCATGCCGGCGTCAAAGGCGCCCAAATGGGTCTTGATGGCGTTGAGCAGAGACAGGCTGTCCCGCTTTTCCGTGGCGGCCTGGCCCAGCAGGCTGGCCAGCAGGTCCGCCAGGGGCAGCTCCTCCAGGGTCAGGTCCCGGGCATCAAAGTAGAAATCGGCATAGGCGATGCCGCTGGTGTTCACCGGGACGTACAGCACCGGCGTCTGCCCCGCTTTCCCCACCTCCATGGGGATGGGCTCCGGCTTCTTGGCCACGTCCGACAGCTTGAGCTGGGGCAAGGTGGCCAGGGCCTCCGGGGAATCGGGGGTCTGCTGATGCTCCTTCAGGGCCTTGGCCTGGGCGGCAACCTGGTCCTTCTTGTCCTGGTCCCAGGTGGCAAGCAGGGCGGCGAGCTGCTCCGCCTCCCGCTTCCGGGCCTGCTCCCCAACGGTATGGGAGGGGGCACAGTAAACCTGAGCGCAGTGGGTGTTCTCCAGAAAGGTCTTCTCCAGCAGCTTCTCAAAATAGCCCTGGTCCATTTCCCGGCGCAGCTGGGCAAACACCGCGTCGAAGCACAGGCTCTCCGCAGGGTCGCCGCCATAGAGCCAAGTGTCCATGGCTGAGACAGCGTAGATCACGCCGGGGGACATCCGCCCAAAGTCCGCCTCCCGCACCCGGAATTCCCTGCTATTGAGGGCGGCAACGATCTGGTCCTTGGGAATGCCGTTCCGGGCCAGGCCGGTCAGCACCTCCCGGCACACCGCCTGGATCTGGGGGACCTTCTCCTCGTCGGTATTGTGAATTGAAATCTCCGCCACGATCTGCTGGGTGGCGTTGGCGTACATGGACACGTCCTCCGCCAGTCCTTGCTCCAGCAGGGCCTTCTTCAGCGGGGCCTCGTTGGAGCCACACAGCACGTCGGACAGCACGTTCAGCCCGATCAGCTCCTTCTGCTGGGCGAAGGTGCCGCCCACAAAGCCCATGGCCAGGTGGCCCCGGTGGGCCGGGTCCTCATTGGGGGCGATCTCATACTCGATCCGGGCGCTATGGAAGCCGGTGGGCGCCTGCATGGGGATCACCGGCTCCGGGTCGGGGCTGGGGCCGTAGTCCTTTAAGTACCTGTCCAGCAGCGCCAGGGTGGCGTCCAGATCGATTTGCCCGTCCAGGAAGATCCGGCTGTTGCCGGGATGGTAGAACCGGCGGTGGGCGTTCAGGAACTGCTCATAGGTCAGCTCCGGGATGTGGGCCGGGTCGCCGCCGGAATCGTGGCGGTAGCAGGAATCGGGGAACAGGAGCTTTTCCATCTGGGACTCGATGAGGGTGTCCTCGGAGGCGTAAGCGCCCTTCATTTCGTTGTACACCACGCCGTTGCGCAGGAGGCTGCCGTCCTCGGCCAGCTCATAGTGCCAGCCCTCCTGACGGAAGATGTTCTCCTGGGAATAGATGGCGGGATGGAGCACCGCGTCCATGTAGATGTCCACCAGGTTGGCAAAATCCTTCTTATTCCGGCTGGACACGGGGTACATGGTCTTGTCCCCGAAGGTCATGGCGTTGAGGAAGGTTTGCAGGGAGGTCCGCAGCAGATTGACGAAGGGCTCCTTCACAGGATATTTGTCGGAACCGCACAAAACGCTGTGCTCCAAGATGTGGAAAACGCCGGTGTCGTTCTCCGGCACCGTCTTGAACGCGATGGCAAAGGACATATTTTGGTCCGGCCGGTCCAGCCAGGCCAGCCGCGCGCCGTTCTTCTCATAAACCATTTCCACCAGCTGGGCCTTCAGCTCCGCCAGCTCCCGTACCCGGGTGACCCGGAAGCCGTGAAGCAGGGTATTTACTTGCAT
>CANQQI010000212.1 GCA_947625945.1 uncultured Oscillospiraceae bacterium
AAGGAGCAGTGAAAATGGAGAGCAGTATATCTAAAATTTTAGTGGGTTCCATCGTAAAAAGGACACTGAAGGAAATGAAAGAGAACCCGGATCGCGGGATTCGGAATCTTGTGGATATGGCGCTGCAGTTTTCGGGCGGAAGATTTCAGGAGGATTTTTTTACAACGGCCCAAACCATGCTTCAAAATGAAAACAGCGCTTACTATCAGCTGGTGCGGGAAGTGGTGACCCATGCGGATACCGACCGGCTTTACACCTTCGGAATGAATCTCGGATATAACGGATGCATCGTTGGCGCGCAGCGCATCCGTGAAAACGAGCAGAAGCTGGGGTGCAACATTCCATGGGCTGTGCCCATCCAAATCGGCACGGTCAATTTTGCGGATAAAGAACCGGACTATCAGACGGCAATCCGTTCCGGCGAGGGACTTGGGATTTATTCCTGGATGCTTTTTGCCGGCAACCAACCGCAATGCGTTCTGCCGCTTGTAAAGGCACATCCGGACAGCGCCTTTTTCCTGTTCTGCGAACCGGAGGGACTGACTTCTGAATTTCTGGATGAGGCGGCCGAATCCTATAACCTGATGCTGGTTATCCGATATGATGAAGATGCCGGGGAATTATATTCTCGGCTCCGTGATTTAGGACTGCTGTATTCCGCGTGGTTTTCATACGGTCAAAAGGATTTGCAATCCATTGTAAATGGGGACCTTTTTTACAGCGTACAGCAATTCTCTCCTGCCTTTACGGTACTCCTGCCGGAACAGGGCTGCCCGGATGCCATTTCGCAGCTTGTCTATCAGACTGTGCGGCAGGCGCGTAAGGAACAAAGATACCATACCATGCTTTGGGATCTGAAGGGAGACAACAGTACGGTAGATCATATCATTTCCGATGATGTTTGTTGTGTCTTGTTTGATACGGATGGAAGCCTGTGCGATTGGAGCGGGCCGGTAAAAAGCGGGCGGTACAATCTTTTTCAAAACGACTTGAAGGAAATTTTTGTGCGTGCGTGCCCGAAGAAAGGATGTCTAGCAGTATGAATCCAGGAAAAATCGGCGTTGTAGATGTGGGCGGTGGGTTTCGCGGCGTCTATGCCGCGGGCGTTATGGATTATTGCATGGATCAACAGATCCAGTTTGACGTGGGGATTGGCGTTTCCGCGGGAAGCGCCAACCTGATTTCTTATGCGGCCGGACAGCGCGGGCGCAATCTCCGGTTTTATACGGAGTATGGACGGCGCAGGCAGTACGCCGGGATTGGGAATTTCCTGTTCAAAAAATCCTTTGTGGATTTGGACTATGTTTACAGCACCCTGAGCAATTCAGATGGAGAAAATCCCTTGGATTATTTCGCCGCAATCGCCAGCTCCATGGAGTTCGTCGCCGTTGCCACCGAAGCGGAAACAGGCCGCGCGAAGTATTTTGGAAAACAGGATATGTCGCCGGACGATTACAGCATTATGAAAGCGTCCAGCGCGATCCCGTTTGTCTGCCATCCCTATTCGGTAAAAGGGATCCCGTATTTTGACGGCGCGTTAAGCGATCCGGTCCCCATCCAAAAGGCTTTTGAACGCGGGTGCGAAAAAGTCGTTCTGCTTTTGACCTTGCCGGAAAACACGGTGCGAACCTCCGATAGAGACAAAATACTCGCCGCCCGAATTCGAAAAAAATACCCGCTGGCAGCGGGGAAGCTGGCACAGCGGGCAGAACAATATAACAACGGCGTGGAAATGGCACGCAGATTGAGCGCGGAGGGGAAGGTCTTGATTATCGCGCCGGACGACACCTGCGGCGTCAGTACATTAAGCAGAAACACCGACGCGCTCCATAGGCTCTATGAAAAAGGATACCGGGACGGAGAGCAAATCCGGTCGTTTATTCAATGACTGTTATGTTCCGGGCCAAGCGCTTCGGCTCCGGCTTCCGTGGAATTCATTTCCCTATAAATCGCCACCGCTCCGCCTTGAATGACTTGCTTGATTTTTGTGACAAACTCTTCCGGCGGCATACATTGTTTCTCCAACAGCCATCTTTCAATCGCGCAGAGCACGGCGTCCGCGAAAAAATTGATGGTGAACTCGTCGGCGGCGTCATCGCTGAGAAATTGAGTGATTCGCATTTTGATCAGGGGAAAGAGATACTCCCGAAGATGGTCAGCTAAAGAGTTTTGGCCTTTGATCAAGAGTGCCTTGCGGTAAAACGCCCTGTTTGCGTAAAAGTGTTCGCAGGCCCGCTCGATCAGTTCCCAGCGGTCATCTGAGGGTAGATCTTTCGTGCTGTCCCTGGCGAACGAGATAAACTCCGTATCGAAAATCCAGTTGACCAGATCGTATTTGTCTTTGAAATGATAATAAAAGCTCTTTCGATTCATATCGCACCGCTCGCATATCTGCGCGATCTGAATTTTATCGAAGGGCATTTCCTCCATAAGCTCTCGCAGTGCGGCGGCCAGCGCCCGTTTCGTAATATTGGAATCTGCCATCCGGTTTTCCTCCCTTACTGTCATCTCGGGATGCCAGGATATCCCGACATATCATCTCGCTGCCAAACTTGGCGATCCGCCGCGGATAAAAAGAACGAGCCTTACCCACCGCGGCAGATAAGTCTCGTCGTTTCAGATGATACCAGGAAAGACTCCGGTGTGTTGGAATCACCGCACAAAGGTGCCGACTACTCCCTTATTCAAAGCAATTATATCACGGAATCCGCGTTTTTTCAACTGAATTCGGAAACTCCGTTTTGGACAGATAACGCTCTGTGTCCAAAAAAGTAACAATGTTCGTCCCAAGAGAAAAGTCCGCCGGGCGGACAGCTTT
>CANQQI010000213.1 GCA_947625945.1 uncultured Oscillospiraceae bacterium
ACCCGGGGACCCGGCGAGAGCAAGCTGGAAACGGACCGGCGGCACATCCGGGAGCGGATCGACCGGCTGAAGGGGGAGCTGGAGCAGGTGCGCCAGGTTCGCTCCGTTCAGCGGGAGCGGCGGCAGAAAAACGCCGTGCCGGTGATCGCCCTGGTGGGCTACACCAACGCCGGCAAGTCTACTCTCCTGAACCGGCTCACCGGCGCGGGGATTCCCGCCAACAACCGGCTGTTCGACACCTTGGACACCACCTCCCGGGCCCTTCGGATCGGGGAGGGGACGGATGCCATTTTGTCCGATACCGTGGGCTTTATTGCCAAGCTGCCCCACCATCTGGTGGAGGCCTTCCGGGCCACGCTGGAGGAGCTGGAATATGCCGATCTGCTGCTCCATGTCATCGACGCCTCCGCCCCGGACCGGGCGTCTCAGATCCGGGTGGTGGACAAGCTCATCGAGGAGCTGGCCCCGGGGACGCCGGTTCTGCGTTGCTACAACAAGGCCGATCTGACCAACGACATTCCGGCGGAGCGGGACGCTGTGGCGATCTCCGCCAAGACCGGCCAGGGGATGGAGGCGCTTCTCTCCGCCATGGAGCAGGCCCTGAACCGGGGAAAGCGCCGTGTGCGGCTGCTGCTGCCCTATGCCCAGGCGGGCTTTGTGGACACCCTCCACTCCGGCGCCCAGGTCCTTTCCCTGGAATACACCGGCGAGGGGATCTTGACGGAGGCGGTGGTGGACCCCATTCTCTATGGCCGGCTGCGGGAATACGTTGTGGAGGAGCGGTGAGGTGGAGGAATATTTGGTGCCTTCCGGCTTTGGGGAGGCGGAATTTGTGGAGAAAAAATCCCGCTTCATTGGCCGCCTCTGGCCGGTGGAAACCGAGGCGGAGGCCCTGGAGCGGATCCAGGAGATGAAAAAGCGCTGCTATGACGCCACCCACAACTGCTGGGCCTATATCGTCAAGGATGGCCCCACCCGCTTCTCCGACGACGGGGAGCCGGGGGGCACCGCCGGAATGCCCATTGTCCAGGTCTTGCAGCGGGAGAATCTTTTTAACGCCGTGTGCGTGGTCACCCGGTACTTTGGAGGGATCCTCCTGGGGGCCGGTGGTCTGGTCCGGGCCTATACCAAGGGGGCCAAAATCGCTGTGGACGCCGCCGGGAAATCTGTCAAGCGGGTTTGGAACGTCTACTATCTGCCTTGCCCCTACTCCTTTTACGAGCGGGTGCGGCTGGAGGCCCTGTCCGCCGGAGGCGTCATCCAGGACGCCCAGTTCGGGGCGGAGGTGGAGCTGACGGTATTGCTTCCCCAGGCGGGCGCGGAGGCGTTTCTAAAGAAGCTCTCCGACCTCTCGGCCGGGAAGGTGGAGGCATTGGAGACGGGAAAGGTGTATCGTGCCTTTCCCCTGGGAGAAAGGAGTTTGGATTGACCGTCCGGGAAGTTTTGGAGCGGCGGGAGCACGGCTTTTTGAGCGAGCATGCCGCCTTTTCTGATCAGAGCCGGGGCCGTGTGCGCCCGGAGCCTCCTCAGCCTGGGGAGGTGCGCACCTGCTATCAGCGGGACACGGACCGGATCGTCCACAGCAAGGCCTTCCGCCGTCTGACCCACAAGACCCAAGTCTTCCTCCAGCCCGAGGGAGATCACTACCGCACCCGGATGACCCACACCCTGGAGGTGTCCCGAATCGCCCGGACCATCACCCGGGGCCTTGGACTCAACGAGGATCTGACCGAGGCCATCGCCATGGGCCATGACCTGGGCCACACCCCCTTCGGCCACGCCGGAGAGGCGGCGCTGTCCGAGGTGCTGGGCCAGCCCTTCCGCCACAATGAGCAGAGCCTCCGGGTGGTGGACACCCTGGAAAATGGGGGAAAGGGCTTGAATCTGACCTACGAGGTGCGGATGGGCATTCTGGGCCACACGGGGGACCGGATTCCCGAGACCTGGGAGGGCCAGGTGGTCCGCCGATCGGACCAGATCGCCTATGTGAATCACGATATTGACGACGCCATCCGGGCGGGGATCCTGACCGATGGGGACATCCCCAAGGAGATTTCCGCCGTGCTGGGCGGCAGCCACCGGGAACGGATCAACACCCTGGTCTGCGACGCCATTGCCTTCACCCAGGCAAGCGGGCGAGTGGGCTTGTCTCCGGCGGTGGACCAGGCTCTCAAGGAGCTGCGGGCCTTCATGTTTCAGCGGGTCTACCGCAACCCTGTGGCCAAGGGAGAGGAGAGCAAGGCCAAGGCCATGCTCCAGCGGCTGTACCAGTTCTACTGTGACCATCCGGAGCGGCTGCCTGAGGACCTTGCCCCCCAGTTGAGATTGGAGGGCATCCCCCGCACGGTGTGCGATTACATCGCCGGCATGACGGATAAGTACGCGGTGGACAAATATACAGAGATTTTTATTCCCTCGGGGTGGCAAGTCCGGGGATAATATGGTATAATAGCCGCGAGGCGGCTATTATACTTTGATTTTAGTCCATTTTCTCCCGCCCTATCGGGCGGAACCGAAAAAGATGACATATGATACCATTCCGCTTTGCTCCATGGTATCATGGCCGCGAGGCGGCTATTATACTTTGATTTTAGTCCATTTTCTCCCGCCCTATTGGGCGGAACCGAAAAAGATGACAAGGCGTTGAATGGACTTTTCCCAAGGGAGGTGGTCAGTCGTGGCGTTTCCGCCGGCATTTTTAGACGAGTTGGTGGCTCGGAATCCCATTGAAGAAGTGGTAAGTCAGTATGTGAATCTCCGCCGCAGCGGGGCCAACCTCTTTGGCCTGTGCCCCTTCCACGGGGAGAAGACCGCCTC
>CANQQI010000214.1 GCA_947625945.1 uncultured Oscillospiraceae bacterium
TAGCAGTTTTTGGGGAAGAATGCAAGCATCTTGTAAAAAATATTCCAATATTTATTTTCAAAAATTACTTTACTTTGTGACTTGAATCGTGTATAATAATATTATCTATTAGAAAGAAGGGGATCATTCCATGTCCTATTGTATTTTTACGGACAGTAATGCCAATCTGCCCCGAAAAATTATGGAGGAGCTGGATATCCAGGTGCTGCCCTGCCACTATCTGCTGGATGGGCAGCGGGTGGAGTACAGCGGCGTCATTGACGATTTTGATTCCAAGACCTATTACGACGCGCTGCGGGCGGGCCGGCGGGTGACCACCAGCCTGTTCAACCAGCAGTCCTTTGTCGATCACTTCCGGCCCTTCCTGGAGCAGGGGCAGGATGTCATCTATGTGGGCCTGTCCAGCGCCGTCAGCGGCTCCTACCACGCCTCCACCCTGGCGGCCGCCGAGCTGATGGCGGAGTTTCCCGGCCGGAAGGTGCGAACTGTGGACTCCCGGGGCGCCTGCCTGGGGGTGGGGATCCTGACCTGCATGGCCTCGGACCTGCGGAAGGAGGGCCTTTCCATCGACGCCGCCGTTTCCCGGCTCAACGAGGCGACGGATCACCTGTGCCAGTATTTTACCGTGGAAAATCTGATGTACCTCCGCCGCTCCGGCCGGATCAGCGCCGCCAGCGCCGCCGTGGGGACCCTGCTGAACATCAAGCCCCTGCTGTGGGGGGACGAGCAGGGCCGGATCGTCTGTGTCCGGAAGTGCCGGGGCCGGAAGAGCGCCGTGGACGCCATTGTGGAAAAGTACCGGACCAAGGCGGTGAACCCGGAGGCCTGCCGAGTGGGCATCTCCCATGGGGACTGCCCGGAGGAGGCCCAGGAGCTGGCGGAGCGGATTTGCGCCATTGCCAAGCCCAAGGAGCTGCTGATCTATCCCCATGAGCCCTTCAGCGGGTCCCACTCCGGCCCGGGGATGCTGGCCCTTTACTTCTTCGGAGACTCCCGATAAGGGAAAAGCGGCAGGGCCTGACCGGCGGTCAGGCCCTGTTTTTCTATGAATTACCCCGTGGAGGGCTGCCCGGTGCCGCCGGTAGTGCCACCGGTATCCCCGGTGGTGCCGGTATCCTCGGTGTCTCCGGTGTCTCCGGCTCCCTCTGTGGTCCCGGAAGTGCCGGTGTTTCCGGCGGTGGTCCCGGGGGCGGTGGTCTCGTCCTCTCCGTCGGTGGCCTCGGTGGGTTCCGCCCGCTCCCGCACCCGCTGCTGGGCATAGACCATGTCCTCATAGGTCTGCTGGCTGACCCGGTCCACGTTCCGGCTCTCGTAGGCGTAGAGGGCCTCCGCCATCCGCAGCACCCGCAGGCCGCCGCTGTCATCGTTGACGATGGAAATGGGGGTGTAGGTGCAGCCAGTGATCCGGGTCTGGCCGTATTCGTTGTCCTTGGTGATCTCCAGATCCAAAACCACCGCGTACTCGGTGCCTGCCCGGGTGGCGTCGCTGAGCAGGTCCCCCAGGGAATAGGCGACCACCGTCCCCGCCTCGGGATCGTAGATGATCTGCTGGACGTAGTGGGGGTGGGTGCCGATGATGGCGTCCACGCCCTCCTGGAACATCAGCTCTTGAATGGCCTTCTGGCTGTCGCTGATGGTGTCGTTGTACTCGCTGCCCCAGTGGAGCAGGGCGATGGTGACGTCCGGCTCCTCCTGGGCGATGTTTCGCAGCAGCCGGGTGATGCCCTCCCGGTCGATGTGCTGGTATTCGGTGTCGTAGTCGGTGTACAGGACGTTGACGCAGTCCTCATTGTCCTCCGGCAGGGCCATACCGCTCATGCCCTTGGTGAAGGCCACGATGGCCACCCGGATGCCTTGGATATCCCGCATAAGGTAGCCCCCGGAGCTGCGAAACTCCGCCGGGGTGGCATAGGCCCCCACCGCCTCCATTCCGGCGTTGCGAATGGCCTGAATGGTGGTGGCGAGGCCGGAGATGCCGTTGGTGATGGACCGGGAGTTGGCCATCTGCACCACGTCCACCCCCGCCGCCGCCAGGGCCTGGACCATGGCCTGGGGGGCGGAGAAGTTGGCGGCGCCATAGGGCGGGCCCACCAGATTCCCCTCGAAATTCACGCAGGTCAGGTCCGCGTCGGCCAGGAGGGGCAGCACGTCCATAAAGACCCGGCTGAAATCTCCGGCGGCGTCCCCGGCGTTCACGGTGGTGTCCGTGACGTTCACATCCCCGGCGGCCACGATGTGGATCACCGTCTCCGGCTGGCGGGGCACGGTGGTCCCTTCGGTGGCTCCAGGATCGGTCTGGGAAACGGAGGAGGATTCCTGCCCGTCCAGGGAGATCCAGCCCTGGCTGACGGCGAAAATCAGCCCGCCGCACACCAGGATCACCACGCCCGCCAGCAGCAGCCGGTTCCGCAGCTGACGCCGTTCCCGTTCCCGCTCTTTCTTTTTGGCGGCCCGGCGCTGACGGCGCTGCTCGGGATCGTAGTAATCGAAGGCCATGAACACCCCCCCTTTCCTGTCGTTAGATTAACTTAGTTTACCACAGATTTTGACATATCTCAAGTGAACAATCCGAAAACTTCAAAAAACGCAACCGGTAGTTGCGGAAATGGAAGCCGCCGTCGCTGGCGCTCCGGCCGATTTTCCGCTAAACTGATGGGCGAAAGGAGGCTCTTATGACGCTGGGAGAAAAAATTTATACCCTTCGGAAGCAGGCCGGAGTGTCCCAGGAGGCTCTGGCGGAAAAATTGGAGGTGTCCCGGCAGGCGGTGTCCAAGTGGGAGACGGACCGGGCGGTGCCCGAGCCGGACAA
>CANQQI010000215.1 GCA_947625945.1 uncultured Oscillospiraceae bacterium
TTTGAAGGCCGCAAGCAGAAGAAGCGCACCTTCCGCACCATGTGGATCGCCCGCATCTCCGCCGCCGTGGCTCCCTATGAGATGAACTACTCCACCTTTATGCACGGTCTGAAGAAGGCCGGCGTGACCCTGAACCGGAAGAGCCTGTCTGAGATGGCGATCCAGGACAAAGACGCCTTCGCCGCCGTGGTCGCCCAGGCCAAGGCCGCTCTGAACTGATTATTTTTGGACCCTGCCCGCCGTGGGCAGGGTCAATCCTTTTTGGAGGTGGGCAAGTGGAGCTGACCCACACCGCCGCCCGGGCCGGGCGGTTATCCGGCTTTTTGCGGCAGGAGCTGGCCATGTCCCAGGGGCTGATCAACCGACTCAAACGCCGGGAGGCGATCCTGGTCAACGGCCAGCCCGTCTGGGTGGACTACAACGTGGTTCCCGGAGATCGGATCACCGTTCTTCTGGAGGAACCGGCGGCCCAGTATCCCCCGGAAGCGGGGGATCTGACCATCCTATACGAGGACGACCACCTGCTGGCGGTGGACAAGCCCGCAGGAATGCTGATCCACCCCTCCCGGTCACAACTCACTGGCACCCTGGCAAACCGGGTGCTGTTTTACTACCGGCAGACCGAGCAGGACTGCGCCTTCCATCCCGTCACCCGGCTGGACCGGGACACCTACGGGCTGGTGCTGCTGGCAAAAAATTCCCACATCCACGCCGCCATGACGGCCCTGCACCGGGAAAAACGGCTGGAAAAAACCTATCATGCCCTGGTTTTTCACAGCCCGGCGGCGGACAGCGGGGTTATCGACGCCCCCATTGCCCGGCTTCCCCTGCCCAGCCTGCTCCGGCAGGTAGACCCCCTGGGAAAGCCCGCCAAAACGGAATATTGGGTCCTCTCCCGGGGCGAAAAGGACTCCAAGCTGGCCCTGCGGCCTGTTACAGGCCGCACCCACCAGCTCCGGGTCCACTGCGCCTGGATGGGCTTTCCCATTCTGGGAGATCCCCAGTACTTTAGCCCGGAAAGCGCGGCCCGTTCCCGGGAGCTGGGGCTTACGGGGCAGGCCCTCTGCGCGAAAAGTCTGGCCTTCCCCCACCCGATCACAGGCCGACGGATGGTCCTGGAATCCCGAATGGACGTGCCGGATTTGTAGACTTTTCCCAACTCCCGCGCCGGAAAAACCGGGAAAATCGGCGCGACTTCCACTTGCGTTTTTCAGCGAAAACAGGCATAATAGTACCAACTTTATCGAATCGGCCGGCGAAAGCGGCGTAACATTTTGGGAGGATCAAATATGCAGAAGGTCTTGATTCTGGACTTCGGCGGACAGTACAATCAGCTCATTGCCCGGCGGGTGCGGGAGTGCCACGTCTATTGCGAGGTGCATCCCGCCGCCAAGGCGACCCTGGACAGCGTGCGGGCCTACGATCCCATCGGCATCATTCTCACCGGCGGGCCCAACAGCGTCTACGGGGAAAACGCCCCCCGGCTGCCTCAGGCGCTTTTTAATCTGGGCATTCCCATGCTGGGCATCTGCTACGGCTGCCAGCTCATGGCCCATCAGCTGGGGGGCACGGTCCAGGAGGCCGGGGAGCAGGACGCCCGGGAGTATGGCCGGACTCCCACCTATCTGGACACTGGCAGCCTTCTGTTCCAGGGCCTGCCGGAGGAAAATATCACCTGGATGAGCCACGGAGACTTTGTCTCCCGGCTGCCGGAGGGCTTTTCCGTCACCGCTCACACCGACGCCTGCCCCGTGGCGGCCTTCGCCTGCCCGGAGCGGGGCTTCTACGGCGTTCAGTTCCATCCAGAGGTGTCCCACACCAACCACGGGCTGGCGATGCTCCGCAGCTTCCTATACGGGGCCTGCGGTGCCACCGGCGACTGGGTCATGGAGGACTATGTCACCACCGCCGTCCGGCAGCTCCGGGAAAAGGTGGGGCAGCAGAAGGTGCTGCTGGCCCTGTCCGGCGGCGTGGATTCTTCGGTGGCGGCGGCGCTGCTGAGCCGGGCGGTGGGCAGCCAGCTGACCTGCATTTTTGTGGACCACGGCCTGCTGCGGAAGGACGAGGGGGACCAGGTGGAGGCGGTGTTCTCCAAAATGGACCTAAACTTCATCCGGGTCAACGCCCAGGACCGGTTCCTGGGCCGCCTGGCCGGCGTGGAGGATCCGGAGGCCAAGCGGAAGATCATCGGGGAGGAATTTATCCGGGTGTTCGAGGCGGAGGCCAAAAAGCTGGGCAAAGTGGACTATCTGGCCCAGGGCACCATCTATCCCGACGTGATCGAGTCCGGCAGCGGCAGCGCCGCCGTGATCAAGAGCCACCACAATGTGGGGGGCCTGCCCGAACATGTGGACTTCCGTGAGATCCTGGAGCCTCTGCGGTTGCTGTTCAAGGACGAGGTTCGGGAGCTGGGCCGGGCCATGGGCCTTCCCGAGACCCTGGTGAACCGGCAGCCCTTCCCCGGCCCCGGGCTGGCCATTCGCGTCATCGGCGAGGTGAACCGGGAGAAGATCGCCGCCCTTCAGGACGCGGACGCCATTTTCCGCGCCGCTCTGGAAAAATCCGGCGTGAGCAAGGACATCGGCCAGTATTTCGCGGTGCTGACCAACACCCGCTCCGTGGGCGTCATGGGCGACGGGCGCACCTACGACTACACCCTGGCTCTCCGGGCAGTGACCACCGACGATTTTATGACCGCCAAATGGGCCCGAATCCCCTACGAGCTGCTGGACGCCATCTCCGG
>CANQQI010000216.1 GCA_947625945.1 uncultured Oscillospiraceae bacterium
CGGTGAAGGTCACCCCGGCCTCCGCCTCGATGTAGAGCTTGCTGCCGCTGCGCCAGGGAAGGTTTTCATAGCTTTGGACCCCGTCCTTAGTCACATAGGTATCCTTGAAGTTGGCCATGCCGTCCTGATCGGTGTAGGAATCGGTGTAGAAAGTCAGCTTTTTCCCGGCGGGGGCTTCCAGCTCAAAATAGGTGGTGAACTGGATGTTGCCGGGAAGCTCCAGCTCCAGCACCGTATCGGAAGTCAGGGTCTGGCCCACATAGTCGGCGGAATTTTCAAAATCCGTGATCCCGGCAAATTTGATGGGCCGAATGATGGCGCTGTACAGGTCGCCAAAGGGCAGATCTCCGGGCTTGGCCACCAGGGTGGCGTCTTCCCAGGCGCTGTCGTCGTACCCAGCATTCATAAAAGGCCCAATGTCGTCGGCAGCGGCGAAATACACGTTCCGCTCCGCCAGCATGGAGGACTGGTCATAGCCAGGATAGTCAGCCCCAGCGGTGACCCGGTTCTTATAGGCGGCGTGGCGGATGGCCTTCCAGGAGCTGTCGGAGACGATCGTCTGGCCACCGGCCTCCATCTCAAAGAGCAGGCCGGCTTGGTTGTAGTCGTCTCCCTCCTCGTCCTGGGCCACGGGGACGATGGAACCGTCGCCGGAGCGGCCATTGAAGGCCACCAGCAGCGCGATCACGTTTTCTCCGGCCTTCAGGTCCAGCTCCACGGCGTCATAATAGCTGTCATAAGGCGTTGGACCCCGCTTCAGCGAACCGTCCAGCACCACCATTTCTCCGTTGACCCAGAGGGTGTACTTGTCCACAGCGGAAATATAGGCCGTGGCCTGGGTATCGGCGTCCAGGTTGACGGTCTTGCGGAAAGCAACGTAGCTGTCATCCGAGCTGCTCTTGGTCCAGATCCAGTTGGCGGACCAATCGGTTTTCTTATAGCTGTCGATGGCAGCAGAGTAAAGCAGGTCCGATTTATCGGGCTGGCCCCGCTCCGGTACCCCGGCGGGCTGGGCAGGCTCGGTCCCGGCAGTAGTCCCACCGGTGGTCTCAGTGGTGCCCGGCTGAACATTGCAGGCGGTCAGCAGCAGCACCGCCGCCAGAAGCAGACTGAAAACGCGGGCGATCCGTTTGTTCATAGGGTTCTCCTCCTTCTTTTTTTCCATTGTTATTTTAGCACCCGCGCCGATACAAAGAAAGGAAAACCGCACAACCTTTCCTTCCTGCCGCACAAGCTTTGCCCCCGGACTTCCCAGGGGCAAAATTGACGCCCCCAGGGCGGCAAATTCCGCAAGGCCTTTTTGACATGCTAAGGCCCGAAAGGAAACCTTTCGGGCCTGCATTTGACGGGACCGCCCCATTTTCGACTGGGCGCTGCAAAGGCTATTCCAAAAGAAAGGCGTGGAAATCCACCGCCCCCTCCCCCTGGAACCGGAAGTACAGGGCCTTGACGCCGCATCCCACGTCCAGGGCGCCGACAAACCGGTCCTTGTGTCCGGCGGTCTCCACCGGGATCCGGCAGCCAGTCTCAAAGTCCGGGGAGGCGGACGCCTGCATCTCCCCCCGCCCGGCGCCCCCCAGCTCCAGGGTCAGGGTCCGGGGTCCGTCGAAGGAGAAATACTTGAAGCCCGCCACCGCGCCGTCGCGCATATTGGCGATATACTGATCCCCATGGTCCTCCCGGTCCTTCCCAGTCTGGGTGAAATAGGGATGGTCCGCCAGGCGCTTTTTTGGGTTGGGGCCGTCGTACCGGCCTACGCCGTCCTTGCTCCAGAGGTTGCAGGCGATCCGGGCCTCATACCGGCCCCGGCTCTCCAGGGGCCCGCCGTTGAGGCCGCAGGAGGTGACCTCCGCCTGATAGAAGGAGCCGTCCGGGTTCCGGGTCAGCTTCTCCGCGCAGGCCTGCCGGGAATAGGAATGCCGGTTGGTCTGCCGGTGGTAGAAGATGTACCAATCCTCGCCTAATTGCAGCATCCCGCCGTGGGTGTTGCCCAGGTAGTTGACGGCCCTGCGCTCATCCTCGTTCCCATCCAGGAACAGGTCCCCCTGGTCCACCAGGGTGCCGCCAAAGGTGAAGTCCCCGTCGGGCCGGTGGCTCACGGCGTAGCACAGCTCGTGGTTGTGCCGGGAGGAATAGACAAAAATGTATCGATCCCCGTCCCGGCGGATGGAGCTGGCCTCGAAAAACTCATGGTTCGGGAAGGACCCGGGGCCCTCCTTGGGGAAGAGTACCTTGGGCTCGGTTTTGATGGTCACCATGTCCTGCTCCAGCTCCACCACCACGCCGCCGTCGTTGCGCAGCTTCCGCCCGCCGGTGACGATGGCGGGGGTGGGGGTGTAGAAGCCGGAGTAGAGCCAGATCCGCCCATCCGCATCCGCCAGGACGCCGGGATCGAAGGGGAACTGGTCCCCCTTCCGCCGGCCCCAGACCGTGCCGTCCGGATAGTGGACATGGCCCAGGAATTCATACTGCCCCGCCGGGGTGTCGCACACCGCCACCCCCATGACGCCCATGAAGTCGAAGGCATAATAGAGGTAGTACCGCCCATCCGGCCCCCGGCACACATCCGGGGCGAACAGCAGCCGCAGGCCCAGCTTGTTCTTGGGGTCCTGGTTCTTTTTGTAGATGACGCCCTCGTACCGCCAGTCGGACAGGTCCTCCACCGGGGCGGACCAGCAGACATAGTCGTTGACGCAGAAAATGGGGGCGTT
>CANQQI010000217.1 GCA_947625945.1 uncultured Oscillospiraceae bacterium
TCCTGGAAGGATCAGGTGGACCGGATCTTCCTGACCCAGCCCAACGAGCAAAACGTCCTGCCCCAGGACACCACCTATCTGACCCTGAAGGACATTGACCTGTCCAAGTACAAGGCCCAGGCCCATGTGGGCGGCATTTACAAGGACTACAACCAAGAGCAGATCACCAAAATTCAGGTCTCCAAGCAGGCCGACGTGATGGTGCTGTTCTACCTGCTGGAGGAGCTGTTTCCCCGGGAGGTGAAGCTGGCCAGCTGGAATTACTACGAGCCCCGGTGCCTCCACGATTCCAGTCTGAGCCTGTCCACCCACTCTGTGCTGGCCTCCGATATCGGCGACCAGGAGCTGGGCTACAAAATGTTCCAGAAAGCCTGCCTCATCGACCTGGACAACGCCAATCCTCATTCCTCCGACGCCGGCATCCACGCCGCGTCCTACGGCGGGCTGTGGCAGTGCGTGGTCTATGGCTTCGGCGGTCTGCGGATGCTGGGCGGGGAGCTGCGGATCAGTCCCAACCTGCCCAAGGCCTGGACCAAGCTGGGCTATACCATCGTCTGGCGGGGCCAGAAGCTGGCCGTCACCGTCACTCAGGATGACGTGACTATCGAGAACACCACCGGCGCTGCCCCCGTGACCCTGGAGGTCTGGGGCAGGAAGTATACTCTGGAGGACAAGCTCACCGTTCAGAAGTAAGTCATAGGCTCGCTGTGCGTGCGGCAGGAGGACAGAAACATGAAAAAAGCCGTAAACTGGGTGCTGCTCACCGCGTTTGTCGTTTTTTGCCTCGATTGGGCCGTCCTTGGCGTGAAACTACTGGAAGGAAGCTATGACATTCTGGTGGAGGTGTCCATTGGAGCTGTTTGCTGGGTGGTCATCATCGTCTGTATCCTGCTCCGTCTCTTTTCCAACAGATGCCCTCATTGTGGGAAGCTAATCGACCCGTCGGGAAATTACTGCCCCCATTGCGGGAAGAAGCTGAATTGACAATCGCCCCGGTTTCCTTGGAAACCGGGGCGAAAATTTCAGTTCAAAGCGCTTGCTCAGCCCTTCAGCGCCTCTTCCACGGCCACCGCCACGGAGACCGTCGCGCCGACCATGGGGTTGTTGCCCATGCCCAGGAAGCCCATCATTTCCACATGGGCGGGCACGGAGGAGGAGCCGGCGAACTGGGCGTCGGAGTGCATCCGGCCCATGGTGTCGGTCATGCCGTAGGAAGCGGGACCGGCGGCCATGTTGTCGGGATGCAGGGTCCGACCGGTCCCGCCGCCGGAGGCCACGGAGAAGTACTTCTTGCCCTGCTCCACGCACTCCTTCTTGTAGGTGCCGGCCACGGGATGCTGGAACCGGGTGGGGTTGGTGGAGTTGCCGGTGATGGACACGTCCACACCCTCGTGGTGCATGATGGCCACGCCCTCCCGGACGTCGTCGGCGCCGAAGCAGCGGACGGCAGCCCGCTCGCCGTCGGAGTACTTGTACTCCTTGACGATGTGCAGCTCGCCGGTGTAGTAGTCGAACTGGGTCTGCACATAGGTGAAGCCGTTGATCCGGCTGATGATCTGGGCGGCGTCCTTGCCCAGGCCGTTCAGGATGACCCGCAGAGGCTCCTTCCGGGCCTTGTTGGCGGAGCGGGCGATGCCGATGGCGCCCTCGGCGGCGGCGAAGGACTCGTGGCCGGCCAGGAAGGCGAAGCACTTGGTCTCGTCCCGCAGCAGCATGGCGCCCAGATTGCCGTGGCCCAGACCCACCTTCCGGTCCTCGGCCACGGAGCCGGGGATGCAGAAGGCCTGCAGGCCGATACCGATGGCCTCGGCGGCCTCGGCGGCGTTCTTCACGTTCTTTTTCAGGGCGATGGCGGCGCCAACGGTGTAGGCCCAGGCGGCGTCCTCAAAGCAGATGGGCTGGATATTCTTAGTGATGGTGTAAGGATCAAAGCCCTTGGCCTGGCAGATCTCCCGGCATTCCTCCACGCTGGAGATACCGTACTGGGCCAGGACCCCGTTGATCTTGTCGATTTTCCGTTCGTAACCTTCAAACAAAGCCATGTCCGCGCCCTCCTCTTAGTCTTTCCGGGGGTCGATATACTTATGGGCGTTCTCAAAACGGCCATAGTGACCCTTCGCTTTTTCCAGAGCGACGGCAGCGTCGTCGCCCTTCTTGATAAAGTCCATCATCTTGCCCAGATTGATGAATTCGTAGCCAATGATCAGGTTGTCCTCGTCTAGGGCGCAGCGGGTGACATAGCCCTCCGCCATTTCCAGGTAACGGGGTCCCTTGAGCTTGGTGGCGAACATGGTGCCGATCTGGCTCCGCAGGCCCTTGCCCAGGTCCTCCAGGGAAGCGCCGACGGCCAGCCCGTCCTCGGAGAAGGCGCTCTGGCTCCGGCCGTAGACGATCTGCAAAAACAGCTCCCGCATGGCGGTGTTGATGGCGTCGCACACTAGGTCGGTGTTCAGTGCCTCCAGAATGGTCTTGCCGATGAGGATCTCGGCGGCCATGGCGGCGGAGTGGGTCATGCCGGAGCAGCCGATGGTCTCCACCAGGGCCTCCTCAATGACGCCTTCTTTCACGTTCAGGGACAGCTTGCAGGCGCCCTGCTGGGGAGCACACCAGCCGATACCGTGGGTGAAGCCGCTGATGTCGCTGATCTGCTTGGCCTGGACCCACTTGCCCTCCTCGGGAATGGGAGCGGGGCCGTGATA
>CANQQI010000218.1 GCA_947625945.1 uncultured Oscillospiraceae bacterium
GCGGCTCATAAAGATCTGTCGCAAGCTCTGTCACCGTGTAAACGCCGGGTTTGAGATTATCGATTTGGACTTGCCCATTGCTTCCAGTCGTGACGGTCTGGTTGACGCCGTTACCCTCAACACGGAACTGAATGCCGTCCACCTTGCCATCCTCGCTGGTCTTGACGATCTTGGCGCCGCCGTAGCTGACTTTGAGGTTCACATACCCTTTGACAGGGTCGGAGACCGCCTGCGCGTAGGTGATCAGATCCTGCAAAGATCCATCCGGCCCGTAAACACCGTCAGACCAGGTAATGACTCCTTTGCGCATGGAATTGTTCTTACTCGCCGTGATCGAAATGGTTCCACTGGGCGCGGTCGGAGAAGTCACAATCAGCTTGTTCCCCTCAACATTAAATTTGAGGCCCGCGAAGTCGGAGGTAAATTCGTAATTCCGAAGGACATTGTTGCTGTCCGTCAGGGTCGCCGTATACTGAGCGCCATCCCAAGCCAGCTCGAAAGTCTGCGCCTTGCCGGAACTTCTGGACAAAAAGCTGGGTAGCTTGGAATGGGTCTGAACGCTTGACGCAATGCTATTGTAATAGCTCAAAATCTTGGAACGCAGCGGATGGGTGGCGCTGATCATATCGAGAACTGCGTCATAGCTTCCGGTGGATACATGGTTGAAGTCCTCGTCGCGCTCGCCTACGACGGTTTCCCAAATCAGGATCTGCGTGGCAGTCGCGTGTGCCAGCATGTCTCCGCCCTCGTTCTGAGAAAGCCAGTTTTCAGATATCGCTCCAGTGTAGCCGTACTGGAGAATCCTCCCGATAAAGGTTTTGATATCATACGGGGCGATGGTTTTGTTAAATGAGGACGGGTAATTGTCCCAAAAATGCTCATCCCAATCCGTCAGCTTATCCCCAATGTCCAACGAAACACCGGGCTCAATGCAATAACAGATATTCCAATCCGGGCTGCCGATCGTGCGGACTAAGGTCTGCGTCGACTCGCCGGACGACCAGCCGTTCATCATATGCAAGTCTCTGTGACCCCAATCTGCAGAATAATTTTCGTCTCCGTTACGGGGATAGGCAACCAAATAGACCTCCGACTCCGTCCCGGTGGCGAAGGCCGTGGTGGCGCCAACGCCCAGCAAAATGGAAAAGCCCATCAGTATTGCCATGAACATGGACATCCTTTTCTTGAACTTACTCTTTTTCATCGATTTAAATCCTCCTTTTAAACATAAATAAGGAGGACGTCGTTTTTACGCGACGCCCTCCGGCTTGCCTTTGTTCTTTTTTAAGCGTATCCGATATAGATGTTGTATTCTCCGTTCCCGATGGATTCCGCCCAGATCCACACATCCGTGATATCCTCGTCTCTGGCGTAGCGGTTCAGCATCCCCTGAAGGTCTCTTTCCAGATAGATACTGTGGGCTCCCGCCGTGATGGGGTTATCCCAGCAGTCCACCGCCGAGCTTTCCAATCGGAGCCCCACGCTTTCGGCGTAGCTCTGGGCGTAGGAGATCCAGTACCCGATATCGAACGCTGGGGCGGTCGGTTCTTCTACCGCGGGGGGCTCTGTGGGCTGCTGTGTGGCTGGTGGCGGCGTCGGCCGCGGCGGTTCGGTCGCAACCGGCGGTTCTGTCAGCGGTTCAGTCGTATCGGGCGGAGCGGCCGTACACGGTGGCTCCGTATTTGGCGGATTCTGCGATTCCGCCGGTGGTTCCGTTTGCTTCGGTGATTCCGCCGGGGGGTCCGTTTGCTTTGGCGGCTCCGTTACGACCGGCGCAGTCATAGGCGGATCGGTTGTAGGTGGCTCGGTCACGGGTGGTTCGGTTTTCGGCGGCTCCCTTTCCACAGGCGCGGGTTCTTTGGGTTCCTGGGGTTCCTGCGGTGCTGGAGGAGACGTTGTCTCGATTGGCGCGGCGGTCGTATCTGGCAGGTCCTCAGTCGGGGTCTCCCCGATTTCTTCCTTTTCTGTGGGTACTTCCGATTCGTTTTCGCCGGCCTTACCGTCCGTTTCCGCTTCCGCGGTACTTCTGGTCGCACTGGTTGCAGTGGTTGCGGAGGCGCGCAGGGTATGCTGATTTCCTGTGTTGGGTTCCGCCTTTCCCCACCCCGCGAAGGCGAGGATTGCCGCTGTCAGCAGCAGAGCTTGGATGATTTTCTTCATAACTCGTTCCCCTCCGGTTTTGTTTTTCGGCCTTGCGGCTCTTATCTACCAACATACCGACTAAGCCGAAAAAGTCCAGAGAGAATCGGCGGAAACTAAAAAGTTATCAGAAAAGTCACATACTCTGCCCGAAAGCGGGGGCTTCCTCCTCGTCCGGTTCCGCCATGTCCTGTGCCTCGTCTTGCTCCACGCGCAGACGCTGCTCGTAGGCCGACAGCACGGCGCTGTTCAGTTCTGTCCGGGCCTCCGCCGTGATGGGGTGGAAGACGTCCTCGTACTTGGTTGCGCCGTCCTTCTGGAAGCTGCGCTGGGGCATCTGCACGAACAGACCCTTTTGGGAATCCACCACACGGATGCCGTGGATGGCGAACGCCCTGCCGATGTTGGCGCTGGCATACGCTTTGACTTTGGAATCCGCCCGGTCTACCATCCGATCGATGCGGACGGATACCGTCGGAAGGTCCTGACGGTTTTGCTCGGACGCGGTTCTGACGCTTTTCTTGGTTTGCATTTTCTTTTCCTCCTGTTTTTTAGAA
>CANQQI010000219.1 GCA_947625945.1 uncultured Oscillospiraceae bacterium
GTGATGGCGTAGAGGTAGTACCGGGAATTTTCCCACTGGGTCACCGGCTCCGCCAGCACCTGCTTCAAAGGCTCCCCCGGGTTCCCGGCGTAGAGGGTGGGCCGCTCATAGGGGGCGGCGTAGAGATCGCCGATGAAGGAATCCTGGGCCCCCGTCTCCGCCAGCAGCTGCTCCCTGGTCTGGGACAGGGGGGCTACCCCCATGTCCTCCCAGTTCCCAAAGCTCACTACCGGCACGGCAGGGGCCTCCGCCTCGGGGTCGTAGTGGTCGTGCAAAAGGCCGGTGCCGGTGAAGCAGTCGTCAATAGCCCCCAGCTCCTGGGTGTATTCGTTTTGGACCGGGTCGTACCAGCACCGCACCAGCGCCAGGATGCCGGACTGCTCCTGCATGGCCTGGCAGATGCTCCGCGCCAGGAAATTGGTGGGCTGATAGGTGTCGATCTGCCCCGGCTGGCCCCACACCTCGGTAAAGTCGAATTTGGGGCTGGTGTTCTTGTAAACGCTGTCCGGGTTGGCAAATTCCTGGGTGAGAAGGGCCATCATCTCCGGATTCATCATGGTCCAGCCCACCTTGCCCAGGGTGGTCTCCGGGGGGATCAGCCAGAACTCGCTGGCCGGGTATACGGGGATGCCCCCGTAAATGAGATCCATCTTCCCCTCGGGAATGTAAAGCCGGAAGATGGCGGTTTGGTCCTCGGTTTCGGCCGCGTAATAGATCACATCATAGCTGACCATCACCGCGTCCAGCAGCCGGCCCCCCTCCACCAGGGTTTTTACTTCCCCGGTCTTTAGATCCACGGCGGCGATTTGGGCGCTGGTGGCCACATAGCCCATCCGGCCGTCCCCGCCCAGAGCCACGGCCGTCGCCAGCTCCTCCGGCAGGTCGATGGTGTGGACCGGGTCCCCAAAGCCCCGGGCGTTCCGCACCTCCAGCACGCCGTTCTCGACGTCGATTTCGTAGATCGTGGCGCCCTCCTCCCCGGAGATCAGCCACTGAGCCCCGGAATAGGGCAGATCCATGGTGGTCAGATCGGCGTAGGAGCGCGGGGCCGCGGGCTCCCGCACATACCAGTCAGCCGTTTCCCCTTCCGTAGGGGCATCCGTGGGCGGTTCCGTAGGGGCCTCCGTAGCGGCGAAAGCGCCGGTGGTCGAATCCTGGGCGCCGGTGGTGGTGGGCGGCGGATCGGACTGGCCGTCCTCCGCCCCGCCGGTGAAGGTGCAGCCCACCGCCAGCGCCACCACCAGCGCCAGGGCCGCCAGAATGGGGACCGAGGTCCGGGGCTTGCGGACGATGCCCTCGATCCGCTCCCGCAGATTGCTGCCCCCCGCCATAGTGGCGGTGACCAGCGGGGACACCGGCTTGCTCACTGTCAGATTCAGCAGCGTCTCGCCATAGGCCCGGCGCTCTTCCTCCCCCAGCCGGGCCAGGGCGCCCTCATCGCAGGCCAGCTCCCCGTCCCGGCAGGACAGCACCGCCCCCCACCAGACCAGGGGATTATACCAGTGAACCGCCAGGCACACGCCTCGCAGCAGGGCCCACACATGGTCGCCATGGCGGAAATGGGTCTGCTCATGGGCCAGGGTATGGCGCAGGACCACGGGGTCCGCCGCGGCCTCCTCCGAAAGGTACACCTTGGGCGCGAAAAGGCCAAACAGGCAGGGCGTCTCCACCTCCGGCGAAACGTACACCGGCAGCTTGCTCTCCGGGATCTCCAGCCTCCGCCGGGACCGGCGGAGCTTCCGCGCCAGATGGGCGTTCACCCAGAGAAAGTACCCCCCTGTGATCACGCCGCCGGTGACCCACACAACCCGCAGCAGCCTCGCCAGGGTCAGCTCCCGGGGTGCCGGGGCGTCTTCCGTTGTCTCCGAGGAAGTCCCGGGTACGCCGGAGGCGGCGGGAAGATCCTCCGCCGGGGGCGTCACCGGCGATCCCGAAGGGCCGGGCACACCGGAGGGACCAGCGGGAAGGCCCGCCGCCGGACTGTCCGCCGGGGCCTGGACCAGGGGCTGCCGGGCCGCCTCCACGATTCTCTGCACCGGCTGGGTCCGCTCCGCTTCCTGGACCACGGCGCCCACGCTGAAGGCCAAGCTGCCGATGCTCACCGGTACCAGCAGCCGCGCCAGCACCAGCGCCCATAGGGCGTACCGCACCCGGGCGGGAAGCCGGGTCTTGAACAACCGCAATCCCGCCACGATCAAAATCAGCACCGACGAGGAAAGGATCCACTCAATCATGGTCTTCCCCTCCCTCCAGTTCCTTGAGCATCTGCCGCAGCTGCTGGAGCTCCTCCGGGGGCAGGGTCTGCTTCCGGGTCAGGGCGCTGACCAGCAGGCTCACGCTGCCCCGGTACGCCCGGCTCAGCACATCCTCCGCCTCCCGCAGCGCCGCGTCCTCCCGGGGAATTTGCGCATAAAACGCCTTGCGGCCCTCCTGGGTCTCGGCGCGAACCGCCCCCTTCTCCTCCAGACGGCGGAGCAGGGTCAGCGTCGTGCTGCGGTGATAGCCGGCGGAGGCGTGGAGGGCATCGGTAACATCCCGGCCGGAGGCGCCGGGATGGGCCCAGAGGGCCTCCATCACGCTCCACTCCACAGGGGTCAGGTTGTTCTTCGGTTCCATTTGCATCCTCCTTCTCTTTTGTGATGGAATCATCATAGCACGGTTGTTTACATTTGTCAACACTTATTTTT
>CANQQI010000220.1 GCA_947625945.1 uncultured Oscillospiraceae bacterium
CCCAGGGCATGGACAGCATGTCCCTCTCCACCGGCGTGTTCCAGCCGGAGCTGGACGGCCAGATCCTCTCCGTGCCCATCGCCGCCCAGGAGACCCTGGAGGAGGACGGCGTGGAGCGGCGGGTGTTCGTGCCCATCCCGGACCGGGTGGACCGGGCCTGCCGCCTGGCGGCCAACTGGGCCAAGCTGCGGCGAATGCCTCAGGGGGAGAAGAAGATCGCCATTCTCTTCAACACCATGCCCGGCAATGACCGCATCGGCTGCGCCGAGGGGCTGGACACCTTTGAGAGCGTCCTGCGGATGGTAGAGCGGCTGAAGGCGGAGGGCATTCGGACAGACTTCAACTTTTCCAGCGCCCAGGATCTGGCGGACGCGGTCACTGCCGGGCTCACCAATGACCTGCGCTGGATCAGCGAGGAAGCCATGGCCGAAAAGGCCGCCGCCGTCATCCCGCCGGAGATCTGGCGGCCCTGGTTTGGCGGCAGGAGTGAAAAGGTACGCTTGGAGCTGGAGCGCGCCTGGGGCGGCGCCCCCGGCGAGGTGATGGTCCAAAGGGACAGCCTTTTGATCCCCGGCCTTCTCAGCGGCAATGTCTTTATTGGGCTCCAGCCATCCCGGGCCTTCGGGGAACGGGCCATGGAGCTGTACCACAGCACCAATTCCACGCCGCCCTACAGCTATATCGCCTACTACCGCTATCTGGCGGAGCAGTTCGGGGCCAATGCGGTGGTCCACATGGGCACCCACGGGTCCCTGGAATGGCTGCCGGGGAAGGAGGTGGGCCTTAGCCGGGACTGTTATCCCGACGCCTGCCTGGGGAGTCTGCCCCACCTGTACCCCTATCACATCGGTATCACCGGCGAGGGCATCCAGGCCAAGCGGCGGAGCTGGGCGGTGATCTTGGACCACATGCCCCCGTCTCTGGACGAGGCGGAGGCCTACGAGGGCCTGTCGGTCATTGACGAGGCGCTGAAGGAATACCATCAGGCCAAACAGACCCGTCCGGCGCAGGTGCCCCAACTGGCCCGCCGGATCTACGATCTGGCGGCGGAGGCCAAGCTGACAGAGGACCTGAAGCTGACGGAGGAGCAGTTCGCCGCGGACTCGGCGGGAACGGTGGACGCCATCCACCTTTGGATGGGAGAGCTCAAAAATTCGATGGTAAAGGACGGCCTTCACATCTTCGGGCAGGTGCCGGAGGGAAAGCTCTATCAAAATCTGCTCCGGGCGCTGGTCCGGGTGCGGAACGGAAATATCCCGGCCCTGAACGACAGCGTCCTCACCGCCCAGGGATATGACCCGACGGCGGTGAAGGACAGCCCCACCGCGGACTTTGGCGGATCGTCCGGCCTTATGGTGTACGACGGGGCTGTGACCGCCGCCCGGCGGATGGTGGCGGCGCTGGCGGAGGCGGACTATGACGCCGGGGCCGTGGGCGGCATTGTAGAGGGGGAGGACTTCCCCGGCCCCACGGCAGACCTGCGGCGGGTGCTTCGGTATCTGTGTGAGGTGGTGGCGGACAAGCTGAATCGCATCTCCGAGGAGATGGACCACTTCGTGGACGGCGTCAACGGCCGCTTCGTGCCGCCGGCTCTGGGGGGCAACCCCACCCGGGGCAACGTGGACATCCTGCCCACGGGCCGGAACTTCTACGCCAGCGACCCGGCCCAGATCCCCTCCCGGGCCGCCTGGGACATCGGTGGCAAGCTGGCACGGCAGATGCTGGCCCAGTACGACGGCGAGCGAGGCGGATATCCGGAGAGCGTGGCCATGGTGGTCTGGGCGGGCAACACCCTGAAGACCAGCGGCGAGGACTTCGCCGAGTGCCTGCACCTGATGGGCGTCCGGCCGGTGTATCTGGGACAGACCACCAGGGTGGTGGGCGTGGAGCCCATCCCGCTCCCGGAACTGGGACGGCCCCGTATCGACGTGACCCTGCGGATCTCCGGCCTGTTCCGGGATATGTACCCCAATCTGATCCAGCTCATGGACGAGGCGGTGACCTGCGCCGCCGCTTTGGACGAGCCGGAGGAGATGAACTTCATCAAAAAGCACCTGCGGGAGGATGTGGAGAAGCTGACGGCGGAGGGCATCCCGGAGGACAGGGCTTTGGACCAGTCCTACATCCGGGTCTACGGCTGCGCGCCGGGAACCTACGGCGCGGGGGTAGCCCATCTCATCGAGAGCCGGCAGTGGAACGACTACCGGGACCTGGCCCAGGTATTCGAGACCTGGTCCAGCCACGGCTACAGCGCCAAGGAGCACGGCGAAAGCCACCCGGAGGCTTTCCGCCGCCGGATGTCCACCGTGGGCGTCACCATCAAGAACGAGTCCACCGCCGAGTACGATATGCTGGACAGCGACGACTTCTACGCCTACCACGGCGGGCTGGCGGCCTGCGTCCGGGCCAACTCCGGAAACGCGCCCCTCTCTGTCACCGGCCATACCGACGACCCGGACCGGCCGGTCACTCGAAGCATCGCCAAAGAGACCGCCCGGGTGGTCCGCAGCCGCATTTTGAACCCCAAGTGGCTGGAGGGGCTCAAGCGCCACGGCTTCAAGGGAGCCCAGGAGATCTCCGCCGCCCTGGACAGCCTCTTCGGCTGGGACGCCACGGCGGAGGTGGCGGAGGACTGGATGTACCAGTCCAT
>CANQQI010000221.1 GCA_947625945.1 uncultured Oscillospiraceae bacterium
GGTGAAAATCAGGGCCATGAAGAATTCATTCCACACAGACAGGAAGTTAAAGATGGTAACAGTGACCACGGCCGGCTGGATCAGGGGCAGCATAATGACCCAGAAGGTCCTGGCCGGCGGGCAGCCGTCCAGGGCCGCCGCCTCCTCATAGGTCGTGGACAGCGTGGAGAAAAAGTCCAGCAGGTAGATGGCCGTATAGGGCACCCGGAGCATGATATACAGCGCCATCAGCAGGATGCGCCCCTTGATCCCCCACTGCACCGCCAGAGAGTACAGCGGCATGATGATCATGATGGTGGGCACGCTCATGGCGATGACCAGGCCGATCCGGATGGTTTTGCTCCCACGGAAGTTCCAGCGGGACAGCACATAGGCCGCCGGGGCGGCGATCAGAAGCACCCCCGCGCAGGACACGGTGGAGTACAGCAGGGAGTTGGCGAAGAACACGGACACATTCTGGTCCTTCCAGGCGTTGGCGTAGTTCTCCCAGTGGAAGCCGGTGGTAAACTCCAGCACCTTGCCGGTGAAGATGTCCCGGGAGGTGGACAGGCTGGCGGCCAGAATCCAGAGCAGGATCACCGCCGTAAAGGCGACCCAAGCTCCCACCACGATGTAGCCGGGGAGCAGCCGAAGTTCTTTGCCCCAGTTGATCTTGGCGCGGTATTTTTTCTTTTTCATGGCGCTCCCCTCCTCAATACTCCAGGTCGCCGTCCTTGATCAGGACGTTGGTGATGGTGTACACCGCCACGATGATGATGGTCAGCACCACGCCCACCGCCGCGCCGGCGCCGGCGTCCCGGTGGACCACGCCCTTGCCGCCGAACACCGTGTCGTAAAGATATACCACCGGCACGATGGTGGAGCCCTCGGTGTTCACCGGGGAGAACATCTTGGTCCACAGGAAGAAGGTGGTGGTGTTGATACTCCAGAAGGTGATGGAGGTCTTGATGATGCCCCGGAGCAGCGGCAGGGTGATCCGGAAAAACTGGCGCACCTTCCCGGCGCCGTCCAACGTGGCGGCCTCAAACAAATCCTGAGGGATCCCCTCGATGCCGCTGATGTAAATGAGCATATAGTAGCCCACGGAGCCGAAGATGAAGGCGGCCATCATGGACCAGAACTTCAAATCGGTTCCCAGCCAGCGGACGGATTTCACGCCGATCATTTCCAGCATCGTGTTGAGCAGGCCGTAGTCGTAGTTGAAGATGTACTGCACCCACATGGTGGCCAGGGCCACGGCGCTGATGATATTGGGCAGATAGATGGCGGCCCGGAAAAATTTCTTGCCCCGAATGCCGCTGGTCAGAATCACCGCCATGATCATGGACACCGCCAGGGTGATCACGCCGCCTACCAGCCAGATGAGCAGCATATTCTTCATGGAAGTGATAAAATCGGCGGTGTGGAGGATCTTGAAGTAGTTGTCCAGGCCGTTGAAGGTCCAGGTGCTGGTGCTGGCCGTCAGATTCGTCACATGGAAAAAGCTCATCAGCACCGTCCGTGCCACAGGATACAGGTACATCAGCACCAGGGTGACCACGGTGGGCGCGATAAAGCAGGCGATCATGGCTTTGTTCTTTCTCATTTCAGAATCACCTCAAATCCGGGTTTCAGAAAAACAGGCGGCGCCGTATGAGGCGTCGCCTGTTTCGTGGAAATGGTCAATTCACAGCGTAGGGACGAAGTACGATCTTAGTACAGCGCGTCGATGGCCGCGCAGAAGTCGGCGCCGGTCTCGTAAGCGCCCGCGAACAGCCGGGTCATCGCGTCCCGCATATCCTGCCAGGCGGGGTGGGTGTTCAGCTCACCGCACCAGGACATGGGGGCGTCGGCAGCCAGCAGGGTCTCCACCGCGCCGGGCAGAGAGGTGCAGGTGTTGTTGGGGTCGGCGGGGATCTGGTGGGCCTCGTCGGCCAGCTTCTGGCCCCACTCGCCGGTGACCAGGAACAGGCAGAAGTCAAAAGCGGCCTGCTTGTTCTCGCTGTAGCTGGTAATGGCCAGGGAGTTGGTGCCCATGTAGGCCGCGGTAGAGGCGCCGCCCTCCACGGCGGGAACGTTGAACACGCCCCAGTTGGTCTGGCTCTCGGTGTTGCCGTCCACCTCGGCGCAGACGTAGTCGGCGCAGATGACCATGGCGGCCTCATCCAGACCGATCTTGTTCTCGCCGCTGGGGAACTCGCTGGGAGTGCCGTCGGCAAAGTAGCCGGCCTTCACCAGGTCGATGATGTCCTGGGCCGCGGCCACGGCGCCGGCATTGTCGGCCCAGCCGCCGTTCTCACGCAGGTCGGCGATGCCTTCCTCGCCGATGTGACGGACCAGCTGATAGTAGAAGGAGAAGTTGGTGTAAGCGCTGTCCTGCACCAGGGGGGCCACGCCGTTGTCCTTCAGCTTCTGGCAGACGTCCAGGAACTCGGCCCAGGTGGTGGGATCGGCGGTGATGCCGGCGGCCTCAAAGGCGTCCCGGTCATAGAACACGCCGCCGATGTTGGGCTGCTCGGTGATGCTGTTCAGGTAGCCGGCCCAGGCGATGGACTGTTTGTTGAACACGGGATAGCTGACGGCGTCGTAGTTGGCGGCGGCGGCCATTTCGGTCAGGTCGGCGGTGTAGGGCGCATAGACCTGGCCGATACGGGTGAAGTCCTCGTCAAA
>CANQQI010000222.1 GCA_947625945.1 uncultured Oscillospiraceae bacterium
CATCTCCTCGGACACTTCCCGGATGATCTGCTCCAGCTCCATGTCCTCCGGATTCGTCAGCCCGGCGGCGAAAACTGCCTGCTCATCCGGGCCGATCTCCTCTCCCATCTCCGAGGGATCAAGAAAATCATCCAGCCAGTGGTTTTCCTGGTTGGGATCATTGGGTCTTTCCATGGTAATTCCTCCTTCAGCGCAGGACAATCTGCCGCGCCACGGCCTGGGCCGCCGCTTCGCCCTTCAGCGCCGCTACCAGCGCCAGCCCAAAGGGCACGGCGCACCCGGCGGAGGCGGCGGTGATCAGCCTCCCGTCTCGGACGCAGGCGGCGCCGGGGTCGATTTGGGCGGCGCCCATCTGGTCTTCAAATCCGGGATAGCACACGGCCCGCTTTCCCTCCGTGATGCCCAGGCTTGCCAGCACGGTGGGACCGGCGCAGAGGGCCGCCAGAAAGCAGCCCCGTTCCCAGCCGGCCTTCAGCAGCGCCAGGGCCTCTGGGCAGCCCAGCAGGGAAGCAACCCCGCCCCGGCCTCCCGGGACGATCAGCATCTCCGAGCGTTCCAGATCCACTTCCTCCAATGTCAGGTCCGCGGTCACCGGGATCTGGTGGCTTCCCACCACCTGCCGCCCCAGGATTCCCACGGTGGCGACTTCCACGCCCCCTCTGCGCAGCAGATCCAGGGGGGTGACGGCCTCGATTTCCTCAAAGCCCGGGCCCAGAAACAGATAAACCATCCTTATTCCTCCAAGCAGGTCAGCACATGACCGTAAATCTCCCGGTGAATATCCTCCACGGAGCGCATGGCGCCATTTTCCACGCACTCCACCACCGTCCAGCCGTAGTACCCGGCCGCCTCCCGGCCGCATTCCCGGCAGGCGGCGAGATAGGCCCCGTCCTGCTCGTGGATATCGGCGTGGGTGTGGGTGTCCGCCTCCCGGCGGCGAAGGAGCTGTTCCGTAAACGCTGTGGGCATGTCCAGATACAGCGTCAGATCCGGCCTGGGCAGCTCCAAACGGCGGTACTCAAAGTCGTAGAGCCACTCTAAAAACGTCTGCCGCTCCTGTCCTGTGACTTTCACCGCCTGGTGGACGGCGTTAGAGGTGGTGTATCGGTCGGACAGCACCACGCCGCCTCCCCGGTAGTATTCCCCCCAGTCCAGCCGGTAGGAGCAGAACCGGTCCACGGCGTAGAACGCCGAGGCGGCATAGGGATTGACGGAAGCGGGATCGGCGCCGAAGTCCCCGTTCAGGTACATTTTCAGCGGGGCGGAGCTGGGCTGATCGTACCTGGGGAACACGATGTGCCGGAAATCCCGCCCCTCTCGCTCCAGGCGCTGAGACAGCAGTCGAAACTGGGTGGATTTTCCCGAACCGTCGGTGCCCTCGATCACGATTAGCTTGCCCATTTTTTGACCTCCCTGCCAGAACATTTTATCCATCATACCACATTTCCCGCCCTTTGTCCACCGCCTGCGCGGGGGATTTTCTTAAATTTCTATAAACGCAAGTTGCAAAACCATGAAAAACCTGCTAGAATAAAGAAAAACCATCAAAGGAACGAGCGTATGGAGCAAATGACCTTTTCTGACCTGGGGATTTCCCAGGAAATTTTACAGGCCCTGGAGAAAAAGGGCTACGGCTATCCCACCACCGTGCAGCGGGAGGCGATTCCGCCCTTTCTGGCTTGGAAGGACGTGATTGCCAAGGCCCCTACGGGTACCGGCAAGACCTTCGCCTTCGGAATCCCCATGATCGAGCACATCGACCCGGAAAACCGGCAGGTCCAGGGACTGATTCTGGCTCCTACCCGGGAGCTGGCCCTCCAGATCGGGGAGGAGCTGCGGGACCTGCTGGTCCTCCGGCCCGAGATCCGGGTGGCGGTGTACTACGGCGGCACCCGGATCCGTGGGGAGATCCGGCAGATGGAGAAAAAGACGCCCCATATCCTGGTGGCCACCCCCGGCCGGCTCCTGGACCACTGCAAGCGGGGCAGCGTCAGCCTGGACAGCGTGAAGACCCTGGTGCTGGACGAGGCGGACCGGATGCTGGACATGGGCTTTTTCAAAGATGTGACCCGGATTGTGGAGCGGTGCCGGAACCGGACCAACATGGGGCTGTTCTCCGCCACCATCTCCCAGGAGGTGATGACGGTGTCCTGGATGTACCAGCGGGACGAGGTGGAGATTACCGTGGAGCCGGAGCTGGAGGACCGGCCGGATATCGACCAGTATTATATCACCGCCCCCTCCTTCCTGGAGAAGGCCGACGCCACCCTCCGGCTGATTCGGGGCCAAGGCTTTGAGCGGGTGCTGATCTTCTGCAATACCAAGCACGTCTGCCAGCGGCTGTGCGACGAGTTCCAGCGGGAGGGGCTGGACTGCCAGTGCCTCCACGGGGACATCCGCCAGGACAAGCGGGAGAAGACCATGCAGCAGTTCCGGGACGGCAAGCTCCCGGTGCTGATCGCCACGGATGTGGCCTCCCGGGGCATCGACGTGGACGATGTGGAGTGCGTCATCAATTACGACGTGCCCAAGGAGAACGAATACTATATCCACCGCATCGGCCGGACGGGCCGGGCCAAGAAAAAGGGCGCCGCCTA
>CANQQI010000223.1 GCA_947625945.1 uncultured Oscillospiraceae bacterium
TACGGCAAGGCCCTGTTTGAGGTGTTCAAATTCCTGGGCATCCAGGACATCTCCTACAACCAGCCCAAGAGCCTGCCATACCCCACGGAGAATCCATGGGCATGATAGATTTGAAGGAAACCGTCCTGGGCTTTGAGCTGGGCTCCACCAGGATTAAAGCGGTGCTGATCGACCGGGCGCACCGGCCCATTGCCAGCGGGGACTATGAGTGGGAAAACCAGCTGGTAAACGGCGTGTGGACCTACTCCATGGAGGAGATCCACGCGGGCGTGGAGAGCTGCTACGCCGCGCTGAAAGCGGATGTGAAAGAGAAACTGGGCATGGAACTCACCATGGTGGGCGCCATCGGTGTGTCGGCGATGATGCACGGCTATCTGCCCTTCGATCAGGATGGGCGGCAGCTGGCGGCGTTTCGCACCTGGCGCAACACCATCACCGGTCAGGCCGCTGAGGAGCTGACAGCGCTGTTCGGTTTCAATATTCCCCAGCGTTGGAGCATCGCCCATCTGTACCAGGCGATCCTCAACGGCGAGCCCCATGTGAAAAATATTGCCTACCTCACTACGCTGGCCGGGTATATCCACTGGAAACTCACCGGGGAAAAGGCGGTGGGAATCGGCGAGGCCTCCGGCATGTTCCCCATCGACAGCGAAAAGCTGGATTATGATGAAACCATGGCGCAAAAGTTCAAGACGTTGACGGGCATCGACCCCCGCGCAATTCTGCCCAAGGTCCTTGTAGCCGGGGAGAGCGGCGGCGTATTGACCGAGGAAGGGGCCCGGTTTATGGACCCCAGCGGCACCCTCCAAGCGGGTATTACGGTCGCCCCATGCGAGGGGGACGCGGGCACCGGCATGGTCGCCACCAATTCCGTGCGGGTCCGCACGGGGAACGTCTCCGCCGGGACCTCGGATTTTGCCATGATCGTGACCGACAGGCCCCTGGGCGTTCATCGGGAGATCGACATGGTGACTACCCCCGCCGGGCTTCCCGTGGCTATGGTCCACTGCAACAACTGCACCTCAGACATCAACGCCTGGGTAAATCTCTTCTCCGAATTCGCGCAGACCCTGGGCGTTTCGATAGACAGGGGCGCGCTGTTTACGAAGCTGTTCCGCAAGGCCCTGGAGGGGGACGCGGACTGCGGCGGACTTCTCAGCTACAACTACTTCTCCGGCGAGGGCGTCACGGACCTGGACGAGGGCCGGCCGGTCTTTCTCCGAAGGCCGGACAGCCGCTTCACCCTGGGGAACTTTATGCGCGCGCACCTTCTCTCCGCACTGGCCACGCTGAAGCTCGGCCTGGATATTTTGACACAGACAGAGCAAGTGCCCATCGACAAGCTCTATGGCCACGGCGGCTTTTTTAAGACGCCGGAGGTGGGCCAGCGGATGCTGTCCGCCGCCGTTGGCGCGCCGGTGTCTGTGATGGAAACGGCGGGTGAGGGCGGCCCCTACGGCATGGCGCTGCTGGCGGCCTATATGCTCTGGAAAGCGCCGGGGGAGACCCTGGAGGATTACCTGGACCAAAAGGTCTTTGCCGGAGTACGGGCCAGCACCGTGATGGCGGAGCCGGAGGACATCCGGGGCTTTCAAGCCTTCCTGGCCCAGTATAAGCGGGTGCTGCCTTTAGAGAAACTAGCGACGGAGGTATTGTGATGCTGGAGGAACTGAAAAGACAGGTGTGGGAGGCCAACCTCCTGCTGCCCAAATACGGCCTGGTGACTTTTACTTGGGGCAACGCTTCGGGCATCGACCGGGCAAGGGGCCTGGTGGTCATCAAGCCCTCCGGAGTGCCCTATGAGGGCATGGCGCCGGAGGACATGGCGGTGGTGGATCTGGACGGAAGGGTAGTGGAGGGCAAATGGAAGCCCTCCAGCGACACGCCCACCCATCTGGAGCTGTATAAGGCGTTCCCGGGCTGCGGCGGCATCGTCCATACCCATTCCCGTTGGGCAACGACCTTTGCCCAGGCGGGCATGGAGATCCCGGCTATGGGAACAACGCAGGCGGACTACTTCTACGGGGCCATTCCCTGCACCCGGCCCATGACGGAGGAGGAGATCAAAGGCGCATATGAGAAGGAGACCGGCAAGGTCATCGTCGAGACCTTCACGGGGAAAGATCCCGACCAAATTCCCGGCGTGGTCGTCCATAGCCACGGTCCCTTTGTCTGGGGCAGGGACGCGATGAATGCGGTCCACAACGCGGTAGTGCTGGAGGAAGTGGCTTTTATGGATTGGCACGCCATGCTGCTGAATCCTCGCTCCGGCCCCATGCAGCAGGCGCTGCTGGATAAACACTACCTGCGCAAACACGGGAAGAACGCGTACTACGGGCAGACGTAAAAAGAAAAGATTTTTAAAATTGGAGGCGTACCGGATGAAAAATCAGGTTTTTAACCCCTATCTGCCCAGTTGGGAGTACATCCCCGACGGGGAGCCTCATGTATTTGGCGGCCGGGTGTATGTCTATGGCTCCCACGACCGGTTTAACGCCCCCATTTTCTGCGTCAACGACTATGTCTGCTGGTCCGCCCCGGTGGAGGACCTGTCCGACTGGCGGTACGA
>CANQQI010000224.1 GCA_947625945.1 uncultured Oscillospiraceae bacterium
ACATCTTAATAAAAGCTTAACCTTCTAGGGGTTTCGTTTTAGGGGCGAATGTGCTATAATATGGAAAAAGCAAGTATTGGAGCGGCAGTGCCGCTTTAGGAGGTCCGGCAATGAAGGCTAAAAAAATACAGCCCGCTCCCGTCCGCGCGCCCCTGCCCGTCTGCAACCCCAACCCCGAGATGGGGCTGACCCAGGAGCAGGCCCAGCGCCGTCTGGACGCCGGTTGGGGCAACGCCGCCCCGGAGGGCGCCGGCCGCAGCGAGCGGGACATTATTTTCCACAACTGCGTCACCTTCTTCAACCTGGTCTTTTTGGTGCTGGCGGCGATTCTGATCCTGGCGGGCTCCTCCGTGAAAAATATGACCTTTTTGGTCATTGTGGTGGTGAACACCGTCATCGCCTGCTTCCAGGAGATCCGGGCCAAGCGGGCCGTGGACAAGCTGACCCTGGTGGCGGCCCAGACTCTGCCGGTCTACCGGGACGGGGAAAAAATTGCCCTGCCCACCACGGAGCTGGTGCGGGATGACATTGTAGAGTTTTCCCCCGGGGATCAGATCTGCGCCGACGCCGTTTTGCGCGTCGGGGCGCTGCAGGTGGACGAGTCCCTGGTCACCGGCGAGGCCGACGCCATCGGCAAGGGCCCTGGGGACACCCTGCGTTCCGGCAGCTTCGTCATCGCCGGCCGGGGCCGGGCCCAGCTGACCCAGGTAGGCCCCGACGCCTTCGCCGCCCAGCTGGCCCGGGAGGCCAAGGCCGATCCCAAGGCCGCCAAGTCGGAAATGATGCGTTCCTTGGACCATCTGATCCGGGCGGTGGGCTTTTTACTGATTCCCGTGGGCCTGGCCATGTTTTACAAGGAGTTTTTCCTGCTCCATTCCGAGCTGCGGACCAGCGTGGAGAGCACCGTGGCCGCCCTGATCGGCATGATTCCCGAAGGGCTGTACCTGCTGACCAGCGTGGCCATGGCGGTGTCCGCCATGAAGCTCACCCGGAAGCGGGTGCTGGTGCAGGACATGAACTGCATCGAGACCCTGGCCCGGGTGGATGTGCTGTGCGTGGACAAGACCGGCACCATCACCGAGCCTGCCATGGACGTGGAATGCATTCTGCCCCTGACGCCGGACGCCTACGACGAGACGGAGGCCGCCCTCACAGCCCTCTACGGCAGCCGGGAGCCGGACAACGACACCGCCCGGGCCCTGGCGGAGCTGTTTGACGGCACGTCGGACTGGGAGTGCCAGCGCTACATTCCCTTCACCTCGTCGGCCAAGTGGAGCGGCGGGGTGTTTCGGGACCGGGGGGCCTATCTCACCGGGGCGCCGGAGTATTTGATCCGGGAGAGCTTCCCGGAGGTGCGGGCCCAGGCCCAGGACTGGGCGGCATCCGGCTACCGGGTGCTGCTGGTGGCCCGGTACGACGGCGACCCCCAGCCCGGGGCGCTGGAGGAGGAGAAGCTCACCCCCCTGGCCCTGGTGCTGCTGACCAACCGGATCCGGCCCCAGGCCCAGGACACCTTCCGCTATTTCGCCGCCCAGGGGGTCTCCATTCGGGTGATCTCCGGAGACAATCCCGCCACGGTCAGCCAGATCGCCGCCCGGGCGGGCATTGAGAACGCGGACAAGCTGGTGGACGTCACAAATCTAGAAAGCGACGAGGACTTCCGCAAAGCCGCGGAGGAGTACACCGTCTTTGGCCGGGTCACCCCGGAGAAGAAGAAAAAGCTGATTCGGGCCTTCAAGGCGGCGAAGCACACCGTTGCCATGACCGGCGACGGCGTCAACGACGTGCTGGCCATGAAGGAGGCGGACTGCGGCATCGCCATGGCCTCCGGGGCCCAGGCCGCCAGCCAGGTGGCCCGGCTGGTGCTGCTGGATTCGGATTTCGCCGCCATGCCCGGCATCGTGGGGGAGGGCCGGCGGGTGATCAACAACATCCAGCGGGCCGCCACCCTATTTCTGGTGAAGAACATCTTCTCCCTGGGTCTGGCGCTGTGCAGCCTGCTGACCTTGTGGCCCTACACTCTGGCCCCGGTGCATTTAAGCGCCATCTCCACCCTGACCATCGGCATCCCCTCCTTCTTCCTGGCCATGGAGCCCAACTATGAGCGGGTCCGGGGCCGGTTCCTGGCGGGGGTGCTGCGGCGGGCCTTCCCAGGCGGGCTGACCAATATTTTCGTGGCCCTGATGGCCCAGGGATATATGCAGGTCTTCACCCTGCCCCAGGACGAGACCAGCACCGTCTGCGCCGCCATTTTGGGGGTGGTGGGGCTGCTGGTGCTGTACCAGACCTGTAAGCCCTTCAACCTATTCCGGAAAATCATCTGGGCCGCCATGGCGGCGGGGCTGGTGGCGTGCTTTACCCTGTTCTGGGGCATTTTGGAACTGCAAACCGGCAGCGTGGGGTCCAGGCTCATCATGTTTACTCTGCTGCTCATGACCCCCACGGTATTTTTCGCCATTCAGCGGATCTTCGATTGGGGGGACAAGATCATCGCCTGGGCCCGCCGGGCCATTCCCGACCTGATCGAAGCGCTGCGGTCCTCCGCCACGCCCCA